>JADZDL010000053.1 GCA_020851075.1 Planctomycetota bacterium | reverse complement strand
CTGAAGTTCCAGGGGGGTTGAAGCGCATGTTGGCGTGCATCCTATAGATGTGATGATTGATCATGCGCGGTTACTGTCTACGCGTTCATCGCAGCAATACCCTCGATCAGATCGAGAGCCCGCTTTTGCATAGGACTGGGCTGCGTGACGATCTCGAATTCTGGCTCAGTGTCGGGCGCGCCTTTTCTCCGGCACAGATTGCAGACGATGCCGCCGAGATTGTCGAGCAGCGTGCGAAAGCTGTGCACTGGCTCACCATCCTCAGTGACTTGAGTGGCAACCTTGCGCAGCGCGGCCTCCGAGCGCACGGCTGGTGCGACCGGGTCCGTTCGACAGTGAGTCCACGCCTCCTCGTCGGAAAACAACATCGATCGCCACGCCTCCTGGCAGTGGTATTGGACGTAGTAGGCGAGCATGCATAGGAAGATGTGAGCGCGCACACGCGACTCGCTCCAGTGGCGGATCGGGCGCACGTGAAGGTCCACCGTTTTGAAGCTGCGGAAGGCTCGCTCTACGCCACTCAGCTTCTTGTAGGACTCGACGACAGACGCGGCACTCATGGCCTTCTTTGGGAGACTTGTTCGAATTACGTAGATGCCGTCGAGCGCAGCCTCTTCAAGCACGCGCTCTTCGTCGATGCGGAAGGTGAACGTGGAATCGCCGATCTCGCAAATGAAGTGCTTGCCGACCTTGTGTGCATCGATGATCTTGCCGACGCGCAAGCCGATCTCCGCCTTGCCTCTCAGTTTGCCGGTTTCTACCGACTTCTGGACGCGTTGCATTTTCTCGGTGGTGGCTTCCAGCAGCGATTGGCGCGTGTGAGCGCGACTCTGGCGCAGCGCGTCATTGCGACAGGCAACGAGGCGTTCGCCTGGATGCTCGCAGTCCGTCAGCTCGAATAGGTTTCGCTCGTCGAACAAGCCGAGCTGAAGGCTCTCGCGTTTCAGTAGGCCTTGAATCGCTGTTGATCTCAGAGCGGTGATCCACTCGATGCCTGGCCGTTCCTTCAACTCGTCGATCTGCTTTTGCGTGATCATTCCGCGATCTCCCACGAGCACCATCGACTTCACGCCAAACCGTGATTGCACTTTCTCCACCTCGCCCATGACGGTGGTCGAGTCGGCAGTGTTGCCGTGAAACACGGACACGGACACCGGGCAGCCCAAGGAATCGGCGACGAGGCCGTAGTTGACCTGCAGTGTGCCATGCTTGCCGTCGCGACTGTGACCTCGCGCCGCGAGCGGGCACTTTGTTCCCTCGAAGTAGCTTGACGAAAGGTCGTACAGCACCATGCCGCCAACCTGCAGATGGCGGCCAGCAAGCTTCTTCTCGATGATTGGCTGCCGCTCGAGCAGCCAGTCCATCGCCGAATAGAGCTCGTCCTCGGTTGCATCTTCGACGCCCAATTGCCGCGGGAGAGTCGTTCCTTGCCACCACCGAGTCGTCCCCAACTTGCTTCGCGGGCTGATCACCCTCCCCGCGATCATCGCCACTACCAGGTCGCGCTCGCGGCATGGTCGCGACGCGATCAAGCTGCTCATATCAAGTGCTCTCATCGCAGTGAGTACAGCCTGCACGTTGCCATGCTGTGGGGAGCGCACAATGTCGAACGTGTTCCCGACTTCGACGAACCGCTCGCCTCGAAGCGACTGACGAATCAGATCGATCACATGATCGGGGAGGTGGGACAGGTTGCCGACTGTTTCGTTCTTGACCTTGCCGTCCTCGCGATAGCTTCGCCGGAGTACGTGCGCGACGTAGTCCTTGCCCTTGTGGTGCCTCTTGGTCGTGACGACATGCACAGCGCCAGAGCGATGGCTCATGACCACTTTGTAGCCTAATGGTCTGTGCTTGTCAACTGCGTTAGTGACTACATTATGCACGCCAGAATAACGCCTCAGTCGGCGCAAGTGCTTTCCCCGTAACCCATTGACCCGATCGGAGGGCTTTAGACCCTCTGGAACTTCAGATTAATTCGTCAAGTGCCTTGTCAACGGGCCATTGCATACTTTGCAACCATCGCGTGGGCGTTCGCAAGAAAACACATGGATCTACACATGGCAACAGAGCCTGCGCCAACCGTTCAACCGGCACGCCACGAAACCGACCCTGCCGCTCCCGCGTCGCCAACATGACGAAGAGGCGATCAGTCTCCGCTTCATCGCCTGGGTTGTAGACCATATCTCCGACGCGCACATCCCTTCGCCTCACTGAACGGGCTACAGGCGGATCGCCCTTGACGCTTGCAGCCAGTTGCACCCGGAGATCCATCACGCTCTCCTCACAAGCTGTTTGCAGCATTGAGAGGATTCTGCTGGAGGCCCTACCTGCTGTTTGGTAGAGGCCCTGCTCCTCGACTGGGCGGTCAATGAGCGGGGTAGCTGCCGCGTACAATAATGGCGGAGCCTCGCTAGGCTCTGGCCAAGTGGGCGGTGGCTTCCCCATTGCTCGGAAGCTAGTGCGAAGCGCACACCATGCATGCAAACCCATGTCCAGGCGCGCGGAAGGGACCTGCTCAGCCAACCAATCGCAAAAGGCGTCTGCGCCGGGAAGTTGCGCCAACGACTCCGCCGCGAACAGTACCCGGCGCTGCACGTCCGCATTCTCGGCCCTGACTCTAGCCGCGAACCGCGGAAAGAGAGTGCCGTCAAGAGCCAGCGATCGATACACGCCACGTAGAGCCGACTGCACATAGCTTTGCTCGTCGAAGCTCAGTAGGTCCATCAGCAAGTCGAGGAGGATCTCGCGCCAAGTGCCGACCCGTGTTTCGGCGGCGATCGGGATGGCAACGATCGTCCCCAAGTGGCCAGCGCCAGACGTCCATAGCTCGTGCATTTCCAGCAAGCGTTCGAGCCCACGTCTAGCTGCGCCAATATCGCCCTTGGATGCGACACGTCGACACATATCATCGAGCACTTGAGCGAGAGCGTTGCAGCGGTGCGATGGAATATCTGCTCGTCCGCGCGCAACCGCTCGACGCACGGCGTCCCAGCGTCGCTCCGGACTTAGTAGTGGGATTAGGGCCTCATACGCTGCAGACGCGCCGTCATAGTGCCAGTCGCGATCTTCCCGTTCTCCGAGCGTCCGCCAAGCAAGCTCGATGGCCTGGGCAGATCCTTGATCCCGCTCCGCGTTAAGTCGCTCAAGCGCGCTTGCGAGGCCTGACCAATCATGCTCCTTGCAGGCAAAGGTGAAGTCGGCACTTGGGCCAAGGTCCTTCAACCACGCCCGCTGAGGTTCAACTGCGCTTCCGTCGCCGCGTGCATCGTGCTCGCACAAGAACTCCGCAGCCGCAATGCGTTCCATCTCCGCTGCAAGAGTCCCCTTACATTTTAGTAACTGGTCCCTTGCCTCGACAAGCCGCTCACGATCGTGACGAACCTGCCAGCACATCTTGCCAGTGCAGAAGGCCCATATTGCAAGCAAGTCGGGCGAAGGAAGCGACACGCGCTCAGCCATGCGGAGTAGCCCACAAACAACACTGTGGTCCTTCGCTCCGACGCTAGCGTTCGGAAGGCCTGTCAGGCGCGCCAGAGAGGCTGGACCATGTATGCACGTCGTGGCCAGCACAGCTTCTTCGACGTCCCAACTCACGCGATTGTCGCCTGCACGTGAGGCCTCGCGCGATACGGCAAGCAGGCGCAAGCCCGCGCCAGACCAAGCATGGGCATCCCTGTTTGCCAAAACCTGAAACCAATCTAACGGCTGCCTCAGGGCATACTCCTTGTGGCTACTGTAACCAATGTCTCCCCAGGGCAGGACCTTGCGAGCACGTTGTGCGCGAGCGAGTTCGTCGATTCCCTCGAGCAAGGTCGCCAACCGTGTGACAATCCGTTGGCGATCCTCGGTGGGCTCCCGCCAAGCACGGCCCCCCGGGCCAATCCACGAATCGGCATAGGCAACCAACGCCGGATATGCACCGTCCCTGGCTAGGCTGTGCCAAGCTGTGTCGAGAAACAACTCGGACCATTGTCCCGATTGTAGGTGGCAATACAGTGCAGTTCTAACGCCCGGACCGATCTCGGCGTCACTACGCGAGCACTCATCAATGCCGCGCACGAGAGATGGCGCGATCAATCCGAATGCCTCGTGTACTACGTAGGCCGGTCGCTGCATGGTGCCAAGGAACGATGCAAGCACGCTCGCAACTGTATCGTTTCGGACGTGGGCCGCTCTCACAGTGCCAGCTGAGGTCGTGCAAACCCAAGAACCCAAGAGAGCGGCTGCATGTAGTAGTTGCGCCACTACGTCGTCGGTCCGATCGTCCCGGCTGCTTGCATAGTAGACATCTGTTATTGCCTCACGGATGCCGGCGGCCTCCCGAGATGGGGCTTCAAACCCAAGGATGAAGGCCGCCCACGACATGCTCATGACCTGTGTTGCCGGGCCGCTGGCATCACGTGATGCAACAGCGTTCGCAATCAGGGTCTGAGGATCCGAAATCAGCGGAAGTACGTGCGACTCTCGCAGATCATGGTCTGCGAGCAGCATCGCGGCGCCACACAGGACCAAGCGGCACGAGAGTGGGTAGTCGTGGCTCGGACGCATCATTCGCAGCAGTGCTTTGCAGCGACCCCATTCACGGCGTTGAAGTGTCTCGGCGACTATTCGCTCGGCGTCTTGGGAGTAGTATCTGTGGACGTGTTGCTGGATTCGAAGAAAGGACCGGAGTTTGCCCTGCTCTCTCATGGCCTGGAAGAGGCCGGTGGCAAAGTCGGCCTCACCCTGGCCGCCTGCATCAGGTGGGTATCGTGTCAGGTACACCCCAAGGCGTCCACTCACCAAGCCGGCCTTGGTGAGCAGGCGGTTGATCGAGTCACTTGTGCCAGGGCTGTCCGGAGCCGTTCCGTGCCCAAGCACTGCATTCACTAGGTCCTTGATGTGTGCGCCAGCGAACCATCGCTCCCATGTCGCCTTTGCGCGGGCGTGTTCCCCAAAGGCTGCAAGCGAAGCAATATCATCAAATGCGACATGCAACACCGCCTCTGTCCATCCTTCTTGGCGCACCACACAACGTTCAGCACTAACGGTTGCGAGCGGTCCCGGCACGTTTTTGAGCGCGGGTGGTGTCTGTCGCAGCTCCAGAGACGTTCGTAGCTGGGAAAGGGTCTGCAAGGCTGTTCCGACCTGATGCACCAGATCCCAGTCTTCTGAAGTCGCACAAATGGCCTCGGAGGCTGTCACGCCCTGCGCCGAGAGCTCGTCCAGGGACTGTCCAAGTACATGCCCCTCAAGGACATAGTAGGGTGTGAAGAGGGCCGCTTGGTCCTTCACGCGTCCGGAGATCCCAAGCAGATTCTGTGCGGCTGCATGCAGGGCGTGCCTGTCTCGGCTTTGCAATAGAAAGTCCGCAAGTCTCGACGCGCATTCGCGATAGATGCCAGCATCTGCTTGCAGCAATCTTTGTAGGAACACGCGTACATCGTTGTGAAAGACGCGGAACCCACCGTTTTCTTCGACAACCAACGGGCGCAAGTCGCGAAGGATGTCGTTCAAGTCAACCGATAACGGCACTGCAGAACCCAATGCTGCTCGAACGGCAAGCCCATCCGCCCGAACCGGTAGAAGACACAGGCAGGCGGCCAGCCGAGCAGGGGTAGCCGTCGGTGCAATGTAGCGAGTGGCCGCATTCCAAATGTGATTGTAGTACGCTTCAACGCCTGATGCTATGCTGGTGGCATCGAGCCTCCTCGCGAGGGCCATCGGTTGGTCGTGTAACATTGCCGCCTCTTCAACCGCGAACACCGTGGACAGGGGGTGGCCCAGGCATCGTTGCCATATGGCGTTGGCGATGTTGTCGTGATCGTATGTGGTGACTGCAGGCAGGCGCTTTTGCACTAATGTCAGCGTATCGCGGAGCTCTAGTCTTGGCAGATCGCATCGAATCACTCCAGGATCTGAGATACGGAGCCACAAAGGATAGCTCGCATATGCTTCGGGCGGCTGGCCACCGATAAGGAATACTACGTTAGGAGGTATGCTCTCAGGGGGGACAAGGGATGCCAGGAATGCTTCGGTGGGACTTCCGGAGCGTGCAGCGTGGTCGATACCATCAATGGCAATGACGAAGGGCCTTTGCTGCTCACGTCCGATGGTATCACCCAACCGCAGGACGTGACTCCGGAGGGCGTCAACCGACAGCGAGCCCGCATGAACAGGGGGACGGAGAGTGGCGAACCGGCCCTTACATAGAGTGCGAAGTTGGAGAAGCAGATCTGACCACAAAGCGCGGGCCGTGGTGGTCGCCGCGGCGTCCGAGGGCAGGAGGCGGTTTTCTGGCGTGATCGGGCGGTAGGCGTGGAACCGAATGTCGATTACTGGTTCGCGACGTGCAGCCAGGAAGCTCAACAGGGCTGTCTTGCCGCTCCCCGGCTCGCCCACCAAGAAAATGATGGGTTGTGTCCGCGATTGGAGAAGATGGGTCACCCGGTCTGCAAGTGGTAGCCTCGTTGGAAAGAACGGCGCGGGCGGGGCTATCTCATGGTCGCCGATCAATTGATCCGAAGTGAGGCAGAGGGCCTCATAGACATCTTCAGTGGTTATGCGGCGCTTTTGGCGAAGCGTGGTCGCCCAGATTCGGAGGCTGCTATCGAGAAGTCCACGGAGCGCCACGCTGGAGTGACGAGTTACAGCAAAGGTCGACTCGAGTTGCGTCAGGAGTCCCTCATTGACCGTGTCGAGTCCCTCAGTTCGTGCTTCTATTCGGAACGAGCGCAAGAAGCGAAGACTATCGTGTGCCGTCTGTAATGGGGATAATTGCGCTAGCCATTCTTCTGTCCATGCGTTGCGCCATTCAGCGGGCATCATGATCGAGGCAATGTCTGTGGCCTGTTTCAGTTCCTGATGAAGATGCGCAAGGAAGTCCTCTAGTGGGGGGCGCGGTACCGGGACTGGCGCACGAGAAACGGAGGAACGAGTTCCAACCGCTCGGTTGGTGACCAATAGGGCTGTTACCTTGCCTGGGGCGAAGGCGTCTTCACGGCTCCAGGCCGTTGAGATCTGGAGGAGAAGGGGAGGATCGTTGGCGGTGCGTCCTACAAGGTCGCCAAAGGTAAGCGTGTTGCCGGATCTCGTGTGCTTGACTTGTACGAACGTGGATTCGCCGTTGGCAAACCGCACGACGACGTCGTCAAGCCCTTTGAGGCCGTCCTCTTGAAGGGTGACCGATGCGATGCCCTTGGCTGGATCGAGCATGTCTAAGACATACCGTAGGCCGACCGACCACTCGTACCAGTAAGGGTCTGCTATGCCAGCGTCCGGAGTCATAAGCGTTGCGCCCTTGCATGCGGGACCTCAAGGGAAGCGGCATAGCTTAGATGGAGATCAAGTCGGGAACCATCGTTGCCGTCCACGGCCTTCCCATCCGCGAGGCGTGCGCTTCCTGGTTCAGAAGCAGGGCAGCGTCGCGCAGAGGAGCCCGGCGTCGATCCTGCCGAACCTGCCGAAGCTCGCTGGAAGGCCGTCACGACGGATGGTGATGACGAAGTAGATGCTGGTGGAGCGGTTGCGATGACAGTGCTGCATCCTGCCCTGAGCGGCTTGGTGCGGCCCTGCCGCGCGACGTGCGCCCGCCTCCTCGTTGTGTGCGTTGGTGCCGCGGCAGCGAATGGGGGCGGCGGCGGCGAGGATTCGGTCGTGGGTGATGCCGAAGGTGGATAGAGGACCGATCGCTTATCAGGGTCTGTTCCTCCTCACCAGCGATGGCCGACGCCGACCGGCCGACGTCACCGGCCCGGGCAGTGGTTCGTTCTCGACCATGGTGCCCCCGGGAAGCTACGAACTCCGCACTCGGGTGGGCGGAGTAGATGGCAAGGAAGTGAGCCTCGCGTCATTCGTCGTTGCGGCTGGGCAGGAGGTCGACCTCGGGGTTGTAGTGATGCCACCGCAGGATGCCAAGCTGCCGCGCTAGTACAGAACTCCGCGGTGTTCGTGGTGCGTGATGGCGACGGCGATGTTCTGACCCGAGCAGGTTCGTACCAGCGGTCCTTGCGCCAGAGGACGCGCCCAAAGCACCAAAGAGCAGGGGGGGGACTGTCTGTCGCCCACCCGCGTGCTCACAATTGGTGACCCCACGGAGGTCCCATGCTTTCACGGTTGTGCGCCGGGTTCCCGCTGTTGTTCATCCTGACGCCGGCTTTGGCCCAGCTGCAATGGCAGCGGCCGGTTGGTCCGTTGCAGTTGACGCCCAGGTTTGGCGCGCAGATGGTCGACGATGCTGCGCGCGGCCGCCTCGTCCTGTTTGGTGGCACGGACTATGCAAACCGCTTTGCCGAGACCTGGGAATGGGATGGCAGCCAGTGGAACGAACGTTTCCCCGCAGTGAGTCCGCCAGCGCGTTCGGCGTTTGGGTTCACGTATGACGGCGTGCGCGGTCGGGCTGTGGTGTTTGGTGGCTCGGCGGCTAATGGCATCGCGCTCGCGGATTTGTGGGAATGGGATGGCAGCGCGTGGACGGCGTTGTCCGCGAGTGGAGGTCCGGCGCCGCGAAGTGGGGTAGTGGCAAGTTACGACTATGGCCGTGCGCGCGTGGTCGTGTTTGGTGGCAGCCTGGCCAACGGACAGGTGGCAGCGGATCCACACTGGGAATGGGATGGAACGGTGTGGTCGCAGGGGCCAACGGGGCCAGCGGCGCGGCAGGGCGCCAGCCTCACCTACGATGTGGTGCGCGGGCGTACAGTGTTGTTTGGTGGGCAGGGCGCCTGCCTTGGTTTCAATTGCCCGACATTTGGTGAGACGTGGGAATTTGATGGCACGGTTTGGGCCAATCGGGCCGTGGCCGGCCCACCGTCGCGCTTCAACGCGGCCATGACCTACGATCCGGTGCGCAACCGCGTGCTGCTGCTCGGTGGGCAAGGTGTCTGCATTCCCGCTTGCACTCAGACCTACAACGACGCGTGGGAATGGGATGGCACGAGTTGGTCGCTACGTTCGAATCAGGGGCCGCGGGTGCACGGTCACGCCCTCGCTTATGACCTTGCGCGGGCCACGGCGGTGACGTTTGGTGGCATTGATGTGGTGCCCAACATCTCGAATGTGACAAGTGCCAACACCACCGCGTTTGATGGCGCCAACTGGTCGATGTTGGCGCGAGCGGCGTTGCCCCCGGCCATTCTCGGGCACCGGCTCGAATACGACGCTGCGCGCGGCCGGACGGTGTTCTTCGGCAATGCGATCCCGGGCAATCCCGGGCGTTCGGAGACCTGGGAATTTGACGGCAGTGCCTGGCTGCAGAAGGCGCCGGTCCTGTCACCGCCGCCGCGCACCGACTTTGCGATGAGTTACGACAGCGGCCGGCAGCGCATCGTGCTGTTTGGTGGTACGCCTACCAACGCCGCGTTCCTCAACGATACGTGGGAATGGGATGGCAGCACCTGGGCGCCGGTGGTCACGTCCGTATCGCCGCCGGGCCAGTATGCGCACGCGATGGCCTACGACAGTGTGCGCGCGCGCACCGTGCTGGTGCCGGGCGCGTTTGGGCAGAATCTGTTGTTTGAATTTGACGGAACCACGTGGCAGCAACGGCCCGTGGCGGTGATGCCGCCGTCCCGACTCAACGCCGGGCTCACGTTTGATCGCCGCCGCGCGCGCACCGTGCTGTTTGGTGGCGCTGGCAACACGTTCTTGAACGATACCTGGGAGTGGGACGGTGCCGCGTGGATCGAGGCGGTGCCTGTGCAGCGGCCGACAGGGCGAACGGGGCCGCGCCTCGTCTATGACGTGGCCCGTGGTCGCACGGTGCTGTTTGGCGGCGCCGCCGGCAACTGGGTCGTGCAGGACGATGTCTGGGAGTACGACGGTTTCACGTGGACGCCGCGTGCGGTTGCTCCTGCGCCATCCGCGCGCATGGTGGCAGGCCTTGCGTATGACGAAGGCCGCCACCGCGTCGTGTTGCTCGGCGGTTCAGCCGGCCCCGGTCGAGGGACGGTGCAGGACACGTGGGAGCTGTTTGCGCCGTGCGATCGGTTTGGCCCCGGCGAAGTCGCTGGCGGTGGCCTCAGTGTGGATTGCACGTCGCCGCCACAGCTCGGCAGCGCGTTCTGCGTCGGCTATGGCAGTCCGGGTGGCTCCAGCCTGCAGTTCTTGTGGCTCTCGCCTGGACCGTGCGGTCTGCCAACCACGGTGGCGACCCCGGCGATGTGCGCGCCGAGCCTGTTCTACGCCGCGCCCACGGTGATGCTGGTGGCGACGAGCAATCCGGCGACGTTCTGCGTGGCGCTGCCCAACAATCCCGTATTCGCAGGGTTGCCGCTGTGCGTGCAGGGCGCCTCGTTGGCGACGCAAGGCTGCTTCCTGGCCACGGACAGCCTCGGCGTGGTTGTGCAGTAGCCGGGAGGGTCGGGGGGCGAGGTTGGTGCTCGTTTTTTGAGAATCCGTGGCCGACGTCGCCGGCAGACGGCGGATGAGCATCTGCAGCGATCGTGCCGACGCGTCGTCGCCCGCAGCTGCCCTCTCCCGCAACCAGAGATCCTCGTGTCCCACCTCGTTTCCACCGTTCGCACCGGCCTTTGCGCCGCTGCCATGTGGCTGATCGCCGCTCCCTGCACCGCCCAACTCCGTGCCGTCCTGGGGCTCGCCAACAGTACGCATTCCTGGGGTACGCCCTACTGGACGGAAGACGTTGCCGATCCGGCCGCCGAAGCCGGCGTCGTCGATCAGCTCAACTACGTCTGGTGGCTCGAACTGCACTCGCAGGCCGTCACCCTGCAGCCGGGCACCTACATGGCCCAGGTTCGCCTCGCGAAGACCGTCAGTTCTGCCGGCCAGTTCGACCTGAATATCAACGCCGAGAGCAACGGCGTCGTGCTCGGGAGCACGGTGCTACCGGTGGCGTCGCAACCGATCGACACCTACGTGTGGTCGTCCGAGGTCCTCTTCACCGTGCAACAGCCGACGGTCGTCAACATCGCGGTTCGCAACACGAATGGTGGGCAATACAAACAGAACTACCGCTTTGACACTGCGCGCATCGGCCGCGTGCCGGTCGGTCGCGTCGTCAAACACGATTCGCTCGACACCTGGGGCTTTGCCAACTCGAGCTTCTTCAACTTCTACCAGACCGAACTGGGTGGGGTGTACGGCCGCGTGACGGAGGGTTCGACTTCCGTGGGGCTCACGTGGCTCGACCTGCGCAAGGTCTTTGCGATGCAAGCCGGCACCTGGGTCGCGAACGTGCGTTTGCGCAATCGCGTTGGTCCGGCAACGTTGCAAGGAGCCTGTGATCTGACGTTTGAGGCATTCGAGACCTTGAGTGGTGCGCCGCTCGGCACCGTGGTCATTCCGGCCGCGGCGCAGCCGGCGGACCAGTGGGTCGTCTCCGCCAACCTGACGATCACGCTTGCCGCGCCCTTGGATGTCACATTTGCGGTGTACAACCACAATGCGCCGTATCCCGCCGGCTACCAGTTCGACAGCTTCTCGGTGCGCTCGACGACGTCGGCGTTTACCACCTATGGCCAAGGCTGCGGTGGTTTGACGCTAAGCGAGCTCTACCCCGCCCAGGTGGGTGGCTTGGTCGGCTACCAGCTCAACAACGCCGCGTCGGCCCAGTTTGGTCTGTTTGTGTTTGGCCAGCCGAGCGCGTCGGTGCCGCTGGATAGCCTGGGCGCGATCGGTTGTGGCCAGCACCTCGCGCCCGTCACGGTTGTGGGGGCGATCGTCTCGTCTGGCACTGCGACGGTGGCCTTCAACCTGCCGAGCTGGCCCGAACTGCTCGGGTATCCGCTCGATGTGCAGGGCGTCGTGCTCGATTCGACGGCGCCGGGTGGGTTCTTCACGAGCAACGCTGGCCAGAGTTACGTCGGCCTGTGAGGCCGTTGCCAGAATGCGCCGGCGCAGGTGCCGGCGCTCAGGTGCTCATGGCGTCCTTGAGCCAGGCCCGCGCAAACTGCCAATCGCGCCCGACGGTGCGCTCGGAAGTGCCCAGCACCGCCGCAACCTCGGCGTTCTCGAGTCCCGCGAAGAACCGCAGCATCACCAGTTCATGACCACGCGGATCTTCCTTGGCCATTCGCGTGAGTGCTTCCGAAAGGGCCAGCACGTCGATGTCGGGCTCGGGCAGGGCCAGGGCCTCCGCCTGCAGATCGGGGTCCAAGGGGACTGGTTGCTGGTTGCCGCCGCGCTTCAACCGTTGCCGGGCGCGGGCACGTTCGACGAGGATGTCGTGCATGGCCCGCGCCGCGGCGCCAAAGAAGTGGCGGCGCCCCTGCCACGCTTGGTCACCGCGCGACTGGATGCGCAGGAACGCTTCGTTGACCAGCGCCGTCGCCTGCAGCGTTTGTCCCGGTGGCAAGGCCCGCAACCGGGCGGCGGCAAGGTCGCGCAGCTCGTCGTAGAGCTGGGCAACGAGCTCGGCGGCCGACGCGTCGTCGGTGGGTTCGGGCGGACCTTCGGCGGGCAAATCGAGCATTGGGGGCTTGGTAGTGGTGGTGCAGTGTATCACCCTCGACAAGGGCGCGAACTGTTGCAACGGCGGCCGCGGCCCTTCTGGGAACGGGTCGCCTGCGGCAAGATCCGCGGCCTTCGTTGCGCCCGATCTGGCTGCCCTCGCTGACGCTCCCATGGCCGACTCCAACCACCCCGACCTGCGCCGCATTTTTGACGCTGCCATGGAGATGGACTCGGTGTTGCGCCCGGCGTTTCTCGCCCGCGAATGCGGCGCGAATGCGGAGCTGCGGGCGCGCGTCGAGGCGTTGGTCGCCGCGGCCGCCGACGAGCAGTTCTTGTCGCGCCCGATCACGGCGCCGCAGCCCGAGGGCCTCGGTTCGCGCATCGGTCCCTATGAGCTCGAGCGCCAGCTCGGCGAAGGTGGATTTGGCGCTGTGTTTCTTGCTACCCAGCGGCAGCCGGTCGCCCGCACGGTCGCGCTCAAGATCCTCAAGCTCGGCATGGATACGACCCAGGTCGTTGCCCGTTTCGACCAGGAACGGCAAGCCCTGGCGCGCATGGATCATCCGCACATCGCGCGGGTGATCGACGCCGGTGCGACTGCGCTCGGTCGCCCATACTTCGTGATGGAGTTTGTCGATGGCGAGCCGATCAGCGAGTTCTGTGATCGTCACCAGCTCACGATTGCCAATCGTCTCGAGTTGTTTGCGCAGGTTTGTGATGCGGTGCAGCACGCACATGGCCGCGGCATCATCCACCGCGATCTCAAGCCGACCAACGTTCTGGTTGCGGTGGTCGAGGGCAAGCCTCACGCCAAGGTCATCGACTTTGGCATCGCCAAGGCAATTGCACACAAACTCACGGACAAGACGTTGTTCACCGAGGCGCAGCAGGTGGTCGGCACACTGCGCTACATGAGCCCTGAGCAGGCTTCTGGCTTGCCCGACCTCGACATCCGCACGGACGTCTATTCGCTCGGGGTGTTGCTCTACGAATTGCTCACCGGCAGCACGCCCTTTCATGGGACGAGTGTGCAGCAGGCCTGGCACGGCGAACTGCAGCGGCTCATCTTGGAGCACGAGCCGCCAAAGCCATCGACGCGGCTCACCGAGTTGCACCAGCGCTTGCCGGAACTCGCGGCGCGGCGGCGCACGGCCCCGCATCGTTTGTCGGCCGAAGTGCGCGGCGAGCTCGATTGGATCGTAATGAAGGCGATCGAGAAGGAGCGCGATCGCCGCTATTCGACCGCCAACGACTTCGCCGCGGACCTTCGTCGTTTGCTGGCCGGCGATCCGGTCATCGCGGCGCCGCCGAGCGCGACCTACCGGCTGCGCAAGTTCGTGCGTCGCCACCGCGGTGCGGTTGCGGCGGGTATCGCCCTGCTGCTCTCCTTGCTTGGCGGCGCCGCGGCGTTCGCGTGGCAAGCCGAGGTTGCGCGCGGCGAACGCGATCGCGCCGTGCTGGCGAGCGAACAGGCGCGGCAGATCCAGCAGCTCATGGTTGATGCCCTCGATTCGGCGGACCCGAGCGAAGGTGGTACGCAAGGCGCGCTGGTGGTCGATGCGATGGCCCGCGCCGGCGCGATGCTCGACGAAGGGCGCGTAGCGCAATTTCCCTCAGTCGAACTCGAACTTCGCATCACGATCGCTGCCATCGTCGCCAACAATGGTGCGGCGGCGACCGCGTTACCGCACGCCGAGCGTGCCGTCGCTTTGGCCCGCGCGCTGCATCCCGCGGATGCCGAGCCGACCGTGAACGCGCTCAGCGCGCTCGCCAACGCACAGCGTGAGCTGGGACGCGCCGATCTTGCCGAGCCGCTGCGGCGCGAAGCGTTGGCGATGGTGCGGCGGTTGCACCCTGGGGACCACCAGATGGTCGTGCAGTTGATGCAGCAGCACGCGATGGTTCTTGAGGAGATCGGTCAACCCGCTGCCGCTGCACCGCTGCTCGCTGATAGCTTGGCGATGGCCCGGCGCCTGTTCCCAGGCGATCACTGGTTTGTGGCGAGCCTTCTCAATGCCATCGGCCGCGAACACTGGCTCGTGGACCGCAACGAGCTGGCCGAACCGCTGCTGGTCGAAGCGGTGGCGATGGCCAGGCGCCTGCAGGCTGGCGATCATCCGAAGACCGCGCGGTTTCTCGCCAATCTCGCCACGGTCATCGCCGTGCAGCGCGGCGCGGAGGCTCTCGCGATGCTCGACGAGGCGCTGGCGATGACGCAGCGCATCTACGCCGGCGATCATCCCGATGTGGTTGGCCGCCGCACCCAGCTGGGCAACCTGCAGCTCGACCTGGGGCGCCTCGCGGATGCCAGGACGCAGTACGAATCGGCCCTGCAGATGAGTCGCCGGCTGTGGGCCGGGGACCACCCGCGCACGGCACTGTTGCTCAGCCAACTGGGTACGGTGCGTTCGCGGCTGGGCGAACTGGCCGAGGCGGAGGCGCTCTACGAGGACCATCTGGCGATGCAGCGGAACCTGCACCCAGGGGATCATCAGGACGTTGCCCAGGCGTTGGCTTTGGTGGCCGCGGTGCGGCAACAACGCGGCAACCTCGAGGGTGTCGAGGCCCAGCTGCAGGATGCGTTGGCGATGAACCGGCGTGTCTTCCTCGGGGATCACGCGCAGGTGCTCTCGCGCTTGCACGATCTCGGCTACTACTACTGGGCGGTGCGGCGCCCAGTGGACGCGGAGACGGTGTTTGCCGAGCAGGTGGCCATGAGCAGGCGCCTGCACCCTGGGGATCACGCGGCGATCGTCAATGCCCTCGATGACCACGGCAGTGCCTTGCTCGCGTTGGCAAACTTCGAGCTGGCCGAAAAGGTGCTGACCGAGACGTTGGCGATGGGCAGGCGCCTCGACGCCGAGGACGTGGTGTTGGAAGTTCGCATGCTGGTGAAGCTGCTGCAGGTGCATGTTGGTCGCCAGAATGACGAAGCCGTGCAAGGCACCCTGGCTGCGATCGGGTTGGCGAGTCGACGCGGAACCGCTTCGCACGCTTCGGCCTTGTTGCGCGCCCTGCGCGGGAATGGCCTGCTGCATTTGCAGGAGGGGCGTCTGGCTTTGGCTGAGTTCCTGCTCCGCGAAGGTGTGGAGCTCAACCGTCGGTGCTGGCCGGAAGGTCACCGCGACACGGCGCAGGCGCTTGAAGAACTCGGCGTGTCGCTGGCACGCCAGGAAAAGCACCCGGCGGCCGCCGCGGCGTTTTCCGAGGCGCTGACGATTGTGCGCGGGGTGGTTCCAGTCGATGGGCAACATGAGCAGCGGTTGCAGCAGAGGTTGGCGAAGAGCTTGGGCAAGTAGGTTGGTCTGGAAAGGCGGGAGTCAGGGGTATGGTTGCAGCGCGTTGCGCCCGCTGGAGCCCGAACGCGAAGTCCGAACATGAACACGATATCGCCCGCTTGTGCCCGTCTCGTTGCCTGGCTCGCGGTCTGGTTCTGCGCTGGCGCAGGCCTGTTGCTGGCCCAGGATGACAAGACGCTGCGCGTCTTCGTGTTTGCCGGGCAGTCGAACATGGTCGGCTCGGATTCGAACGTGAAGGACATCGCGCGGTTTGCGCCGTTTGCGGGGCTGGACCAGCCGCAGCCGGCGGTGAAGTTCTGCTACAATATCGGTCGCGAGGACAAACTGCAGTCGAACGGGTGGGTCGCTCTGCAGCCCGTCGACAATGTGGTAGGCCCCGAGCTGAGTTTCGCGCGGGAAGTGTTGCGGTATACGAAGGCGCCGATCGCGATCATCAAATGTGCCGCCGGTGGCACGCATCTGGCTGGCGACTGGAATCCCGCCGAGCCGCGGGGATTTACGATGTACCCGCTCGCGCTGAAGCTTGTGCGCGAAGCACTCGCGGACCTCGATCGGCGCAAGATCCGGTATCGGCTCGAGGGTTTTGTGTGGCATCAGGGCGAGAACGACATGTTCGAAGATGGCGCGATGCCGGCCTACGGCAAGAACCTCGCGAACTTCCTCGCCTGCTGGCGGCGCGACCTCGGAGCGCCGCAGTTGCGCTTCTATATCGGCGAACTGTGCACGAAGACGATCTGGGGCATGGATCTGCGTTCGAGCATGTATGCGATCAGTGTGGGCCAGCGCGAGGTGACGGAGGCCGATGCGTTGGCAGAGTATGTGCCCACATCTCACGTTGGCGTGGAGATTGGTGGTGGAGCGGGCCTGCACTATCACTATGGCACGCTTGGGCAGCTTGAGCAGGGTGTCAACTACGCCCATGCGTACCTGCGCACGATTGGCAAGGAACCGCAAGCAGCGCGGCAATTGGCCAATTGGCCTTACGCGAAGGGCAGCAAGGTCAAGTTGTTCGTGCTCGCCGGGCATCGCAATATGGAAGGGGAGCGGGCGTTTGTGCAGGACCTTGCGGGGCTGCGTCTGGGTGCGCTGCGCAAGGACGAAACGAAGATCGCGTTCCGATACAGCCTGGGTGGTGGCTACAAGGTCTCCGATGGCTGGGAGCCGCTCGGTCCCGCGGGCTATTACGATACGTTTGGACCCGAAGTGAGTTTTGGCGCGCGTCTGCTTCGTAAGGGGGAGCAGAACGTCGCGATTGCGAAGTTCACGCACAGTGGCTCGCAGATCATCGACTGGACACCGGAGGGCAGCGAGGCGGTCTCGCGCAATCTCTATACAAAATTCGTCGCGTTCGTCCAGGACAGCAAGAAGCAGCTCGAGGACAAGGGGCACGAAGTCGAGCTCGTGGGCATCTTCTATCACCTCGGCGAGAACGACATGTCGTTTGGGCCCTATCGCCAGAAGGCCACTGCGCGCCTCGGGGCGATCATCGCGCAGAGTCGCAAGGACCTGGTGATGCCCGAACTGCCGTGGTTTGTGAGTCAGCAGGCGCCGACGGATGACGAGAGCGTCAACGGCATCGATGTCTCGGGCGATCTCGCGAAGCTCGCCGCGGCGGATGCGAAGTTGACGCTGATCAAGGCCTTGGACCTGCCGGGCCAAGAACAGAAACTCGTGATCACGACGGCGGGGATCGTCGCACTCGGCGAACTGCTCGCCGATGCGTATCGCAAGGCCCGTTAGGCAACCGACCGTCGCTACTTCGCCAGCTGCTTGCGGATCGCGAGCAGTTCCTTGCGTCGAGCATCGCTCGTTGTCGGATACCGCAGCTTCATGCTGGCGAGCGCGTCGAGGATCACCTGCGCGATGATCAGTCGCGCGTTGGGCTTGTCGTCGGCCGGCACGATGTGCCAGTGGCCGTGTTTGGTGCTCGTGGCGCTCAGGCAGTCTTCGTAGGCCGCCATGTACTTGTCCCAGAGCTTGCGCTCGTCGAGATCCGCGCGGCTGAACTTCCAGTTCTTGTCGGGGTCATCAATGCGGGCCAGGAAGCGTTGGCGCTGCTCTTCTTTCGACAGGTGCAGGAAGAACTTCACGATCTTCGTGCCATTGCCGTGCAGATGCTGTTCGAGGTCGTTGATGGAGCGGTAACGGTGTTTCCACACCTGGGGGCTGTCCGGTGTGCAGTCGGGAATGCGCTGGCTCGCGAGGATCTCCGGGTGCACACGCACGATGAGCACCTCCTCATAATACGAGCGATTGAAGATGCCGATGCGCCCACGTTCTGGCAGGCAACGCGTCGATCGCCAAAGGAAATCGTGATCGAGTTCCTCCGCGCTCGGGTGTTTGAAGCTGAAGACCTGGCAGCCCTGCGGGTTGACGCCGGACATGACGTGTTCGATCGCGCCGTCTTTGCCCGCGGCATCCATCGCCTGGAAGATCAGCAGCAGCGAATGGCGGTCGTCGGCGTAGAGCTTGCCCTGCTGGTCGCGCAACTCGTCAATCTGCCGCTTGCGAAGTTCCTCGTAGTGATCGGGCGACTTGTAGAGTGGACGCGACCGGGTCGGCCACTTGTGGAGCTTGACCTTCTTGCCCTGGGGCACGCGGTAGTCGGCGGGTTCGATCTGCTTCATGGTGGCGAAGTGTGAGGTGGGGACGATCGACTGTGCCCTGGTTCCTCAGGTGGTCAAGGACCGACGGCGCATTAGGATGCCGCGGATCATGTTCTCGTCGATTTCGAAACATCTGGCCTTGTCCCTCGGGGGTGTCACGTTGGTCGCCCTATCCGCACTCACCTCGTGTGCCGCTGCGCCGACCGCGCCAGCGAAGTCCTCCGGTCCGCGCATGATCGCGACGTGGCCGTTTGGCAAGACCGCGACCGAGCATGCGCTATTGGCGATGCAGCAGGGTGGTTCGCGGCTTGACGCCGTCGAAGCAGGCATTCGCGAGATCGAACGCCTGAGTTCGGACGGTTCGGTTGGCCTTGGTGGCCGTCCGAACGCCGCGGGTTATCCGCAGCTCGACGCCTGCATCATGGATGGGCCCGAGCATCGCGCCGGCAGTGTTGCCGGGGTCGAAGGCATCGTGCATCCGATCACGGCCGCGCGGCGTGTCATGGAGAAGACGAAGCACGTGATGCTCGTTGGCGAAGGCGCTCGTTGGTTTGCTTTGGAGCAGGGTGTCGAGTCCGTGGATACGACCGATCTCGACATGAAGAAGAGTGCTTGGGTTGCCCGGGATCGCAGTGAAAACATCGATCGCGCGGGCCACGACACGATTGCGCTGCTCGTGCTCGATGCGGATGGACACTTCGCGGGTGGTTGTTCGACGAGTGGGGCCGGCGGCAAGTTGCCGGGCCGCGTTGGTGATTCCCCGATCCTCGGTTCGGGGCTCTACGTCGACGACGAAGTGGGGGCCGCGGGAGCTACGGGTATCGGTGAGAACGTCATGCGCTATTGCGCCACGTTCCTCATCGTCGAGCTCATGCGCCAGGGTTTGGATCCCCAGAGCGCTTGCGAAGAGGTCGTGCACCGCATCGCGCGCCTCGATCCGCGCGGCTACAAACTCGACATCTGCTTCATCGCGCTCGACAAGAAGGGCCGCTACGGAGCCGCGGCTTCGAACCAGACGTTCCCGTATGCGGTCGTGACCGAGCAGGGCAGCGAAGTGCTGCACGTGCCGCAGGTGACCCCGCGGTAGGGGGCCTGCGGCGATCGTGCGCTCAGCGAGGACGGGCCGCCGCGCCTTGTTTGACGCGTTCCTGGCCAGAAACGACCACGGCACCCGGCATCGTCGAGAGGTCCGGAGTATCGGCCATCGCTGGCCGACGAGGACTGCGACCTTCGATCGCGCGCGGCTCGGGTGACGGGGCCGTTTGTGGAGCTGGTGCCGCCGGTGGGGCAGGCCGCTTGCTCGCGGCGGTCGTCGGCCGAGCGGCCTTCGCAGCTGCACGCGCAGGAGCGGGAGCAGGAGGCGGCACAGGAGAACGAGCCGGAGAAGGAACAGGCGCAGGCTGGCTGGCCGCACGCGCGGTCCCTGCCTTGCGAGCTGCTGGCTTGGTTGGCTTCCCTGCGGTGGCCGGAGTGCGCGCCGGTGCCGGTCGCGCCGAGGACTTGGCCGTTGGCGCAGCAGAACCGCCGCGAACTGGCTTGGCGGTGGTCTTCGGCGCCTCGAAGTGCGCGAGCGCATCCGGCCGACGCAGTTGGCGCGGTTGCGTTGGCGAAGTTCCCGCGGCGACGGACTTGTCGACAAACGCGCGGGCGTTGCGCGGTTGGTGGTCTTGGTTGCCGATCAGCACCGCGCCGAGTTCGAGGCGCATGCTGTCGAGCCAGGTGCCGAGCAGGCGCGAAGCGACGAACAGCGGCACCACACAAAGCGGGCCGATGACCGCGATCTGCACCCACACCGGTCGCCCAAACACGGCCCAGGTAACGAGGCCGGCTGGCGTGAACATGCCCACGCAGAGCACGGCGAGGCCAACGTAGCCGAGGCCGCAACGCTTCACGCCGCGCAGCAGCGTGACTGGCGAGAGGGCGCCCAGATCACGACGAACCTGGCGCAGGCCCCATGCCAGCGGCGTGAAGAACAGGCCAATGAAGAGGCCCGGCAGCGTAGTCGTGAGCGGGGCGCCAAGGGCCAGCGCAACCACCGAAGGGCCCAGCAGCGAACCGAGCACCAGTGCGGCATCGACGAGGAAGTGGCGCGCATCGCGCAACAGCGGCCCGAGACTGTCCACCGCGGGCACCTCGGTGCCGCCACGGCTGCTGTCGACGAGGATGCGGCGACCGGTTGCACCGACGACCGCAAGGACGCAGAGCCCCGGTAGGGCCGCGAGGGCCGCCAACGACAACGGGCAGTTGCCAGCCGTGAGGAAACCACCCAGGCCCACCACGAGCGGGAACGCGAGGGTCGTCAGCAGCACGAGCCATGGCATGTGCTGCACGAACAGGAACTGCACCGCGTCGGTGAGATGCTCGGAGAGACCGGCGATCTCGAAGCGATCGGGGCGCGTTCTTGCAGGTTCCGCTGCTGCGTTCCCCTGGGGCCCGGCATTGCTGGCTGCCGGCGCCGTGGAATGGCCAGAATGGCCCGGAGGACCCGAATGGCCGCCAGGACTTGCCGAGCGTTGCACGCCAGTGCCAAGCCGGCCTTTGCGGCTGAGCTTGGATTCCAGGGCCAGGCGAGCGGTCGGATTATGGATGCGACGAACGCAACGTGAGGCTTCGTCGTCAAAGCCCAGTTCGAGGCAGACCTCGGCGAGGTCTCTCCAGACTTCGTCGGAATCGAGGCCGCGCTGGATGGCGCGGTGCAGGGCCGCTCGACGCTGCTGAGGCGTGTCGGCGGGCGGCGGCGTGGCATGACTCTCCAATTGCACGGAGTTCTCCTTGGGTGTCTAGGTCTCGAACACTGCGGCACTCGCCACATCGACCAGGAATGCCGCCCCCTTGACTGGCCTGTCCCTTGCTGAGACCGCCGGCGTTGGTTTGCGCATCAAGTCGCAGCCTCGTGTTGGACGATGGTCGATGCGAGGTGAACCCCATGCGATCGGAACTTCTGCGCCTTGTGTGTGTCCTCTCGACACTGATCTGTGCCGCCACGTCCCAGAATGTGACCGTGCCGTCGGTCATGGATACGGTCGAGGGCGGCAGCGGCAGCAGTGTGCCGTTTGGCAGCAACCTGTCGTGTCGTTATCAGGTGATCTACGACGCGGCCGAGTTGCCGTGGAGTGGGCCGCGGCTCATCAACGGCATCTCACTTCGCGCCGACAATGGTTCGCCGCTGCTTGCCGCCGGCACGGCTACGGCCGCGAAAGGCTTCATCGACTACGCCCTGCTCGTTTCGACGACGCACGTGAACTCGGCGACGGCGAGTGGGACATTCGAAGACAATTGGGGTGAGGACGCCACCTGGGTCATCCAGAATGGCCGCATCCAGTTGCCTGCTCAACCGGTCGTGCCGATCGGGCCGCGCGCGGCGAACATCGATTTGATGTTTACCACGCCGTGGTTCTTCGGGCTCACACCCGCGCGCATGGGGGTGCCAGCACCCGCCAACCTGTTGATCGAATTGCGTGTGTTTGCACAGCCCTCGGGCTCCTATCGCCTCGACAATCTGGGCAACTGTGTGGCGGTGGCGTCACCGTTTGGCCAGCGCGGCCCGGCCTGTGTGATCCCCAACGCCCCGGGTGTGCCGACCTTGACTGGCAGCACGTCGATGCAGGCTGGTGCGAACTTTGTGTGGACGGTCGAGAACGGCACGCCCAATGCTTTTTTCCTGCTCGCCGTGAACCTCTCCAATCAGGGTGGTCTCTTTGGGCAGGCGGCGTTCCCGTTGCCATACCCGATGTTTGATCCGGCAAACCCCTCGTTGCCCTCTCTGGCATTGCAGTCCCTGCGTTGGTCGGCGCCCGACTGCTGGCTCAATATCGACCCGATTGTCACGCGGCTTGGCCTCAGCAACGCGGTCGGCACGGGCACCGTCACTTCGTTGTTGCCGGCGGGCCGCCAGTTCGTCGGCACGACCTTCTACGGGCAGGCCATTATCTCGTCGCAGACCGCGAATGCGCTGCAGGTGGTGACGACGCAGGGCTACGAATCGACGATCTGCGGCCCGCTCGGCGTGGCCCGCATCTACGCGTTCTACAACCCCAACGCCAACCCGCCGCAGCCCCTGCCGGCCGCCGGGCAGGTGCAATATGGCCAAGGCTTCGTGCTAGAAGTGCGGTGAACCGCACCGGCGGGGCCGATCCGGGGTGACGAGCCTTGTGCCAGGGGCTTCGCCGACCGATGCTCTCCGCCCCGCCATGAAGGTACTCCTCTGCCGCCCCCGCGGTTTCTGCGCTGGCGTCGAGCGCGCCATCGAGACCGTCGAACGAGCGCTGGTCA
Source organism: Planctomycetota bacterium (assembly GCA_020851075.1). Taxonomy (GTDB): domain Bacteria; phylum Planctomycetota; class UBA1135; order UBA1135; family UBA2386; genus JADZDL01. The sequence goes on along the minus strand of JADZDL010000053.1, from coordinate 6,602 downwards.
AGTTCGGCCGTCCCGTCTACGTCCGCCACGAGATCGTGCACAACAAGGTCGTCGTGCTCGACCTGGTCGCCAAGGGCGCCATCTTCGTCGACGACCTGGCCCAGGTGCCCGCCGGTAGTCACGTGATCTTCAGCGCACACGGCGTTGCGCCGGAAGTGTTCTCGCAGGCCAATCAATACCACCTGCACGCGATCGATGCGACGTGCCCGCTCGTCACCAAGGTCCATGTCGAAGCGAAACGTTTCGCCGCGAAGGGCTATACGATCCTGCTGATCGGTCACGCCGATCACGTGGAGGTCGAAGGGGTTGTCGGTGAGGCTCCAGAACAGACGCTCGTCGTCGCGACGGCCGAACAGGCTGAGGTGGTCCAGGTTCCCAACCCGCAGATGGTCGCGGTGCTCACGCAGACGACGTTGAGCGTCGATGAGGCGATGCGCGTCATGAACGTTCTCAAACGCCGGTTTCCGGCGCTCGCGACGCCGCGCAAGGAAGACATCTGCTACGCGACGACCAATCGCCAGATGGCGGTGAAGAGCCTGCGCGGCAAGGTCGATCTGTGGCTCGTCATCGGCGATCGCATGAGCAGCAACAGCAATCGGCTGCGCGAACTCGGCGCTGATTCGGGCGTGCCCGCGCACCTTGTGCTCGGGGCGGCCGAGATCCTGCCGCAATGGCTCGAAGGCAAGGCTGCGGTGGGGATCACTTCCGGCGCTAGCACGCCGGAGAGCAGTGTACGCGCCGTCGTCGACCGCCTGCGTGAGCTGGGTGCCACTTCCGTGGAGGAGGTGGATGGCATTCCGGAGACGGTCGAGTTCTCGCTGCCGCGTGAGGTTCGTTGAACACGCGCCTTCGCCAGTTTGCTTACCAATAGAGAGGTTCCATGAAAGTCGCCTTGTGCCAGATCGACACCACCGTCGGCGACTTCGCGGGCAACTCCCGCAAGATCCTCGAGTACGCCGGCAGGGCTGCGGCGGCGAACGCCGAGCTCGCCGTGTTTCCCGAGCTCGCCGTGTGCGGCTATCCGCCCGAAGACCTGCTCCTGAGTCCAGGCTTCCTGCACGCACATGACGCCGCGTTGCACGAACTCGCCGCCAACCTGCCGCCGGGCATCGATGTGCTCGTCGGCTGTGTGGCCGAGAACGCCGCCGCCGGCTCGCGCGGTGGGCATCCGTTGCACAACGCCGTGGCCCTCCTGCAGGACGGGCTCGTGCAGATCGTTGCGCGCAAGAGCCTGTTGCCGACCTACGACGTGTTTGACGAATCGCGGTACTTCGAGCCGTGGTTGACGCCGGAGACCAACATCGTGCGCCTGCACGGCAAGCGCATCGGCATCGTGATCTGCGAAGATGGCTGGAACGATGCGCACTTCTGGGACAAGCGCATCTACGCGATCGATCCCGTCGAGCGCGTCGTGCGCGCCGGCGCGCAGCTGGTCGTCAATCTGAGCGCGAGTCCGTGGTCGCTCGGCAAGGACACGTTCCGCCACCGCATGGTCGCCGCCGCCGCGGTGCGCCACGGCGTGCCGATGCTCTACGTCAACATGGTCGGCGGCGATGTCGAACTGCAATTTGACGGTGGTTCGCTCGCCGTGAAGTCGACTGGCATCGCCTGCCAGCCGGTGATGTTTGCCGAGACGCTGCAGGTGGTCGAAACCGACGAAGAATGGACCGAGCAGCCCGCGCCGCAACCGGCCGAAGCGATGCACCACGCAGCGATCGTGCAGGGCATTCGCGCCTACGTGCGCAAATTCGGCTTCCAGAAGGCTGTAATCGGCCTTTCCGGCGGCATCGATTCCGCGCTGGTGGCGACCCTGGCCGTCGACGCGCTAGGGGCCGCCAACGTGGCGGGCATCGGCATGCCGTCGAGCTACAGCAGCGACCACAGTGTCGACGATGCGCGCCGGCTCGCGAAGAATCTGGGCATCGACTTCCACGTGCTGCCGATCGCGCCTCTGCAGGACGCGTTCGCGAACGTGCTCGAACCCGTGTTCCGCGGCTCGAAGCCTGGGCTCGCCGAAGAGAACCTGCAGTCGCGCATGCGCGGTTCGCTGCTGATGGCGTTCGCCAACAAGTTTGGTCACCTCGTGTTGACCACCGGCAACAAGAGTGAGTGTGCAGTTGGCTATTGCACGCTTTATGGCGACACCAACGGCGCGCTCGCGCCGATCGCCGATCTCTGGAAGACCGAGGTCTGGGCGCTGAGCCGCTGGCTCAATCGCGACGGCGAGCGTATTCCGCCGCGTTCGATCGAGAAGGCGCCCTCGGCGGAGTTGCGGCCCGACCAGTTTGATACCGACAGCCTGCCGCCGTATCCCGAACTCGATCCGGTGCTGCGTTGCATCGTTGAAGAGAACATGACGGTAGAGCAGACCGCGAAGCGCACCGGCATGGCGCGCAGCAAGGTTGCGGAGCTGTTTGCGAAGGTGCAGAACGCCGAGTTCAAGCGATATCAGTATCCGCCGACGTTGAAGGTGAGCGAGCGGTGTTGGAGTGGGCGTCGTATGCCGGTTTCGCATCACTACCGCGAGCAGTAGCTGGTTGGGCTCAGGGTGCAGACCGCGAATGGGCGCCCGCAGCGGCCCTTGACAGATTGTGGGCCAGCGGTACCTTGCTCCTTCCCCTTCTGACGATCTGCCCGGGCACGCGCCTCAGCGGATCGGCCTCATGGCCTCACGGAGAGTACCTTTGAACACGTTGTCACCGTGGTGTTCGTTCGTCCTTGGGCTCGCTACCTGCTCGCTTCTCGGGACGGCGCTTCGCGCGCAGTGTGGCCTGGAGTGGCAGCCGGGCGAGTTGCCGGGTGCCGACGGCAGGGTTTGGGAGTCCGTGCTCTGGGATCCGGATGGGGCTGGGCCGCGGACCTCCGTCGTCGTCTGCTGCGGTGCATTTCGCGCGGTCGGTCCGATCGCGGCGAGTGGCGTGGCTGCATATGACCCGCTGACGCAGCAGTGGAGTGCGTTCGGGGCTGGAGTCGATGGCGAAGTGCACGATGTGGCGGTTCTGCCCAATGGCAATCTCGTCGTCGCCGGTGCCTTCGCGACCGCAGGTGGTGTGCCTGCGGCATGCGTTGCCGTGTGGAATGGCACCGCATGGAGTGCGTTCGGCACCGGAGTGTCCGGTGGAACGACCACTAGCGTCGATGCCCTCGCCGTAGCGCCCAATGGGGACCTCATCGTCGGCGGAACGTTCACGCAGGCCGGTGGTGTGGCCGCCGCCAACCTCGCCAGTTGGAACGGCACGTCGTGGACGTCGATCGGCGGCGGCATCACGGGCTTCGTCGACGCGCTGACGCATCTGCAAGATGGCAGTCTCATCGTCGCTGGTCAGTTCAGTCAGGCTGGCGCCGTTGCGGTGAATAACATCGCGCGTTGGGATGGGACAGCATGGTCTTCGCTTGCCGGTGGGCTGTCGGTTGGCACAGGAGCCGGCGTCAAGTCGTTGCAGGTCCTTCCCGACGGCAGGCTGGTCGCTGGTGGTTTGTTTGGTAACGCCGGTGGCGTTTCCGTCGGCAGCGTCGCGATATGGGATGGAGCCGCGTGGGCGACCATGCAGCACGGACTCCTGGCGACGGTTTACGACCTTGAGTTGGCCGTGAATGGAGACCTTCTGGCGACATCCTATTACCCCGCCCCTTCCGTGATGCGATGGAATGGCACCACATGGAGCAGCATGGGGCCGGCTGCAGATCTGCCGTTGCGCTGCATTACGGCCTTGCCGAATGGGGACTTGTTCGTTGGCGGTGAGTTCTCGTCCTTCTCTACAACGGCTGCTTTCCGAGTTGCATATTGGAATGGCTCAGCGTGGTCCGCCATGGTTCCTGCGGCAATGCCCTACTTGCAGGCGAGCACGCAGTTGCTCCCAACACAAGACGGGGGTCTCGTGGCGATGCGGGCCATTGGTGCCGCGAGCGCCGTCAGCCTTGCCCGCTGGGATGGGGCTACCTGGCAGCCGCTCAGTGCGGGATTGCCGGCAGTGATGGCATCCCCAGTGATCGTCGAACTGACCAGCGGTGAACTTGTGCTCTCGGGGCCCCTGCGTTGGAGTGGTTCTGCTTGGGTGTCCCTGCCGGGAGCACCTGTCGCGCCGACCAAGACGATGCTCGCCGACTCACACGGAGGGCTCGTGATCGCCATGACGAACGTGATCGTGCGGTGGAATGGCGTCGCGTGGAGCGGTCTGACATCGATGCCAATTGGCGCGGTGTACCGACTCGCGGAACTCCCGAATGGCGACCTCATCGCCGCCGGCAGTATCAGCACCTTCAACGGTGTTGCTGCGCAGAACATTGTTCGTTTCGATGGAAGTCAGTGGCTGCCGCTTGGCGCTGGTGTTGGTGGACCCGTCAATGACCTGGCCGTGCTGCCAAACGGCGATCTGGTGGTCAGCGGCACCTTCACGACGGCCGGTGGACTTCCCGTCTCGAATATCGCGCGTTGGAATGGAACTTCGTGGTCTGCGTTCGGTTCCGGCATGGCGCCGGTACGGCTCGCGAGCCTGCAGAACGGCGAAGTGCTCGCCGTCGGCGCGTTGACGATCAACGGCGTGACGACGACGGGCCGCCTCGCGCGCGGTGACGGTGTGACCTGGACGCCCGTCGATGGGCTCAACGGACCCGTGACCTCGGTGACGGTTTCGCGGCGAGGTGTGGCCTACATGACGGGCACGTTCACGAACGCCGGCGGCCACGGATCGGCCTATATCGCGAGCCTGGCCTCGAATTGCCCCGCGACGGCTTCGGAGTACGGAGCCGGTTGTGCCGGTTCGGCGGGCGTGGTTGCTCTCTCGTCGACTTCCCTGCCGTGGATTGGTGGGCGCAGCGAATGTCGCGCGACGAACCTCGCCGCCAACTCCGTCGCGTTTGGCCTCATCGGCTTCGCTGCCGCCTCGACGCCACTGTCGACGTTCCATCCGGCGGCCGGGGCGGGCTGCACGGTGCTGACTTCACCGCTGGCCACGGTGTGGATGGCGAACAGCGCCGCAACGGCGACGCTCGGCTTCACGGTTCCCAACGACCCCGCGCTCGTTGCCGTGGTGCTACGTCAGCAGGTCGTGCAGGCCGAGTTTGGCCTCGGCGGCGCGATTGCGCTGCTGTCGAGCTCGAATGGCGTGCAGCTCACGGTCGGCGCGCAGTGAGTCGGCGCGACGGCGACTAACGCTTCTTGAGCAGGTCGTCGAGCGCGCGGCGAAGCACGTTGGCGCCTTCCTTCTCGAGCCCGTTCTGCAGCACGTTGCGCGCCACGGTGCCCAAATCCGGCATCGCGAGGCTGGGGGCTGCCACTGAGCCATTGAGCTTCGCGAGTGGGAGGTTGCCGCCGAGTGCTTGCAGAACACGTTCGCCGTCGCGGTGACCCTTGAGCAGCGCGGAGAGGTCGACGCCGTAGTCGAGAGTGCCGTCGAGGCGGGCGGTGCCCGAGAGGCCGATCACCTGGCCTTTGCTGAGCCACTGGCCGGCGGTCGTGGTAATCGTGCTTTGGCGCAGTGTCCACGGCATCGACAGCGAACTGATCTCGAGTTTGCCCGACTTGCCCAGCGCGGTGTTGGCGCTCTCGCCGAGGGCCGCGAAGGCGCCAAGTGGCTGCAGAAGGCCACGTAGGGCCGGAATGGGCGTGAACGAGGCCTGGGTGAGGCCGGCGGTGCCGTTGCCGGTCCATTCGTCGAACAGTTGCAGCCAGGTCTGCGGGCCGGTGCGTTGCAGTGGGCCTGTGAGTCGCGCTTCGAAGTTGCCGCGGCCCGACAGGTCCGAAGTCTGGTCGAGGCCGGCCAGCACGGGAATGAGATACCGCAGAGCGTCGGTGGTGGACCCGCGCAGCGATTGGTCGGGCATGCGCAGGGTCAGTTCGCTCGCGAGCCGTTGGCCGGCGCGCAGGTCGATGCGAGTGCCGAAGAGGACCGCTTCGGGTTTCTTCTTGGCGGGCGCTTCGTTGCCTGACGGCGGCGGCTGCAGGTCGCCGAGTTCGAGCGTGAGCGTGCCGTTTTGCAGTGCTCCTGACGCCATGACGGAGAGTGGGAAGCCGGCGATCGTGAGGCCGATGTGGCCGGGCTTGTTCGTGGAACGGAGGTCGGCGCGGAGTCGTTCGAGCCATGGTCGCTGGCTCGAATCGAACGCGTCCAACGGCAGCGCTAGCGATACGAGAACGCTGCCACTCGGGTTGCTGAGCCAATTGGGAAGCGACGGCACGAGTTTGGCAACTTCGCGCAGATCCAGCGCTGTCGTGAGGCCGAGGCCCGCTTCGTCGTGCAGCCAGCCGGTGACCTGCTCACTCGGCATTGCCGTCACCTCCGCGAAGCCAAGCGACAGCGAGAAACCCTTCGCATCGACGATGCGCGTGCCATCCGCTTTCGTGGTCACCGTCAGCGTCGGCTGCAGCCGCCATTTCGGCGCCTGCAAGCTGAGATCGCCGACGAGTGGCCCCGCGAGATTCGGGTTGTCGATGGCGAGTTCACCGTTGCAGGCAAAGGTCTTGCCATCGCTTGTTACCGTGATCGTGCCATTGGCGAGGCCTGACAGGGCCGTGAGCCCGCCTGGTGCGAAGGCGTCGATGAGCGGGCGCCAGCGTTGCAGGTCGAGTCCGGTGGCGGAGAGTCGCGCGGTGGCGGTTTCTT
>JADZDL010000052.1 GCA_020851075.1 Planctomycetota bacterium | reverse complement strand
TGGCGGTGGGCGCCAGGCCCAAGCGCACGATCCGGTTCTGCCTCTGGGGCGGCGAAGAGCAGGGGTTGCTCGGTAGCCACGCCTACGTGCAGCGCCATCGCCAGGAAATGGACAAGGTCTCGGCCGTGTTCAACCACGACACGGGCACCAACTGGGCGCAGTCGATCGGGGTCACGAACACGATGGCAACCCAGCTCGAACCCGTGTTCGCGCCAGTGCTTGCGCTCCTGACCGCACCGGATCGCAGCTTCGACGGCCCGGTCTTCCGCATCAGCAAGAGCGAGAAACTCAGCGGCGGCGGCGGCAGCGACCACGCGTCGTTCCTGGCCGCTGGCGTGCCCGGGCTCAACTGGGGGCTCACCGGTCGCAGCAACTACTTCCTGCACACCTGGCACACGCAGTGGGACACGATCGACGTGGCGATCGAGGAGTACCAGCGCCACACGTCGACCGTGATCGCGCTGGCCGCGCTCGGCACCGCCAATCTCGACTCGATGCTCGACCGCAGCGGCATCGATGTCTCGGGTGGTCGCCGGCCGCAGTCGGCCAGTTATGCCGAAGCGATGTTCGATGCCGAGATGGACGGCCTCACGTTCACGACGGTGAAGGACGGCGGTCGCGCTGCGAAGATGGGGGCCAAGCCGGGGGACGTGCTGCTCACCGTGAACGGTGAGACCGTGGAGACCCTGCGCGACATCTTCCGGGTCTCGCGCGAAAGCGACGGCGAGGAGCTCACGTTCTCGCTCAAGCGCGGCGCCGAGAAGATCACCGCGAAGATGCCGAAGGCGGACCTGCGTCGCTGAGCGGGCGCGGTTGGTAGGCTGGGCTGTCCCGCTGGGCGGAACTTCACCATTCCGGCCGTGGCATCGCTGCGCCGCTTCGTCTAGAATGTGCGGGTCGTCGGGCGGTCATCCCGGCGACCGAAGCGGTTGGTCGTGCAGGCGGGCTGGTTCCCTCGCCAAACGGTCCACGACTGGCTGGTTTCGTCGCCGGCGGCAACGAAGCGAATGGAACCACTGCGTGCGTGTTCTGGTGAGCCTGGCTCGCCGCGACCGGTCGCAGGGAGGGACACATGAAGCAGAACGAACGGATCCTGGTGTACGCAGTCACGGGCTTCCTGGCCATCATCCTCGCGGTTGCCGTGCTCTTTGGGCGCGATGCGTCGGGCACAAAGGCCGCCGGTGACTCGAAGTCCGGGTCGAATGGCATCCTGGGCCTCGAAGAGGTCATCAACCCGGAGATGCGCCGTGAGCGCGAAGCCGCGGCCAAGAACGGCAGCGATGCGACCGGTGCCGACAAGAAGGGCGCCGATGCCCCGATTTCTGGCCTGCTGTCGCCCGATCAGGTTGGCGAGCAGCCGCTCGTCGCCACGTCGAAGCCCGCGGTGATCGCGGACACGGTGGCCCTCAAGGTCGGCCCGAGCCGTCGTGATCGCACGGTTCGTTTCGTTCGCGCCCAGTCTGGCGATTCCCTGGAGTCGCTCGTTCGTCGCTGGTGCGGCAAGCGCGATCCTTACCTCGAAGAGGCGATGTGCCTCAACGAAGAGCTCACGGTCGTGCGGGTGGGGCAGGAGATCGCAGTGCCTTGGGTCGAGGACGAAGAAGTGCTCGCCGCCTATGAACTGCGTCAGCCGAAGATGCTCATGGCGGAGAACGCGGGGGCTGCACCTTCGAACGCAGGCGTGACGCCGGCGACGATGCCAGCGAATGGTGGGGCCGGAAATGGTACGCCCAATGCGCCGAGCGCCACGCCGTCGTTTGCTACCCCGGGTGCTGGCACAGGAACGGCCAATCCTGCTGGCGCCACGCCGGTCGCGGGCAGCCGCACCTACGTCGTGAAGTCAGGCGACTCTCTCTGGAAGATCGCCGAGTCGCTGTATGGCAAGAAGAACGCCGACCGCATGGTGGGCGAGATCCGCAAGCTGAACCCGGGCAAGACGGACCGCCTGCAACCCGACCAGAAATTGACGGTGCCAGCGAAGAGCTGATTGCGAAGATCTGATACCGGAAGCTGGGCGCAAGCCGCAGTGCAAGACGAGGCCCTTGGGGCCTCGCTTCATTTGAGGCCGTAGCGTTCGAGCTTCTTGTAGAGATTGCTGCGCTGCAGGTCGATGCGTTCCGCGGTGCGTTTGATATTGCCGTGGTTCTCGAGCAGCTTGCGACGCAGGAACTCCTTTTCGGTCGCGGCGCGGAAGTCATCGAGCAACTCGTAGTGGAACCAGTCCGGTTCGCCGCCGGCTTGTCGCGCCGGGGGTGGGGTTGCCGCGGCCTGCAGGTCGCTCGCCGTGACTTCGTCCGATTCCGCGAGAATCGCCGCTGCCTCCAGCACGTTCTTCAGCTGCCGCACGTTGCCGGGCCAGGGCTGGCTGCCGAGCCAGGCACAACCATCCGGGCCAAGGCGGCGCACCGGCAGGCCGTTGCGGCGGCAGGCCAAGAGCAGGAAGTGGGTCGCCAGCAGTTCGAGGTCTTCCCGGCGTTCGCGCAGTGGGGGCAGTTGTACCCGCACGACGTGCAGTCGGTAGAAGAGGTCCTCGCGGAATGTCTTTTCGGCGACCATCTGCGCGAGGTCCTGGTTGGTGGCGGCGATCACCCGCACGTCGACCGCGATGGTCCTGGTGCCGCCCACGCGGGTCACCACCCGCTCCTGCAGGGTGCGCAGCAGCTTCGCCTGCATCGGCAGCGGCATATCGCCAACTTCGTCGAGGAACAGGGTGCCGCCCGAGGCTTGTTCGAAGCAGCCGGCGCGGTCATTCGTGGCGCCCGTGAAAGCACCCTTCTCGTGGCCGAACAGCTCGCTCTCGACGAGATCGGCCGGGATCGCTGCACAGTTGATCGCGACGAACGGCGCCGCGGCGCGCCGGCTCTGCTGGTGCAGCTGGCGCGCGACGAGTTCCTTGCCGGTGCCGTTCTCGCCCAACACGAGCACGGCCACGTCGGTGGGGGCAACCTTTGTGATGAGGGCGCGGACCTGCGTCATCGCCGCGCCGTCGCCGAGCAGTCGGAAGTCGTCCTGCAGCGCCGCCCGCAGCCGCGTGTTTTCGCTGCGCAGCTGCGCGTTGGCCAGCGCGTTGCGCAGCGACAGCAGCACGCGGTCGGTCGCGAACGGTTTCTGCAGGAAATCGTAGGCGCCATTTCGCACCGCGAGCACCGCCGTGTCGAGGTCGCCGTGGCCTGAGATCATCACGACCGGGAGGTCGGGGCGCAGCTCCTTGAGCTGCTTTTGCACCTCGAGGCCATCGAGGCCGGGCAACTTCACGTCGAGCAGCACGAGGGCGATCTCGGGATCGTTGCGGACCAGTTCCAACGCGGCGGGTCCGTCGCCGGCTTCGCGGGTCCGCCAGCCGTCATAACCCAGCGCAAATGCGAGTTCTTCGCGCACGGCGCGATGGTCGTCGACGATCAGGATGGTGGCGGGTTCGGCCATGACGGCGAAGGTAGCCGGGCTGCCCGGGCTCTGCACCTGCGGTTCCTGCGGGGGGCCTTTTTGGGGCTCTGGCGGGCGATTCCGAAGGTGGCCTGCCGAAAAATCGCGTCGGGACCGGGCCGTGCCATGGGCGGCCGGATGCCGCCAGACACCATAGTCTTCGCACATCCCGGCGGCGGGGTATCCTTGCTCGTCTGCCCAGGCTGCCCTGGCGTGTACTTGACGGTTGGGCGACGGAACATAGCATTCGCCTACCCTACCAGCGTTGGCTGGCGGGAGTTCCGTCGCCAGCTCGTCCAATTTGCCCTCGGCGCCGCAGCTCCCAATCGACGCCCTCTTCCAAGACCCCTACCGCCCTCCCGAATCAAGGAGTCCCGTTTCATGGCCCGCTCGTTCACTCAGTCCCTCCTGGCGGCCGCTGTCGCCGTCGTCGTCGGTGGCTCCGCCCTGGCGCAAGACCTGAAGGAAGCCGTTACGCTGATTCGTCTCGGCAAGTCCGACGAAGCGAAGGTCATGTTGCGCAGCATCCTGACGGCCGACCCGTCGAATGCCGACGCGCTCAAGATGTACCAGTCCGTCACGCAGGACGAGTACTTCATGATGCTGGCCGGCACGGATCAGGAGATCCGTCAGATCGCGCAGTCGATCCTCGAACGCGCCAAGTCGGAGCGCAAGGAACGCTCGCGCGACGAAGCCACCATCAAGGAGCTCGTCGCCGCGGCGACTGGCACCGGTGACCACGGTGTGCGCCAGGCCGCGATCAACAAGCTCATCGGGATGCACGGCGAGTTTGCGGTTCCCGCGCTCGTCGAGAAGCTCGCCGACTCGGACGATGCCGAAGGCCAGATCCAGGCCATCTACACGTTGTCCCAGCTGCACTCGGTCGCGGTCCTGCCGTTGATCGAAGCGCTGAAGAGCGACAAGGAACTGACCGTCCAGAACGCCGCCGCTGCGTTGCACCACATCGGTGACGATCGCGCGATCCCGGCGATGGCCAACCTCGCCAACGACCCGCGCGTCGGCGTCAGCACGATCGCCAAGACCTTCCTCGCCAAGAAGGGCGCGAAGGGCAGCGCGGTCGACCTCATGCTCGGCCAGGCCAAGAGCTACCTGAAGGGCGATGTGCCGGTCGGTGGTTTCAGTGACGTCGTCTGGCGCCTCGTCGATGGCAAGCTCCAGGCCACGGACGTGAACCCGCTCGTCTACGCCGCAGAATTGGCCAAGTCGTGCGCCGCGGACGCGGTTGCGATCGCGCCGCAGAGCGCCGAAGCGATCACGATGCTCGCGCAGGCCAACCTTGCCGAAGCGAACCTGATCCAGAGCTCGCTCGCCCAGGGCGACGAGAAGCTGAAGGCGCTCGAGCCGATGGTTGCCGAACTCAAGATCGCGGCGCTGGCCACGGGCCTCAAGTCGCTGCGCACGGCGCTCGACGCCGGCCTGTCGCAGGGCAACGCGCCCGTGGCGCTCGGCTCGATCGACGCGCTCGGCACCGCGGAGAGTGCGGACAGCATCGGCAGCAGCTCGCTCGTGCGCGCTCTCGAGAGCACGGACAAGCGCGTCAGCTACGCGGCCGCGCAGGCGCTCGTTCGCGCCACCGGTGGCGTCAACATGCCGTCCCCGGACCGCGTGGTTGCGGTCCTCGCGGACGCGGTCGCCGAAGAGTCGATCCGCACGATCCAGATCATCGACCCGTCCCAGGACGGCAAGGCTGCGGCGCGTGCAGCGTCCGGCTGGCGTGGAACCATCGCCGATGCGAGCGTCAGCGGTGTGGGCGGCTACAAGGTCATCCTCAACAACCCGAACATCGACGTGGTCGTGATCAACGAGATCCTGCCCGACGCGATGCCGGAAGATCTGATCGGCAACATCCACAAGGACTCGCGCATGGCGAACACGAAGGTCGTGATCATCGCCAAGGATGTCGAAGCGGCGAAGGCGCGCTTTGGCGACACGGTCCAGGGTGTCGTGCAGGCCCCGCTGACCGGCGAAGCGCTGGTGGCGGAAGTCGGCCGCGTGCTGGATGGCAGCTCGAACCCGCTCGGCGCCCGCGCTGAGGCTTACGCCAAGGGCGCCAGCGAAGCCCTGCGGACCGTCGCGGCCAAGGGCAAGATCGACGGCGCGCTGAACAACCTCGCGCTGCAGTTGAACCGCGGTGACGACGTCGCCGTGCCGGCCGCCCACGCGATCGGTCTCGGTGGCTCGGCCGCCCAGTTCGACGCCCTCGTCGCCGCTCTCGCGAGCCCGAGCGCTGCCGTCAAGGTTGCCGCCGCGGAAGCGATCGGCCTCGTGCTGTCGCGCACCGATGGCTGCCCGGCCAACGTGTCGGAAGCGCTGATCGGCGTGCTCAAGGGTGACGGCGAAGTTGCGCTGCGCACCGCCGCGGCGGTCGCGCTCGGCAAGGCCAAGCTCGACACGGCCCGCGCCCTCGAAGTGCAGCAGAGCCTGCGCAAGGTCGCCGGCCAGCCGAAGACGGAAGGCTGACCGCAGCGACGCCTGATGGCGTCCAGATTGGCCAAAGCCCACAGTCCCCTCGGGGGGCTGTGGGCTTTGTGCTTTGTGGGGCAAGGGGCTTCTCCACCGGCGGTTCTTGCGGGCCGCTCCAGCCGGGGGCGAGGCGCTCGAAGAGCTCCAGGGACGGCTCGCGTTCGGGCTCCGTGCCAAGCAGAGGTCCACGTTTCGTGCTGGACCGGAGGGGCTCGTGCCGATAGCTTCTTTGCCCCATTGTCCGCCGATGTAGCTCAGTGGTAGAGCAACGCTTTCGTAAAGCGTAGGTCGTGGGTTCGAGTCCCACCATCGGCTCCATTCGCGCTTCGCGCGCTGTCTTCGTCGCGCTTTGCGCGCTGTTTTCGCCGTCAAAGCGGCGACACTTGCCGCCCCGGGCCCCGATACCCGGGCCCCGACCCGCGGCCCCCGCTCCGAAGGCTGGGGACTCGCACTGGGTGGGACCCCGGCCAGGCAGCCGGCGGCGCGCCGCGACATCGCAATCGGCGTTCTCACCGGCGACCCCGGCGCAGTATCCTCGACGCACCCCACGATCGTCATGGCAAGGCCCACATCCCTAGTTCTCCTGTTCCTGAGCATCGCCCTCGTTTCCTGCTCGACGCCAGCGCCACGGGCCTGGCTGCGCTACCAGCCCGCTGGGGCCACGACCTGGGTGACGGGGCAGAACGGCCTGCTCACGAGCACGATGCACGGAGCGCCCGTTACGCTCGATCTTGGTCGCCGGCAGACGCGCGCCGAAGTCACGGTGCAGAACACCACGAGCCAGCGCCTTGAGTTCCGCATGGGGCCCGAAGCCGGGCATCCGCGGCAGGCGATTGGTGAAGTGCTGCTGCGGCCGTTCTCGGGGCCGCCGGGAGCTGGTGGTCCCGACATGCTCGCCTACAACGCCATGCAGCCGGTCGTGGTCGAGCCGGGTTGGCGCGGCACGTTCTACCTCGATGCGCCGCTGGGTCGCGAACCCTCGATCGGCCAGTACTTCGTGTTGACCGTCGAAGCGCGCAACCCCGACGGGGTCTGCGAACGGCACAGCCTGCCGCTGCAGGCGACCAATGCCGGCGTCATCTCGGCTGACGGGCGCTGATGATCGCACTGTCCGAGCTCGTTCTCGGAACACAGCTCGTTCTCGGAACACCATGGCAGGCGGTCGCCGTCGCGATCTGGGCCCTCGGTGAGATCCTCGCGATCGTGTTCGTCTACCGCGTGCTCACGCGCGGCGGATCACCGGCCAGCACGCTGCTCTGGATGGTCGTGATCCTCGCGGCGCCGTGGTTTGGCCTGCTGCTCTACTACCTGATGCCGCGCCGTCTGCAACTGCGCCGCCTGCGCCGCGTGCAGGTTCGCGTGCAGCAGCTGCGGCAACGGCGCGCGCGCCCCGGCACCATCGAGGAAACGCGCGATCAGGACGGGCCGCCGATCTCCGGGCTGCAGGCTCTGCTTGCCACGGCCGAGGAGGTCGGGCTCGAAGGTGGCAACGACGCGCAGTGGCTGCCGTCGGGTGAGGACTTCATCGCGGCGGCGGCGGCGGCGATTGCGGCGGCGCAAAACGAAGTGCACTGCGTCGTCTACATCTTCCGCCCGGACGCCGCGGGCCTGCGTTTTCTCAGCCTGCTCATCGCGGCGGCGAAGCGCGGCGTGAAGGTGCGGCTCCTGTTTGACTCGTTCGGTAGCTGGGGGCTCAAGGCGTCCCACCTCGAAGAACTGCGTGCTGCGGGGGGCCGGGCCGAGGCGTTCCTGCCGCTGTTCTGGAAGCGCCGGCCATTCACCGTCAACCTGCGCAACCACCGCAAACTGCTGATCGTCGACGGCGAGGCCGGTTTTGTTGGCGGTCGCAACGTGGGGGATGAGTACTTCACCGACCGGGTTGGTCGCACCCGCCTCTGGCTCGATGCGATGATGGCGGTCCGCGGGCCGGCGGTGCGCCGCATGCAGGATGTGTTCCTGGAAGATTGGTACACCGCGACCGAGGAAGTGCTCGAGGTGACGCCCTGCAGCACGCCGGCTCCGCCTGGCTCCGCGGCCTGCCGCATCGGCATCGTGTGCAGTGGGCCCGATCGCGAGCAGTCCTACCTCTGGTATGCGCTGGTCCAGGCGATCGGCCAGGCGCAGACCTCCATCGAGCTCAGTTCGCCGTATCTCGTGCCGCCACCGATGCTGCTGTTCTCGCTGCAGCTGGCGGCGGCGCGCGGTGTGCGGGTCCGCATCTACACGAACGGCCCGAAGGCCGAAGCGGCGGTGCTCTACCACGCCCAGCGCAGTTACTACGAGCGTTTCCTCGAGGCCGGCATCGAGCTGTACGAGACGACCGACGTCTACAACCACGCGAAGTTGCTCGTCGTCGATCGCCGGCATGTGATGGTTGGCAGCGCCAACATGGACCTGCGCAGCGCCAACCTCAACTTCGAGATCGCCGCGGTGGCCGTCGACGCGGAGCCCTTCGCCGAACAGGTGCTCGCTACCCTCGAGCGACGGCTGGTCGGCTTCCGGCAGCTGTCCATGCAGGATCTGCCGCAGGATCCGTTCCGCCGCGCCATCGATGGCTTCTGCGGGCTGCTGTCGCCGTTGCTGTAGCCCGCGTCGCCGGCGGCCCGGTAAGCCCTCTACGACCGGTCAGCCCTTGACGACGTCCCAGATCTCGGCGCCGAGGAAGTCCCACGGCAGCCGGCCTTCGTCGCATTCGCCGGCGGTCGGCGAAAACTGCACGTCGACCATGTAGATGATGCGGCCGGTCTTCTGGCCGATGTTCGAAGCGCCGTGCGCGACGCCGGGCGGAATGCGCACGAGGCGATCCTTGCCGTCGCCGAGCACGAAGCGCAGCGTCGCCCCTTCGGTCTTCGAGCCGGCGCGGCAATCGTGCAGCACGAGCAACAGCTTGTCGCACGGCGGCACATACCAGACGTCGGTCTGGCGATGGTGCATGTGGAACGCCTTCACGGCGCCCGGTTCCATCTCCGAGTAGTTCATCTGCTTGCACTCAAACCCCGGCAACTGGGCGTGCATGCCGGCGTTGAGGCGCCCGAGTTCGGTGATGGCGCCGCCGTCGTCGTTGAAGCGCTTCAGTTCGACGATCTGCACGCCGTCGATCGACGGGCGGCCGCCGTAGTCCTGCACCGAGAAGGCGGCTTTGGCCTTCGCGTTGATTCGGGTCTTCGCGTCGGGATGGAAGAGGTCGCTCAAGCAGGGGTCCTATTTGGTCTTGTTGGGGGCCGCGGCCGCACCGGCGGGCATACGCCAGACGACTTCGGCAGTCGGAGCGTCGCAATCCAAGTGGAACTGGAAGTGGAACTCGGCCACGCGCTTGGCATCGGTCGACTTGACCGGGATACCGAGGCGCAGTTGCACAGTCGACTTCACCTTCTCACCCTTCTGGAAGGTGAGAGCGTTGGCAAATGCAGCACCCGTCGCTGGGTGGTGGTTCGTGCCGGGCACGGCAGCCACCATCTTGCCCTCGGGGCCGTGCAGCAGGAAGCAGTCGTTGTCGGTCGGGATCTGCACCCCATCGATGCGCACGAACTTGAGGCCGTTGCCGGCTTCCTTCGGCTCGAGGTCGGCTTCGGTGATGCCGTAGCGCGAGCAGACTTCGCGCCAGCTGCCCTTCTTCGTGTCCTTTTCCTTTTCCTTGTCCTCGGCCTTCTCTTCGCCGCCCTTGGCCTTGGCCTTCAGTGCCGCCTGCACTTCCTTGAAGCCTTGCTTGATGGCGTCGGCGAGCTCCTTCGGCATGCCTTCCTTGCGGTAGAACACCGTGTAGAGGCCGGCTTCGACGTTCGGGGCGAGCATCTTCTCGGTGGTCGCGAACGTGCCGATCAGCAGCGGCTGCGTGTGGCTCTTCTCCAGCAGCTTGGCGAGGTCGCCGTTCTTGTCGCTGGTGAGCCACTGCACGGGCACGAACGAGAACGCGTGGTAGGCGGTCGGGAAGCCGTTGGCCCCCAACTCGTAGCGCTCCGTACCGAGCTGGGCTGCTTCGTCGAGCTCCTGATCCGGCGCGAACGCTCCGGAGCCGCGGTTGTAGGTGCCGCGCACGAGCGAGTAGGTCATGTCGAAGCCCGGCTTCAGGCTCTTCGCGAGGCGGAAGCCCGCACCTTCGAGCACGTCCGAGGTCATCATCGGCGCCCGTGCGTCGATGAGCAGCTGGATCGGCTCCTGCCATGACAGGTACGAGCCGCCCTTGGCGATGCACTTCTCGTACTTCCAGCTGGGTGCGGACTGCAGGATCGAGCCTACCTTGTCCTTCTGCAGCGCCGTCCACTCACTCTGGAACACCTCGGTGCCGTTGATCGGGGTGTAACCGAGATCTCCCATGAGCTGGAAGATGCGGCCGAACATGTCGAGGTGCCCGAACGGACCGGTCGCATTCGTGACCGTGCCTGGGGGTAGGGGCTTCTGGCCGGCGCTACCGTCGATGCCGAGCCATCTCAGCATCGGTTCGGTGTAGTGATCGGGCTGCTGCGCACCACCCCACGGCCAACGATGGGAGCCATCGCCGCGTGCCGCGCGGGTCCATTCGGCCTCTCTCGGCAAGCGCATGCCGAGCCAGCCGGCAAATTCGACGGCGTCCTTGTAGGACACGAACGACACGGGCTGGTCGGCAATCGACTTGCCGCGCTCATCGACGAGTGCATACGGCAGTTCGTCGCCGTGGCGTTCCCAGTAGAAGACCGCGCCGTTCGGGTCCTTGGGGAACTCGCGCGCGATGTCCTCGAGCCTGCTTTCGTAGTCCTTCTTGGCGCCGTAGCGCCACCAGATGAACGGCGGACGGACCTTCTGCTTCAGGGTGCGCTTGTGCACGACGAAGGTCTCGTACTCGGAGCACTTCACGTTCCACTTGGCGAGCAGGAAGGGCTCGACCGTGACCTTCTTCTGGCCCAACGCCGCGGCGGTGCGCCTCAAGGCCGTGGTGAACTTGTCGACCTGCTTTGGTGCGTTGGCCGGCCGCATCGGGCTCAAGGCTTCACTGGAGACCTCGACGAGGTCCGCTGCGTCGATGCCAATCAGCACGGTGCCGCCAGGCACGGGCAGCAGGAAGGTCGGCAGGCCTTGCAGATCCAGGCCCTGCGCGGCATTGCCGGCGGCGGGATTGGCCTCTGCAGGTTTGGCCTGAGCAGGGTTGGCCTGGCCCGGATTGGCCTGGGTCGGGGGCTTGGCTTCCGGCTCCTGGGCACACGTGGTGTGCAGCAGAGTGCCAAGGGTCAGCGAAGTCAGGGTAGCCTGTCGCAGCGAGGTCCGAAACATCGGGTGCGTCCTGAGAAAGGGAGCGGACTTGGGAGCGGTCAGGGGTGGACCGATCCCGCGGATTCGAGGGGGGCGCGGATCCTAGCCCGATCCAGAGGGGTATGGCCAGTGATTGTCTCTTACTCCGGCCCGAAGCCAAGCCCCTCGCCGCCCGGGACTGTCCAGAGCAGTTCGCACCACGGGCTGGCCTGAAGCCTCCGTGGTGGCGCGGCCCAAGGGCCGCCGTTACCGCGCCGATCTCAGAACAGCATGCCCGGATTCGCCGAGAAGTAGCGGCTGCCGGTGCGTTCGAGGCCGTCGGCGACCATCTTCGCGAGGTCGGGATCGAAGTGCCGCCCGGCCTGGTCGCGGAACAGGGCGACGATCTTGGCGATCGGCCACGCGGGCTTGTAGCTGCGTTCCTCCGCCAGCGCGTCGTAGACCTCGGCGAGCACCAGGATCCGGCCGGGTAGCGCGACGTCTTCCCCCTGGAGGCCCTGCGGGTAACCCTTGCCGTCCCAGCGCTCGTGATGCTGGTAGACCCAAGTGCGAACGTCATCGTGGTCGTCGAGCTGGCCGAGCACCTCGTAGCCCATGGCCGGGTGCCGTCGCACCACCTCCATCTCGTCGTCCGTGAGGGGGCCCGGCTTGGTCAGGATGTGGTCGGGGATGCCGATCTTGCCGATGTCGTGTAGCAGTGCGGCGAGCCGCAGGTTGGCGCGGTCGGCGGGGCCAACTCCGCAGCGCATCGCCAAGGTGTCCGTGTAGCCGACGACGCGTTCGGCGTGGCCGCTCGTGGTCGGGTCCTTCATTTCGATCGTGCGCGGCAGCACCGAACTCAGCACGCGGTTGGCGGTTTCGAGCTCCTGGTTGCGCCGCGTGAGTTCCGTCTCGAGGATCACCCGACGGCAGGTCGCCAGCAGCGTCTGCGCGTCGACGGGCTTCACGACGATGTCGGCAACCTTGCTGCGCAGGGCTTCCTGGGCGCCGTCGAAGGTCGGCCGGCCCGTGAGCACGATCACCGGCGTGCTCGGCTTCTGCTTGCGGGCTACATCGGCAATCTGGTAGCCGAGGTCGGTGTCGCCGAGGTAGAGGTCGGTCAGTACGAGGTGGAACGACTCGTGCTCCAGGGTGACCGTGGCGAGGCGGAGGTTCGTCGTGCAGGTGACTACGTAGCCGGCCTCCTCGAGGATGGCGCGCAGTCCTTGCAGCACATCCAGTTCGTCATCGACCAGCAGGATGCGATGTGGGCCGTGGTGATGTTCCAGTTGCGCCTTGCCGTGGGCTCGTCGGGGGTTGGCCGGCCAACTACTGTGGGGTTGGCCGTTCGTGGGGAGAGAACTCGCGGTGTCGTCGCGAAACGAGGAAGTAGCCTCGGGGAGTCTCATGTCTCGTGCGCCAGTCCCAGTCATAGGAAACGCATGCTCGGAGGGCCGAAAGCGAGCGCGGAGTTTCCACAGGTTTTCCAGGTTTTGAAAGCGTAAACCCGGGGAAAGTGGGGAGATTTCCGCGATGCCAAGGGCGGTTCGATGGGGGCACAAGCTCTCTGCAAAAGTCGTGTTCGCGAGTTGCCTTGTGGAGAAAAGAACCGAGAATCTTCGCCCGAAGCAGCAGCCGCAGAGACGCCGCAGAGACGCCGCAGAGCAGCCGCAGAGAAGCCATGCCCGAATCCTATGCACGCATCGTGGGCGCGGCCGACGCCGGGGTCCGGCTCGACGTGTTCCTGGCCAACCAACCCGAGGTGGCCGGCCGGGTCGTGGCCAGGCACATTGTCGAGGGCGGCAAGGTGCGCGTTGGCAACCTGCGGGTGCGGCCAGGCTTGTTCCTCGACGCGGGGCAGGTTGTGGAGTTTGAGGTCGAGCCCCAGGAGGTTGTCGATCCACTGGCGCCGGCCGGGCCGCCGCCGATCCTGCGCATCCTCTATGAGGATGGCCTTTTGTGCGCGATCGACAAGCCCGTTGGCCTCGCTGCCCACCCGCCCGAGGACAAGGTCTTTCGCGAACACACGGTCGCCAGCTGGGCGCTGCAGCGGTATGGCAAACTGCCCGGCGCCGAGGATGGCAAGCGTCCTGGCATCGTGCATCGCCTGGACCGGGATACTTCGGGCGTGATGCTGGTGGCCAAGGAGCAGGTCGCCTTCGACTTCTTGCGGGCGCAGTTCAAGGCGCGCACGGCCGAGAAGGAGTACCGCTGCATCGTCTACGGCGAGCCACGGTTCCAGTCCGATTGGATCGAACGCCCGATCGCCACCGACCCCAAACACCCCGATCGCATGACCGTGGTCGAGGAAGGCGGCAGGGAGTCTTCAACCTTCTACGAAGTCGTCGAGCGCTTTCAGGGGTTTGCGCATGTGCGCTGTCGGCCCAAGACCGGGCGAACGCACCAGATCCGCGTGCACATGACGTCGATCGGGCACTCGTTGGTTGGCGACCGGGTCTACCGGTCCCGGGCGCGCCAGCACGATTCGCTGCCCGGTGGGGCGCCCGATCCGCGGCGGCAATGCCTGCACGCGCTGCGCCTCAAGGTGCCGCATCCCGCGACCGACGAACCGGTCGAGTTCGAGGCGCCGATGCCGCAGGACATGCAGGTCCTGTTGCAGTGGCTGCGCGCCCACCGCCCGATCCGCAAGTAGTACCGTTCGCAAGGAGAGCCGGCGCTCGCGCTGGTGCGCCTTTGGCCGGGTTCGTCAGTGTTGCGTCTGCACCAATTGCACTACGCTCGCATGGAACGCCATGTTGAGCCTTTGGAATGACCAGGAGGCGCAGGAATACTGCGCGCGCTACGAGGCGCACGGGCAGGCCATCGCCCTGCGCGTCTACACCTCGCGATTGATCGGCCGCTGTGCCGAGCTCGTGCTTCACGGTGGTGGCAACACCTCCGTGAAGACCGTGGTGCGCGATCTGCTCGGGCGCGAGGTCGAGGTGCTCTGCGTGAAGGGCAGTGGCAGCGATCTGGCGGCGGTCGAACCTGCGGGCCTGCCGGCGGTTCGCCTGCAGCCGCTGCGCGAACTGCAAACGCTCCCCGAACTCGCCGACGAAGCGATGGTCTCCGCCGTGCGCGGAGCCCTCATGGACAGTCGCGCACCCAACCCGTCGGTCGAAGCGCTGCTGCATGCGTTCCTGCCGCACACGTTCGTCGACCACACGCACGCCAATGCGATCCTCGCCCTCACCGACCAGCCCGATGCCGATGCGCACCTCGCTGCGGTGTTTGGGGACGAGGTCGCGGTGTTGCCGTGGATCATGCCCGGGTTCCCGCTCGCGAAGGCCGTCGCGGAGGCTTTCGCGCGTCACCCGAAATGCCGGGGCATCGTGCTGAAGAAGCACGGGCTGTTCACGTTCGGAGACGATGCGCGCACGAGCTACGAACGTACGATCGAACTCGTGCAGCGGGCCGAACGGTACATCACCCGTCGCATCGGTGGTCGCCCCGCCATGCTCGGCGGCGATCCGGCGCCGCTGCCACCCGCGGAACGTCGGTTGGCGCTGCTGCGCTGCCTGCCGGTGCTGCGCGGGGCTCTGGCGAGCGAGGTAGCGACCGTCTGCGGGCCGCTCTGGGAGCGCGTGATCGCGGAGGCTCGCACGGGGGATGAGATCGCGTCGTTTACGGCCCATTCGGCGGCTCCCGCGCTCTGTGCGGCGGGACCGATCACGCCGGACCACGTGATCCGCACGAAGGGTCAATACCTGTTCCTCAGCCGCGACGAAGCCATGGACGCCGCGCGCTGCCGCAGCCAGGTGGCCAACTTCGTGGCGGGCTACCGGCGCTACTTCGAAGCGCACGCGAGCGTCTTGGCCGGTGGACGCATGCTGCGGCCGTTGCCGAACGTGGTGGTCGTGCAGGGGCTTGGCCTGATCGCGCTGCAACCGACGCGGGCGGCCGCCCGCATTGCCGCGGACATCGGTGAGCACACGCTGCGCGTGAAGGCCGCGGCGCACGCGTTGGATCGTTACGAGGCGCTCACCGATGCCGAACTCGCGGCGATGGAGTACTGGCCGCTCGAGCTCGCCAAACTCGGTGCCCAGAAGTCCCCGGACCTGCAGGGCCAGGTGGCGTTGGTCACCGGGGCGGCGGGGGCGATCGGTTGCGGCATCGTCGAAGCGCTGCTCGAGAATGGTGCTTGTGTGCTCGCGACGGACGTCGATGCGGAGCGTCTGCAGGTCGTGCAGAAGAAGTTCGCGCGCCACGGCGGCAACCTTGTCAGTGCAATTGCCGACCTCACGGTGCCCGCCGAAGTCGAACGCTTGTTTGCGGAGTGTGTGCTCGCGTTCGGTGGGGTCGATTGTGTGGTTCCCAACGCGGGTATCGCGCACGTGAGCCGGCTCGAGACGATGGACGCGGCGCGTTTCGCACGCGTGCTCGAAGTGAACACCACGGGCACCATGCTCGTGCTGCAGCAGGCGGCGCGGGTCCTGCGCGAACAGGGCACGGGCGGCAGCATCGTCGTGCAGGCGAGCAAGAACGTGTTTGCGCCCGGCGCTGGGTTTGGGGCCTATTCGGCGAGCAAAGCCGCCGCGCTGCAATTGGCGCGCGTGGCCGCGCTGGAGCTCGCGCCGATCGGCGTGCGCGTGAATGCGATCAATGCCGATGCCGTGTTTGGCGACGACGAAGTGCCGAGCCAGCTCTGGGAAGAAGTTGGCCCCGATCGAATGCGCGCGCGCGGGCTCGATGCGTCGGGTTTGCGCGAGTACTACCGCGAACGTTCCTTGCTGAAGACGACGGTGTTGCCGCGCCATATCGGCGAAGCCGTGGTGTTCTTCGCGCGGCAGCGCACCCCGACGACCGGCGCCGTGTTGCCCATCGACGGTGGCATCGCCGAGGCGTTCCCACGATGAGTGGCCCACTCGCGATTGAATTGCGCGGTTTGCGCAAGACCTACACGAAGGGCAAGCAGGTGGTCACCGCCGTCGATGGTCTCGACCTCGAAGTGCGCCGCGGCGAGGTTTTTGGCCTGCTCGGGCCCAACGGTGCGGGCAAGACGACGACCGTCGAGATCTGCGAAGGGCTGGTTGTGCCCGAGGCCGGCACGGTGCGCATTCTCGGGCGCGAATGGCAGAAGGGCGAGGATGCGGCGCTGCGCGCGTGTATGGGGGTCTGCCTGCAGGAGACGAAGTTCCACGAGAAGGCGACTGTGCGGGAGACGCTGGAGCTGTTCGCGGCGTGTTATCCCGGCGGCCGCTCGGCGGCCGAGGCGCTGGCGCTGGTGTCGCTGCAGGAGAAGGCGACGGCGCGGCAGAGTGGTTTGTCGGGTGGTCAGCGGCAACGCCTCGCGGTGGCGACCGCGTTGGTCGGCAAACCCGAGTTGCTGTTCCTCGACGAACCGACGACGGGCCTCGATCCGCAATCGCGGCGGCAGCTCTGGGAGGTCGTGCGCACGTTCCGTGCGGGTGGTGGCACCGTCGTGTTGACCACGCACTACATGGATGAAGCGCACCAGCTCTGCGACCGCATCGCGGTGGTCGATCACGGGCGGGTGATCGCGCTCGGCACACCGGCGGAGCTGATCCGTTCCCTCGGCGCGGAGCACTTCGTCGAGGTCGACGTCGACGACATGGGCGACCGCCTCACGGCGCGCGACTTCGAAGCGCTGCCCGGTGTGCAGGCCTGCGAGTTCTCGCCGCGGCGGGTTGTGCTCACGGTGGTTTCGGTGCATGCGACCGTGCCGGCGATGTTGCGGTTGCTCGACCAGCAGCAGGTGGCCCTGCAGGGGCTCGCCCTGCGGCATGCGACGCTCGAAGACGTGTTTGTGCATCTGACCGGTCGCCATCTGCGCGAAGGGGAGAAGGAATGAACGCGCGCGTCGTGATGGCCGTGGCGAGGACCACGTTCCGCGAGTTCTGGCGCAGTCCCGAAGCGGTGTTCTGGACCTACGGGTTCCCGCTCGTGATGGCGATCGTGCTTGGCTTCTCGTTCCAACCGAAGGCGCCGCCGCCGGTGCCGATCGCGGTGGTCGCCGGTGCGGGCGCGGACCAGTTGGCGGCGGTGCTGCGGCACAACGAACGTTTCGAGGTGCAGGTGCTCGACGCTGCGGCTGCCGACCGGGCCGTGGCGCGCGGCAAGGTGGCCCTGCTTGTGCGCGGTGGCACGGCCGCACCGGTCCTGCGAGCGGATCCGACGCGCCCCGAGGCCGAACTGGCCCGGTTGCTCGTCGAACGAACGCTGCGCGACGAACGGGACGGACCTGGGGCCCCGTTGCCGCGCGAAGACGAGAACCGGCCCGGCGCGCGTTACATCGACTTCCTGATCCCCGGCCTCATCGGGCTCAACCTGCTGGGCGCCGGCATGTGGGGCGTGGGCTTCAACCTCGTGCAGATGCGGCAACAGCATCTGCTGCGGCGGTTGTTCGTGACGCCGCTGCGTCCCGCCGAGTTTCTGTTCGGGTTCATGCTCGGGCGCTTCGTGCTCGTGCTGCCGGAGGCGGCGGCGATTGCATTGTTCGGCACCTTGTTGTGGGGGGTGCCGTTCCGCGGCAGTGTGCTGGCGGCGACCTTGTTGGTGGTGGTCGGTGGTCTCGTCTTCAGCGGCCTCGGTTGCCTGCTGGCGAGCCGCGCGCGTACGACCGAAGGCATCGGCGGGCTCATGAACGCTTGTTCGCTGCCGATGTGGGTGCTTGGCGGCGTCTTCTTCGATGTCGAGACGAAGCAGGGGTTCATTCGCTGGATCGCCGAATTGTTGCCGCTCACGCACCTGAATCGCGCGTTGCGGGACGTCATGCTCGAACCGGGCGGCTTTGCCGAGATCGCGGTGCCATTTGCGTGCCTGTCGCTGTTTGGCGTCGTGTGCTTCGGCCTCGCGATGCGCTGGTTCCGCTGGACGTAGTCGGCGGGGCGATCGTGCCTTGGTGCTACTTCGGCACGATCCGCAGCACCGGGAAGCTGTCTTCGGTGCGCGCTTCGAAGAAGTTCCACGTCGACAGCGAGTCTTCGCTTTCGGGCTCGAGCAGCTGGGCGGCGAGGCGGGCCAGCGGTTGCCGGGCGCTTACGAGCAGGGTGCCGGCGGGCAGGGTGGTTTCCTGCGCGGGTTGCCAGGCACCCACGAGCACGAGTTCCTGGTGACCCTGGTAGGGGCGCTTGGGCTTCTTCTTCTGGGTCACCGCGAAGCGTTCCGCGACTACGGGGTCCTTGCTCTCGGCGCGCGTGAACTGGATGCCGTGCCGTTGCAGGAGTGAGAGGACCTCGGGCGTCGGCGCCTGGATCGCCCAGGCCAAAGGCAGCACTCGCTGCTGGCGGGCCCGGAACGAGCGCAGCACGGGCATCGTCTCAGGCTTGCCATCCCCCTTGCGCACGAAGCGCTGCGTGCCCCCATCGCTCGGCGGTACGGTGTCGACTTCGCCGAGCAGCACCGGCAATTGCTCCGGATCGCCAAACGCCGTGTCGAAGCCAAACCAGGCCGGTGCTTCGGGGGCCACGAGCCGCTGGTCGGCAGCGCTGCAGGTCTGGCGCACATCCGCCGCGCGCACCGCCATGCTGTGTAGGATCGTGAGTACGAACGCGCGGGTCGCCGCGATGCGGGTCGCAAAGTCGCAGTAGCTGTAGGCCTCGCTGAGGATGCCGATGCGATTGCGCAGCCCGAAGTAGTTGACGCCGTAGCGCGGCCGACTGTCGTAGGTGTACCAGCCGCGCACGCCCGGCGCACTTTCGGGCGCGCCGCTGCCGTCCCAGTCGTGCGTCTCGAAGTTGCCGTAGTCGAAGATCGCGAACTTGTGCTTCTGCTGCATCTCGGCCGTCGAATCGTCGAGGATCGCGCGCGAGAGTCTGGCGATCGCGGGATCGCAGTTGGGTGACAGGCTCGGCGCGAAGGTAAGGTGGTAGCCGTGGTAGGAGCCGTTGGTCGTGTGCAGGTCGACGAACAGGTGCGGGTCGATGCGCGCAAACAGCCCGAGCAGGGTCTGCGTCTCCGGCGCTTCCGCCTTGATGAAGTCGCGGTTGAGATCAAAGCCCTGCGCGTTGGGGCGCTGGCCGGTCGTGGCCGGGCCGTTCTGGCCGGGGCGGTTCTGCTTGCTGGTCTTCTCGTTGCCGTCGATGTTGTAGAGCGGCAGAAACCACAGTTCGAACGCCTTCAGCACGTCCTCGTGGTCGCCGTTGGCAAACTCACGCAGCAGCACCTGCACCGCTTCTTTGCCTTCGACTTCGCCGGCGTGGATGTTGCCGATGACGACCGCGCGCAGGCGGTTGGTATCCGGCGTCGGCAGTGCCACCTTGATGAGCAACTGCGCGCGCCCTTCGTGCGACTTGCCGGCGACTTCGACGGACAGCCGATCGCCGTGGGGGAGCTTTACGACTTCGTCGACGAAGCGCTGCACATCGGCGACGCTCGACGTCTCGGTGTACTGAGTTGCTTCGGGCCGCGTCGCGGGTTCCTGGGCGGGGAGCGCGAGGGGAAGCAAGGCCGAGACGAGTGCCAGTACGTGCAGCGGGCGGAGCATGGCGTATTCCTACGCGCATGCCCCGCCCGCGGCTAGTCCGGAATCCTGCTGGGGGCTAGAGCCCGCGCAGGATCACCGGCAGGTGACTACCAGCGCTCGCGGCCACCGCCGCCGCCGCCGCCACCACCACCGCCACGGCGGTCGCCGCCGTAGCCGCCACCACCGCCGCCGCCGCGGCGTTCACCACCAAAGCCGCCACCGCCACCGCCGCCGCCCGTGCGGGGCTTGCGATCTTCGGCTTCGTTCACGCGCAGGGCGCGACCATCGAGCTGCACGCCGTCCATCGCCTTGATGGCGGCCTGAGCATCCGTGTCCGACTCCATCTCGACGAACGCGAAACCGCGCGAGCGACCCGTGTCGCGATCGAGCATCACCGTGACGCTGGCGACCTTGCGGCCGTCCTGCGCGAAGGCGTCCTGCAGCGTGTGATCCGTCGTATTGAAGGAGAGATTGCCAACGTAGAGACGCTTACCCATGAATCACCTGTCATCGGACCTGGAACGGTCAATCGTTGCGCAAAGCACGGGTTCGCTGCGGGCTGGAGGCTTTTGGCCGCCGAGGGCATCGAGGCGCGGGCAACTGCGGATTCGCTTAACTGCGCAGGTCCATCCAGTCGTGCAAACCAACAGAAGCGAACCCTTCCGCGCCGACTGCTGACAGGATGGGTCTCGGTGCAGAAGCACCGATTGGAGTCTCGTGCCGCGCGGGGCCGCCAAGTGCGGGGGCGCGCCGAGGGGAAAAGTGTAGCCGAATCAGCGCCTCGGACGCAAGACCTCTTGCGTCATACGGCGGCCGGGGGGGGCCGGCGACCGGTGCTGCCGGCCTTGGGCGTCGCATTTTGCCGCCGGATTCGGGCGGATATCGGCGGATATCGGCTGGCGGCGACCGGGCTTCGGCCGGAGGCGGGGAGGCCGCGGGCTGGTGGCCCTTCCCTGCAACAGGGGCGGGGCATCAGCCGCGGCGCTCAGCCGAGCTGGCGCAGGCTCTGTTCGATGCCCTCGAGCTGCTGTTGCAGGCCCAGCAGGCTCGCCCGCTCCTTCTCGATCACCTGCGGCGGCGCTTTGGCAACGAACGCCTCGTTGCCGAGTTTCTTCTCGAGGCCGCCGATCTGGCCGCGCAGCTTCTCAGCCTGCTTCTGCAGCTTCTCCTTTTCCTTCTCGAGGTCGACGACGCCGAGCAGGAACGCCTTGCTGTTGCCGAGCACGATCACCGCCGAGTCCGCCGTGCGCTGCGCGTCGGCCGCGATCGTGATTTCGCTGAGGCCCGCCATGTGGGTGAGCAGCGGTTGGACCGCGGTGAGCACCGTGGCGGTTTCGCCATCGGCCTGGATGCGCAGCACGAGGCGTTCGCGCGGCGGCACCTGGTAGCGCGCGCGAGTCTCGCGGATCGCCACGCACCACTGCTGCATGGTCGCCACCTGGCTCTCCACCTCGCTCGCGCGCCACGACCCATCGCCGGTCGGCCACTGCGCGTGCACCACCTGTGCACTCGGCGCAAACGCCGCATTCACGCCGCGCGTGGGCGCGAGTTCGCCGAGCTTCTGCCAGAGCGTCTCGGTCAAGAACGGCACGAACGGGTGCAGCAGGCGGAGCGTCTGGTCGAGCACCGCGGCGAGCACCTGCTTGCCGGTGGCTGCCGAGGCGGCATCCGCGCCTTCCTTGAAGCGCGGCTTGCACATCTCGAGGTACCAGTCGCAGAGCTCGTTCCAGAAGAAGTCGCGCGCGGCCCCGATCGCGGCCGACGGGTTGTAGTGGGTGAGGTGGCCGTGCACCACGGCGATCGCCGCGTTGAGTCGCGACAGGATCCAGCGGTCCTCCATCGGCAAGGACGTCGCTGTGAGCGGCTGGAAGGTCGTGCCTTCGAGGTTCAGGAACGCGAAACGCGCGGCGTTGAACAGCTTGTTGCAGAAGTTCGCGCCGATCGTGAAACGATCGCTCGTCGCCTTCGCCGGCGTGATGCCCTGCTTGCCGTACTGGCCGACGAGGTCCATCACCTGCTTGCTGTTCGGATCGAGGAACGTGCCCAGGTAGGGGCCCGCCTTCGCCGTGGCCAGATCGATGAGCTGCTCGGGTTCGCCCGGCTGCGTGAACGGCGAGATCGCCTGCACGGGCAGGCGGATGTCCTGCGTGCCGGTCTGCAGTTCGCAGACGACGTAACGCAGCGCGTCGGCGCCATACCGCGAGATGATGTCGAGCGGGTCGATGCCGTTGCCCTTGCTCTTCGACATCCGTTCGCCCTTGCCGTCGAGGATCGTCGCGTGCAGGAACACGCTCGAGAACGGCACGTCGCCGAGGTTGTAGAGCCCTGTGAGCACCATGCGCGCGACCCACAGCGTGATGATGTCGCGGCCGGTGACGAGGCACGAACCCGGATAGTAGTACGACAGCGAATCGGGTCTACCTGGGCCACTGCCAAGCGGCGTCTGGCCCGGATCGACCACGGCGTTCTCCGGGTTGGGCCAGCCCAACGTGCTGTGCGGCCACAACGCCGAACTGAACCACGTATCGAGCACGTCGGGATCGAGTTCGAGCCCCGCACTCTGCAGCATCGGGCCGATCGTCGCGTCGTTCTGGGCGTCGAGGAAGCAGATCTGCACTTCGACGCTGGTCGGCGCGTTCGGGCCCTTCAGGTGCAGGAACGCTTCCGTCGGCGTCATGCGGTTGCCGTCGGGCAGCAGGATCCACGCCGCAATGTCGGCGCGCTGCAGCTGGGCGCCAAGCATCGGTTGCAGCATGAGCAGGTGCTGCACCGGCATGTCGCCGCGCCAAACCGGAATGCGGTGGCCCCACCAGAGTTGACGGCTGATGCACCAGTCGCGCTTCTCGGCGAGCCACTGGTCGTACATCTTGCGATAACGATCCTGGTCCGGGTGGAACATCACGCGGGTGCGCGGCGTGCCATCGGCGAGCGGCGGCAGCGTGCCCGCGGTCGCCATCATCGCCACTTCGGCGAGGCCCGGCGCGCGGAACTCCTTCGTCGTGCCGCGGCCCATCACGACGCCGCCCTCGACGTCGGCCATGCGCACGAACCACTGCTTGCTGAGGAACGGCTCGACGATGGTCTTGCTGCGATCGCTGTGGTCGACCTCGATCGTGCGGTCTTCGATCTTCAGGACGAGGTCGAGTGCCTGCAGGTCTGCCATCACGGCCTTGCGGGCGGCGAAACGATCCTGGCCCTGGTACTTACCGCCGTTCTGGTTGATCGTGCCGTCGGCGGCGAGCACCGAGATCGCGCCGATGTGCTGATGACGCTGCCAGACCTGGTAGTCGTTGGGGTCGTGCGCGGGGGTGATCTTCACGCAGCCGGTGCCGAGGCTGGGATCCGCCCAATCGTCGAGCAGCAGCGGGATCTGGCGGTTGATGAGCGGCAGCAGCAGCGTGCGGCCGGCTTTGGCCATGGCGGCAATCTGCACGAGCACGGGCAGCAGGTCGCGTTCACGCGCCTGCAGGCGGTCGAGTTCGTGCTGCGCTGCTTCCTTCTCCTTGTCCGAAGCTGCCGCGAGTTTCTCCTGCTGGGCCAGGATCGCCTCGCGCAGCGCGCGCGCCGGATCGCTGTGCACGGCCACGGCGGTATCGCCGAGCATCGTCTCGGGTCGCGTGGTGGCCACGATCACGTGCGTCGGTTCGCCGGCGGCCGGATCCTTCACCGGATAGCGCAGGTAGTAGAACTTGCCCTGCACGGTCTCCTTGTAGAGCTCGTCGTCGGCGACGGCCGTCTGCAGCGCGCAGTCCCAGTTGACGAGGCGGTTGCCGCGGAAGATGAGCCCGTCGCGGAACATCGCGAAGAACGTGTGCCGCACGGCGCGCGCGCAGACTTCGTCCATCGTGAAGCGCGTGCGGTCCCAGTCGCACGAACAGCCCATCGCCTGCTGTTGGTTCTGGATGCGCGTCTGGCTCTGCGCTTTCCACTCCCAGATGCGCTGCACGAGCGCCTCGCGGCCGATGTCGTGCCGGGTCTTGCCTTCGATCTCCTTCAGGCGCTTCTCGACGACGGCCTGGGTCGCGATGCCGGCATGATCCGTGCCAGCTTGCCACAGCGAGTTGTCGCCCTGCATGCGGTGCCAGCGGATCAGCAGATCCTGCATGACGTTGTCCATCGCGTGCCCCATGTGCAGCGCCCCGGTGACGTTCGGCAGCGGCATCATGACGACGTAGCGCTGGTCGCGGGCGTCGGGGGAGGCCGCGAAGGCCTTCGTTTCGAGCCAGCGGGCGGTCACCGCGGGTTCGAGGGTCTGGGGTTCGTACTTGGCTGGCAGTTCGGTGCTCATCGGAGGGCGAACAGTGTAGGCAAGGTGGGGGCGGGAGGCACGCGTGGAGTGGCGCGGCACGGGGGGATCGGGACGCACTGCGGGTGCCGTCCCGCGCCCGGATGCTGCCTTGCCGAGGCGCGGACACAATGCGTCAAATCTGCGATTGTGGCACGAATCATGGCGCTAAGAGCCAATCCGATTGTGCTCTGTTCGCTGGCTTTCGCAGTTGGGCTCGCCCAAGCTCTCGGCTTGGGAGGTTTTTGCCTATGGTGCGAGACGGAGAACCCCACGATGCGAGCCAGGCGCCCGCAGTGCCTTCCGAAGATGTGATGCGTCACGTCTTCGAAGCGGCGCCGAGTGCGATGATGCTCGTCGACGCCGAGGGCCTCATTCGCATGGCGAATCGCCACTGCGAGCAGCTGTTTGGCTATACGCGCAGCGAGCTCATGGGGCGCGCCGTCGAGATGCTCGTGCCGCAGCGCTTTCGCGACGCGCACCCGGCACTGCGTTCGGGTTTTCTTAACAATCCGTCGGTCCGCGCGATGGGGGCGGGTCGCGACCTCTATGGGTTGCGCCGCGACGGCAGTGAAGTGCCGATCGAGATTGGCCTCAATCCACTGCGCACTGGTTCGGCACAATATGTGCTCGCGTCGATCATCGATATCACGCAGCGCAAGCGCGGTGAAGACCTGCTGCGCGCCTCCCTCGAGGAGAAGGAAACGCTGCTGCGCGAGATCCACCATCGCGTGAAGAACAACATGCAGGTGGTCTCCAGCCTGCTGAGCCTGCAGATCAGCAACGTCGACGAGCCGCGGTATCGCGAGATGTTCGTCGAATGCCAGGCCCGCGTGCGCGCGATGGCGCTGATCCACGAAAAGCTCTATGCGTCGGGCAATCTCGCGGCGGTCGACTGCGGCGAGTACGTCGGTGAGCTGGCGCAGATGCTGGTGCGTTCGTATGCCCAAGGCCGGAACAACATCCGCCTGGAGCTCGCGACGATGCCCGTGATGCTCGATATCCAGACTGCGATCCCGGTCGGTCTGATCCTCAACGAACTCGTGACCAATTCCCTGAAACACGCGTTCCCCGGCGAAGGGGGCGGCGTTGTTGCCGTGGAGTTGGTGCACAAGGAAGGTGGCCTTTGCGAACTGCACGTGCGCGACGATGGCTGCGGCTTGCCCGAAGCCGTCGATTCGGTCCGCTCCCGCGGGCTCGGACTGCGCATGGTGCGGGGCCTCGCGCGGCAGATTGACGGTGTGTTCACCTGCCAGTCTGGGGCCACGGAGCGCGAGCCCGGCCCCGTGGCCGTGAGCCGCAGTCGGCCGGGTACGTCGTTTCGCGTGACGTTCCAGCCGTTGAACGCCGCCCTGCGTGTGGAAAGACGCCCGGAGCTGGGCCGTCCCGAGCTGCACTGATCACAACAACCAGAGCCTAGGAGAGGAGAACCATGGCCAAGCACCGCGTGATGATCGTCGAAGATGAGAGCCTCGTCGCCGAGGACCTTCACATGTGCCTCGAGAAGTTCGGCTAC
Organism: Planctomycetota bacterium; assembly: GCA_020851075.1. Lineage (GTDB taxonomy): Bacteria > Planctomycetota > UBA1135 > UBA1135 > UBA2386 > JADZDL01. The sequence continues at coordinate 13,818 of JADZDL010000052.1, read as the reverse complement.
CAGGTGGTCGGCATCGCCGACACCGCCGAGGCGGCCGTGCGACTCGCGCATCAGGAGAGCCCGCAACTCGCGCTGCTCGATATCCGGCTCAAGGGGGCGCGCGATGGCATCGATCTCGCTTCCGAATTGCGGCGCGAACGCATCGGTTTTGTCTACCTGACGTCCCACGCGGACCAGGCGACGTTGTCGCGCGCGCAAGCGACGGAGCCGCTGGGCTACGTGCTGAAGCCGTTCGACGCCCGGGAGGTCTATCCGGTGCTCGAGATGGCCTTCTACCGGCATGCTGCCGAACTCAAACTGCGGACCATGGAGCGCTGGTTCTCAACGACCTTGCGCAGCATCGGCGATGCGATCGCGGTGACGGATATCGATCGGCGGGTGACCTACCTCAACCCGGTGGCGGAGCGCCTGACCGGCTGGACCCTGCGCGATGCCGTTGGTCAGCCGGTTGGCGAGTTGCTGCGCATCGTCGACGAGGCCACCAAACGGCCGGTGCCATGCATTGTGACGAGATCGCTCGCGGAACAGGCGACAGTGTACCTCGAGCCCGGTTCGGAACTCGTGACCAAGGATGGGCGGCGGCTGCCGGTGGATGACTGTGCGTCCCCCGTCCGCGATGAAGATGGCACCGTGACGGGCTCCGTCGTCGTCTTGCGTGATGCGACCGCGACGCGAGCCGTGTTGGCCAAACAGCGCGAAGTCGATCGGCGCATGGAAGACGCGCGTCGCATGCAGAGTCTCGGGGTGCTCGCGAGTGGGCTAGCCCATGACCTGAACAACGCCCTCACAGCCATTCTCGGCAATTGTTCTCTATGCCGCGAAGACGCGCCCATCGTCATGCACGCGTCGCTCGACGAGATCGAAGGCAATGCCCGTTCGGCGGCGGCGCTGTGTCGCCAGATGTTGCTGGGCGCTGGCACTGGCACACTGCAGGTGCAGGCGGTTGAACTGCTCCCCGTTCTGGCGGAGTGTCTGCAGCGGGAACGGGCGCTCGCGTCCCCGAGGGTGCGCTTCGAACTCGGCGAGGAGGATCGTCCGACGGTAGTGGCAGCCGATCCGGTGCAGTTGCGTCAGGTGGTCGCCAACCTGCTTCGCAACGCGGTGGAAGCCATGGCCGGGCGCGATGGGAATATCGTCGTCCGCAGCGGCCACGTGCACTTGCCCGATCCCGGCTTGTCGCGCCAGGAGGTCGTCCAGCATCTGCCCGCCGGCGAATACGTCTGGTTCGAAGTGGCCGACGATGGCCCGGGCATGCCCGAAGACGTGCGTTCGCGCATCTTCGAACCGTTCTTCTCGACGAAGTTCACCGGGCGCGGCCTTGGCCTGGCCAGTGTGCACGGCATCGTCGCGCACCACGGCGGCGTCATCCAGGTCTTGAGTCAGGTGGGCCAGGGCACGTTGTTCCGGGTCTATTGGCCGACTCCCAGCCTCTCGGCCGGCGCTCCCGCGGGGCATCCGAACGCGCGTGCGAGGCCCGCGGGTCCTCGCACGATCGCTGTCGTGGACGATGATGCCGCCGTTCGCAAGGTGACGGCGGAACTGCTGCGCGGCAAGGGCGCGATCTGCCTGGAGCTCGCGGGGGGTAACGAGTTGTTGGCCGTGCTGCGTCGCGGCGTTCACCTCGATGGGGTGGTGCTCGACGCGATGATGCCGGAGGTAACCGGTCAGGAAGCGCTCACCGAATTGCGGCGCACGTGGCCCGATCTGCCGGTCGTGATGGTGAGCGGGCACATCGACCTGTCCGAGCTCCTGCTGCTGCACGATCAATTCCTGGACTACCTCGCCAAGCCCTTCGATGCCGACGATCTGCTGGCGCGCCTCGAACGGCTGATGCGTTCGAGCGCCGGCGGCTGACGCCCGCGCCGACCCTGCGAGTAGGCTCTGGTCGCCGATGATTGGTCTTCGATGAACTGGCTCGCCCACCTGCGCCTTGCCCCACCGGAGCCCCTGGTCCGGCTCGGCAACCTCAGTGGCGATTTCGTGCGCGGGGTGGACCTCGCGGCGTTGTCGCCCGAACTGCAGCGCGGCATCGCGCACCATCGTGCGATCGATCGTTTCGTCGACGCGCACCCAATCGTACGGGCGAGCCGCGCGCGCCTGCAGCCGCCGTTCCAGCGGTTGGCGCCGGTGCTGCTGGACGTGTTCTACGACCACTTCCTCGCCCGCGATTGGCACCAATACGGCGATGGACGTTCGCTAGGCGCGTTCGCTGCCGAAGTGCACAACCAGCTCGAAGCGCATGCGCCACTGCTGCCCCCGCGGCTGCAAGCGGCGATTCCGGCGATGCGGCGCGAGAACTGGTTGCTCAGCTACGCGGAGCTCGATGGCATCGACGCGATCCTCCTGCGCATGAGTCGGCGGATCGTTCGCCCGACCCCGCTCGCGGAGGGCGGGCAGCAGTTGCGCGCGCATTACGAGGACCTGGCGCAGGACTTCGCGGCGTTCTGGCCCCTGCTGGTGCAGGAGACGCAGCACATCACGGGATTTCCTGGCGATTGCTGATCCCGATCAGGCCGCTCGTCCGCTTTTCGTTAGGACGCCATGGCCAACAACGCAACTGCTCAGGGGCCTGCCCAAAGGCTCGACGCCATCGATCTGCTGCGCGGCCTCGTGATGGTCGTGATGTTGCTCGACCACACGCGCGACTACGTGCACGAGGGTGGTTACTGGTCCGACCCTCTGGACCCGGCGACGTCGAACCCGCTGCTGTACGCGACGCGGTGGATCACGCACTTGTGTGCCCCGACGTTCGTGCTGCTGGCCGGCGCGTCCACGGGGATCCAGGCCCTGCGTGGCGTGTCCAGGCCGGACCTCACGCGGTTTCTGTGGACGCGCGGTTTGTGGCTCGTGTTCCTCGAATTGACCGTGGTGCGCACGCTCGTCTGGTTCAACTGGAACCTGTCGATGCTGGCCCAACTGCAGGTGATCTGGGCTATCGGTTGCAGCATGCTGGTGTTGTCGGTGTTGATTCGCCTGCCGATGCGCGTGGTGGGTGGGATCGGTCTGTGCCTCGTCGGCGGCCACAACCTGCTCGACCTCGTGCAGGTGCCCACATGGCACGGGCCCGAAGCCGCGACGCCGACGTTCCTGCAGGTGCTTTGGATGGTGATGCACCAAGGCGGCTCGTTCCCGGTGGGCACCTGGCCCGCGCCGGTGGTCTGGGCGATGTACCCGGTGTTGCCGTGGCTTGGTCTGATGGCCGTGGGTTATGCGTTTGCGGGCATTCTTGCGCTCGAACCTGCGCGTTGCCGACGGGCGTTGCTTGGGCTGGGCCTGGGGATGCTCGCGTCGTTCTTCGTGCTGCGCCTCGGCCACTTCTACGGCGACCCGATTGCCTGGTCCCAGCAAGCGACGACTACGCAGACGATCATGTCGTTCCTGAACGTGCAGAAGTACGGGCCGTCGCTGCAGTACGTGCTGGTGACGCTAGCCCCGGGCATGCTGCTGCTGGCGTGGCTGCAAGGACGCCCCTTGCGTCACGGGGTTGCGCGCGCACTGGTGACGTTTGGCCGCGTGCCGATGTTCTTCTACCTGCTGCAGTGGGCCACAGCGCACGTGGCGGGCATCGTGGTCAGCCTTTGCCTCGGCAAGGAAGTCCTCGGTTACTTCCTGAATGGCGTGCAGCTCTACGTCATGAACCCGAAGCCCGACATGGGCGGGCCCTTGTGGATGGTTTACGTCTGCTGGGCGCTTGGCACGCTGCTGCTGTATCTGCCGTGCCGTTGGTATGCCGGCGTGAAGGCGCGCCGCAAGGATCTGGTGATCCTGCGTTACCTGTGAGGCCGCATTTCCGGCGCAGAACCATCGCTGGCAAACGGGCGCCTTCTCGGCCACCACAGTGGCACGGCACTGCGGTAGGCGCGGTAGGGTTCACCGAAGCGCTGCAGCAGGTCGCGCTCTTCCGCGGGGCGACACAGGATATGCCATGACACTGCCCCCACGAGCGCGTAGCTGATCACGAGCCAGTTCGCGAGGTACATGCCAACGGCCAGCCCCTGGGCGATACCTGCCACCGCCATGGGATTGCGAACGAAGCGATAGGGGCCATGCACGACGAGCTTGCGGGCGGTCTGCAACGGCAGTGGGGTGCCTCGGCCTTGCACGGCCATCATGGTGGCGGACCAGACGCCGAGCGCGCTGGCGAGGCTGAATGCACCGACGCCAAGGCCCTGATGGTGGGGCAGGGGCAACGACGGGATCGCGAAGTGATTCGAGAGGTTGTGGATGGCCGCCGGCAGCACGAACAGGAAGAACGACCAGAACACCACCATCTGCGCGAACGTCCTGAGCAGATGGCGCACCGTCGAAGTCTCGCTGGCGACACGAAACAGTTTCATCGCGGGCCGCTTTGGCCAGCGGCCTTGCACTTGGACCCCGCAGAGCACTTCCAACAGCAGGCCATGCCACAACTCATGGCAAGCATCAGGGTCGTGCTGAGCGCGCCGCTGCCGGTCATGGCAGTCGCGCCGAGACACCAGAGTGTGGCATAGGTAACGCTGCCGGCGACGATCCAGAATACGGGTTTGGCCCACGGGCGCTGGCATTGCAGGCCGAACGCGGCCGCCGCCGAACCGCCGACGAGCAGGGCAAGGTCAGGCAAGGCGAAGCTGAGCAGCGTCGTTTCCGGCCAGCTTTCGTGCATCACGAACGGCGTGCGCGTGGCGGGGGCGAGCCAGAGCATCATCCACCAACCAGCGACGAGCACAGCTTGGGTGTAGAGGTAGAGTGATGGGAAGTTGGCCCGGCTGGCTGCCATCGCGGCATCGTCGCAGGCTTGGGAGGGAGCCTTCCATTCCCAAGCACAGCTTTTCCGCGGAGCCAGTGAGGATTGTCATCGCCGGTCCCACGTGAGACGTCGCCATGGTAGGCAACGGGCCTCGCGGGCGTCGGTCATCACACTTCGAGATACCAGATCATCACATCCAGCAGCGGCTTTGCCACGGCCTCGGTCAGTTCGAACGTGAACGTCGCGTTCTCGGCCGTGACCGGGCCCGACGTGAAGGCCCCGAGTTGTTGGCCGCCTTGGTCGAACAGCCCCACGCTCAGAATCACCTTGCCAAACAGCGCGTGCGACGACGCGAGCTCAAACGGCTTGATGACGAGGTTCTTGCCGTCGACGAGGCGGCATTGCCAGCCCTTGGAGATCGCGCCGGGGCCCTTCTTGCCGGTCCCGGTCAGATGCACCTTCGTCGCCGTGTCGTTGGTCGGCCCGTAGGTCCAGGGGATCTCGCGGTTCTTCCAGTCGAACTTCTTCTCGGCACCGCAGGAGGGCAGCGCCGCGAACAGGAAGGCCAGGGCCGCGAGGCTACAAACGGGGGAGAGCTGGCGAGCTTGCATACCAAAGACGATCCGGCGAAGCCGGGGCGAATGCAAGCGATCGGGTGGTTGCGGGGGGCTTTGCAGTCGTGCTTCAGACCGCCCAGAACGCGCCTTCGGGCACGATCACGAGCGGGGCGGGCGCCACAAACAGGCATCCGGCGTTGGGCTGCAGCGCCAACTGCTCGCGCGACAGGTTCTCGGCGGCCGTCGTCAGCACGAGTTGGGCCCCATGCTGCGTCTGCAGCCAGGCAGGGCACGTCACCTGAGCGGCGCCCGGCGTGCGGAACTCGCGCGTCACCTGGCCCGTGCGCAGCGAATACTGCAGCGCGCGGCCATACTCGGCTGGCTCCGGATTGAACATCGCGATCACGACCTCGTCGCTGCCGGGCACCTGCACCATGCCATCCGGAACGCCGGGCTGGTCGTGCAGGTCGAGGGCGATGGTCGGCTCCGTGAGCTCGCCGGTCTCCGGATCGAGTTCGGAGCGCGTGACGACGCGCGTCGGCGAGTCGATGTTGAACAGTTCGAAGCGCCCGTCGCGCATCTCGCGCAGCACCTTGCCGTTGCTGCAGAGCTGGTCGCGGCGCAGTTCGAAGATGCGGAGGTCGCGGCGGCGCAGGAACCAGAGGCCCGCTTTGTGCTCGCGAAACTCCGTGTCCTTGCAGCCAAAGACGAGGCCGGCCGAACAGAGCGCCGCGTCGTTGAGGATCGTGCCTTTGGTGTGCCCGTCGATGCCGCGCACGAGTTCGGTGCCGCGGCTGGCCATCGTGTCGTAGAGCACGATCGACCGTTCCATGCCGAGCAGGAACGTGCCGTCGCGGTTGGTCGCGTAGGCAAAACCCGGTCGGCCCGGCAGTTTCCACGAACGGTTCTCGCCGCGCGCGGAGGTGAGCACGTGCAGGGACCCGTGCGTGGCCGCCTTGCCACTTTGGATCGTGATCCACGACAGGCGGCCCGGACCGAGGGCGCGCGGTCCTTCGGGGAGATAACCGCTGGCCGCCGTGGGGCGGTGCAGGACTCGCGCTGCGACTGTTTCCATCCGGTTCCGTGCGGGCGGGGGCTAGGGCGTTTTCGCCTTGCCCGTTGCCTGCACCGTCGGCGCAGGTTTCAGCTTCATGTACTCGCGCGCGATCTTCGGGATCATGCGCGGGTTGAACAAGGTGTTCGTCATCATGAAGCACTCGTGCGTGCAGTGGCACTTCCAAGCCTTGATGTCGGCAAGGATTTGTTTGGCCTGGGGTGTCTGCACGACCTTCGTCATGTCGAAATCGTGGTCCTTGACGTTGCCAAACAGCATCGAGAACTCCTCGCACGGGTGCACGTCGCCGTTGGCGGTGAGCACGAGGTTGAGGGTGCCGGCGTAGCAGTTAGACAGGCGCTTTTCCTGCTGGGCCGTATCGAAGATGAGCTGGCGCTGCACGATGTCCTGCGCGGCTTTCCACTTGCCGCCCGGGAAGCGGTAGACGGGCAGCTTGCCGTTCTTCACGCGGTCTTCGAGCTTGAGCACGGCCGCTTTGTACTTGTCGAGCTGCACGTTCTTGAGCTCGGGGCTTGGCATGTCGCCGCGCGCGAGCGACACCGTGTGCGTGGTGATCTTCGGCATCGTCTCGGCGATCGTGTCGATGAAGCCGTCGACCATGTCCTGGTTGGCTTCGCAGAGCACGGTGTTGACGCCGAGGTCGAAGTTCTCAAACTCCTCGAGCAGCGGGGCGAGGCCTTCGTAGGTCTTCATCGCCTTCTCGTAGCAACCCTTCACGACGCGCATCTTGTCGTGGTAGTCGGGCGGGCCGTCGAGCGAGATCTTGGTGACGAGCCGACTCTCCGGGCACGACTTGCAGAGGCGACGCATCACCTGCACGATGCGTTCGGTCATGATGCCGTTGGTCGGGAACAGCATCACGACGGGCTTGTTGCGCTTGTAGAACGCCTCGACGATCTCGGGGAAGTCCTTGCGCACGAAGATCTCGCCGCCGGAGAACGCGAGCCACAGCAGGTTGGGCAGCGAGTCGGCGACCTTCTCGATCTCGGGCAGCGTGAGTTCCCCCGGAGCGGGGCCGTCCTCGCGCCAGATGTAGAAGCAGAACGGGCAGGCCGCATTGCAGATCTTCGTCACGAAGAACGTCACGTGGACGGGCTTGCGCTTCCAGAAGATCGAGTCGACGTGGCGCAGCGGCGAGAAGGACACTACTGGACTCCCTTGCGAGGGTATTCGAGGATGCCGACGACGGCGCCAAGGCCAACGGGCAGCGGATAGACGGCGAGATAGTACAGCAGGCAGGGTAACAGGAGGCCTATTCCACCGGCGCGATAGAAGGCGCGAAGAAGGCCCCACGAAATGATGAGGTTTCCGGCCCACAGGATCGGCAGGGGCCAGAGCCAGTAGGAACCGCCGAAGAAGTCGCCGACGAGCAGCCAGAGGCTGAGCAGGAGCAGGGTCGCCCCGAGCGTTGCCGTGGCGGCTTTGAGTTCGAAGGAGGCCGTGCCCGAATCCGTGAAGACGTCCTGGTTGTGCAGCGAATAGCGCGTCCAGAAGCGCGACTTGCGGAACGCGTTGCGCAGCGACCGGCGCAGCGTGAAGTTGAAGACGTGGCGCACGAGGATGCGCGGGTCCATGACCAGCTGGTGGTTCGTGCGGCGCAGGCGGTGGGCGTATTCCACGTCCTCGATGATCGGCATGAACTGCTCCGGGAAGCCACCCGAAGCGCGGAATGTGGCGGCCCGGATCACCAGGGCGTGCGAGGCGATGTAGTCGGGGTTGCCCGGGTACTTGGTCTCGCTGTGGTGGATGAACGCGGATTGAAACTTGCCATAGAAGCTCTCGCCCGGAGCCGCCAGCGTATAGGTGCCACCGATGACCTTGTTTGGATCGGCTCCTGCCATGGCCATCGCGGCGTTGCGGATCGCGTCGGGCTGCAGCAGGCAGTCGGCGTCGATGAAGAACAGGATCTCGCCACTTGCCGCTGCGGCACCTGCGTTGCGCGCCCCGGCGGCACCTTTGTGCTGCACGAGCTTGATGAGCTTCGCCTTCGGGAAACCTTCGATGAGGCGCACGGTGTCATCGGTCGAACCGTCGTCGGCGACGACGACCTCAAAATCCGGGAAGTCCGATGCGAAGGCCGCTTCGAGGCACCTGCCGATCGTGGTCCGGCCGTTGCGAACCGGAATGACAACGGAGATCAGCGGTGGCATCGAGAGGACGGGCGGAAAGGGCGCGCGGGACGTTCGGTAGAGCCTATCCCACCTGGGCCGTGCGGTCCGCCATGACGGGCGTGGATCCGGATGCCTGGGCGGCAGCCGTCCGTGGCATCGGCGGTGCGGCGGTCCAGGAAGGGGAAAGGGCGGGACGGATTACCGGAGCGCTGGGGGGGAAGCCAGAGTGTTGTCGGGAGAACCCTGGTCGGCTATTCGGAAGGGGGATGACGAAGCAAGCCGTGACGATCTACAGCGACGGTGCCTGCCTCGGCAATCCGGGCCGCGGCGGGTATGGCACCGTGCTGCTCGCCGGCAAGCACCGCAAGGAGTTGTCGGTCGGCTATCGGCTGACCACGAACAACCGCATGGAGCTGCTCGGGGCGATCGCCGGGCTCGAAGCGCTCACGCGCCCCTGCAAGGTGACGCTGTGGTCGGATTCACAGTATGTCGTGAAGGCCATGGCCGACGGCTGGCTCGACAACTGGCAGAAGCGCGGGTGGCGCACCGCGGGCAAGAAGCCCGTGAAGAACCAGGACCTCTGGCAGCGCATGCTGAAGGCGCTCGGCGAGCACGAGGTCGATTGGCGCTGGGTACGCGGTCACACCGGGGACGTCGAGAACGAACGGTGTGACCAGCTCGCCGTGGCGGCGGCCAACTCGGGAGCGCTACTCGAGGACGAAGGGTTCGAGCCCGAGTAGCCCCGCCCCAGTAGCCCCGTGGACTAGCCCAGCTGGGGTTCCAGCATGCTACTGCATGAGGAACAGCAGGCCGTTGCTGGCCGTGAAGCCCTGCGGGCCGCATGCCGCGTCCTGGAAGCCGAATTGGAACAGGAAACCGACGCCGGTAAAGCTCGGGTCGCTGGGCAGCGGCAGCTGGAAGCGCGCGTTGCCGAGCAGCGTCGTCGCCGGCAGCAGCAAACTCTGGGCGACCACCGTGTTGATATCGAACGCGAGGTTCACGCCAAAGAACGGCGGCTGGCTGCCCGGCGCGGCGCCGAACGCGGCGATGACGACGCCCAGGTTGGCGTTCGCCGGCAGCGGGCCACGCACGCAATAGAGGCTGAAGTCGGCATTGCCGAGCGTCGGCGCGGAGCCGAGCGTGAGCTCCGGAATGCGCGTGCAGGTGGTCGTCGCCGCGCCTTGTTGGAACGTCAGCGGGGCGAGACTCGTGAGTGCAGCCTGGCTCGGCACGAAGCCGATCGTGCCGAAGGTCGATCCGACGAGATTGTGGTCGGTCTCGTCGTAGGTGCCGTTCATGTGGAATGCGAGCACGCCGCCGGGCATGCCGGCGAGTTCCTGGCCCATGGACGCGGCGATCTCGCCAGCCGTGCGCGCCATCGGCCAGACGCGCAGTTCGTCGATGGTGCCGTTCCACGCTTCGCGGCCCGGCGCCACGGGGTCGCCGTTGCCGACGCGCAGCGTGCCACCGAGGTTGTTCAGCGCGTAGGTGCCGGGGATCACGTAAGTCGCGACCTGCACGCCGTTCTTGTGGATGCGGATGGTCTGGCCGTCGAACGTGCCGGCGAGGTGCGTCGGCTGCAGGAACTCACCCGCCGCGAAGTTGTAGGTCGCGCTGTAGAGCGCGTTCGCCGTCGTACGGATGATGAACTGCAGCGAGCGCGCGCCCGCGTTCCCCGAGCTCACGCGCAGGTTCCAGCTCTCCTGGTTGGGATTCACGTTCTGGCGCGCGACCGTCGGCCAGTAGTAGAAGCCCGTCGGGACCGTCGAATCATCGAACGTGACCCAGGCTTCGACCGTGATGCCGGTCGCCGGCAACATGAGCGGGTCGTACGCGTAGTCGACGCCGCCATCGACACCGGTGGTGAGTTGGATGGCCTGGTTCTGGGAAACTGCGGCGCCGGCGAGGGCGAACGCAACGACGAGGGACTTGAGTGTACGCATGGGAGACGGGCAGTCGTGGAAGCCGCTGAGTGTAGCGTGCCGAGGCCGTCAGCGAACGCGGACCAGGCGATGTCGCGGCAAGGCCAGCGTTTCGAGGTGGGGCTCCAGGTCGCCGAGGAACCGGTGCCCGTCCGTGTAGTAGCCCGCCGTGGGCTGCAGACCCGGGACGCGGGCGCAGAACCACTGGTTGAGCACCTCGACCATGATCTCGCGCAAGTATTTGGCAAAGCAGCTCGCCAGCGCGGTCGGGAAGGCGCGATCCTCGCCCTTCTCGGCGAAGGTGATCTGCACGGCGCCGGCCGCCGTGTGCAGGCGGTAGGAGGACAACGCGGGTTCTTCCTGGAGGGTTTCTACCCGGGCATCTGGCCGCAGGTTGCGCAGGTCCCCGGCGTAGTGCATGCGACCGCCGCAGCGGTCGGCGACCAGATGGCCACTCTCGCCGCGTTCGAACTGGGCGGGCAGGCGCAGCAGGATGCGGCCGATCACTTCGGCGTAGGCGTGGAAGTGCGCGCGGCTCTTGTTGTCGGTGTCGGCGATCAGCCCGTTCCATTCCTCGACGTCGACGGGGCGCACCGCGATATCGAGCAGCGTGACCTCGGCTTTGCGCAGCGCGCGCGCGACGAGTTCGGCGTGCAATTGGATCCAGTCGGCGTCGGCGGCGCGCGGCAGCGTCATCGACAGGTCTTCGTACCACGGGCAGCGCTGCAGCAGGTCGAGGTTCGCGCCGAGCTTCTGCAGCCAGTCGCCGATCGTCGCGGGCAGTTCGCCGTGCATGGCGGTCCAGAACACGAGCGCGGTCTCTTCGAGGCGCTGCAGCCCGTGGGGGCCCTGGTTCACCTTCTTGCTGTCGGCGACGCGCACCTTGCCCTTCTGGTACTTCTGCTTGCTGACCAGCTTCGTGAGCACCTTCCAGGGGTCGGTGCCTTCGGGGCCGGACATGGCGATGCCGGCGACCACGAGGGGGCCGAGGATCGGGCCGAGCCCGGCTTCATCGACGCCAGCGAGGAAGTTCATCGCGCGGACACGACACCGCATCGGCGGGGCGCTTGTCAAGCTTCGCTAGCATGGTCGGTTGCCGAAGCCGCGCAACGGTCCCGGCCCTTGTGCCGATAGACCGCGCATGGAAGTTCTGCTCGTCGAGAAGGATCCGTTGGTGCGCGACCAGGTGAAGGTCGGTCTGCAGCAGTTCCCTGAGTTCCATGTCACCGTGGGGTCGGGCTACGCGGGCATCAACGAGGTGCGCGGGCGCCACTTTGATGCCATCTTCCTCGGCGTGGATCCGCGCCAGAAGGAGACCACGAAGCTGCTGCACCACCTGCGCTCGTTCGACACCACGAGTGAGCTGTTTGTGCTCACGGCGTCGAAGAACGTGAAGGACATGGCCAAGGACAAGAGCAAGTACAACATCCACTCGTTCCTGCAGACGCCCGTCGATGCGAAGGAGTTCTTCGGCCTGCTCGGGCGCTTCCTCGAGCGACGGACCGAGCGCCAGAACGCGCCCGCGCGCAAGGGCGGCCGCAAGCCGAGCCCCGCGGGTTCCCCAGGAAACTGAGCCCGGAACCTGCAGCAAGCCCGGCTTCCGCTTGCCAGGAGTCGGGGCGGCTTGGTTTCATGCCGGGCCCATGTCCGATACGGTCCCGAATCCGCTGCCGCCTGGTGGCGCGCGCACCAACCTCTGGCTCGAGTCGCGGTACCGCAAACTGCGCCGCGGCCTGCCGCAGACGATCTTCTACTGCCCGAAGTGCAAGGGCGATCGGCGGCGACGCCAGGGTTGTGAGCCGTGCGGCGGCTTTGGCAAACTCACGCGCGAGTCCGTGCAGGAGCTGATCGGGCGCCGGCTGTTGCCGACGATGCAGGCCAAGGAAGGTCGCTTCCACGGTGCTGGGCGCGAGGACATCGACGTGCTCATGCTCGGCCACGGCCGGCCGTTCATCTACGAGGTGGTCGGCGCGCGCAATCCCGACATCGATCTCGAAGCGTTGCGCCTCGAGATCGTGGCGCGGGCCGAAGGGGCGATCGAACTGCAGCCGTTCGTGCGCGTGAGCAAACAACGCGTCGCCTACTGGAAGGAAACGCACTTCGACAAGATCTACCGCGCCGAGGTCGCCATCGACGGAGTGGTGGCGCCCGAGCGTCTGGCCGCGGCGCGCGAGTTTGCGGGCAAGATCGTGCAGCGTACGCCGCAGCGCGTCGCGCATCGCCGCGCCGATCTCGATCGCGAACGTTCGCTGCGCGTGCTCGATCTCACGCCGGGCAACGAAGGCGCCCTCACGCTGCGCGTCGTGTGCCAGCACGGCACCTACGTGAAGGAGTGGATCTCCGGGGATGAAGGCCGCACCGAGCCGTCGCTGACGGCGTTGCTCGGGGTCGGTTGCCGCTGCGCCGTGCTCGACGTCGAGGAGATCCTGACGGACGATATCGAGGGGCCGCGCCTGCCGAAGGAGCCCGCGCCAAAGCCGGAGTCCTAGGTGACGACGCTCGCCGAACTGCCGCACCTGCCGCTGCTGCGTTTGCGTTGCAGTCGCAGTGACGTGTTGCGGCGGTTGCTGCTGCGCGTGCCCGCCTGGGGCCATGTGGCGCCCGGTGCGCAGCAGCAGGATGGGGAGCGCGGGGTGTCCTCGTACCGGTTGTCGCCGGAGTCCTTCTTCGTGCGCGTGCACTGGCGCCGCATCGCCGGTCAGTGGGAAGAACGCGACCACGAGATCGTGCCGGGCACCGTGGTCGCCCTGCGCCTCGTGCTCGACGGGGCGAGCCCGCCGGAGATCACGCGTTTGCTCGACCTCGTGCCTCTGCGCGCGTTTGCCAAAGGTGAGAGCGGGCCACACAGTCGGCGGGTGCGCGACGAAGGGTTGTGGATCCACGAAGTCATGCCGCGCGGTTTTCATTGGCCCGAGGAGAAGGTCGCCGAGCTGCTGTCGGTGCTGCGCGGGCGCCCTGGGTGGCGCGAGGTGTTGCGGTTGCCCGGAGTCACGTGGGCCGGTCTCACCGTCGAGTTGCGCGGCTGCCTCGAGCAGATGGGTGGCTTTGCGCTCGAGCCTCTCGTGCTCGAGGACCTCGTTGGGCTGTCTCTACAACTCGACCTGAAACTGCTCGCGGACTGATCGCGATCAGGTGGACTTCTGCGCGCGCATGCGCTTCCGGAAGGCGCGGATCGCGAGCAGGTAGCGAAACACATCGCGCACGATGCGCACCGTCGATTGTTTGTCGGCGCGTCGTTCGAAGCGGCAGGGTACTTCGACGAGGTGCAACCCGGCCTGGTGCGCGAGCACCATGATCTCACTGTCCCAGAACCACGCCTTGTCGCGCGTCTGCAGCGCCACCGGCAGGATCTTCTCGCGCCGGAAGAACTTGAAGCCCGTCTCCGGATCGCGGAACGGCACCGAGAACAGCATGCGGAACAGCATGC
>JADZDL010000051.1 GCA_020851075.1 Planctomycetota bacterium | reverse complement strand
CTGGGCGGGATTCTCGGACTTGCGGAACTGGGCCATGCATCCTCTCTACGCGCCGCGGTGGCTGAGAGGGTTTTCTGGCTACGGAATCTTCAGCCTTTCGGGGGCATCCCGTGTCTCAGACTCCTAGCCGTCCGGGCCCAGGATGCCGTGGCTGGCCACCTGCTGCTACTGCGGGATAACGGGGCCTGGTCGTGGTTTGAGGACGAACGTGCGATCGTCGATCCACTGCGCGGGCGGTTGCTCGTCGGTTCGTGCGCCAGTGGCAGTGGTGTGGGCGGCGCTGCCCGCAACGGAGATATCGACCTGAGCTGGCTCGACTTCACCGAGGGCCGGTTTGGTGCGTTCGAGTTGCGCAATCAGCTGCAGGCGGACGACCATGATTCACCGGCCTTGCTGGTGCGCCCGGACGGTCGTTATCTGGCCCTCTATGGCACCCACGGCAGTGATAACAACACGCGGTACCGACTGTCGACGTCCGCCGGGGATCCTTCCTCCTGGACCAACGAAGCGCTCTTCGTGCATGCCGCGGGGCTCACGTACAGCAATCTGCATCATCTGCGGGGCACGGGCCGTACCTACAATTTCTGTCGGGCGATCAACTACGACCCGTGCGTCATGTGGAGTGATGACGATGGGGCCACGTGGCATGGCGACGGCAAACTGCTGTCCGAGGGCGGCAGCAGCGATCGTCCGTATGTGAAGTACGCGTCGGATGGAGTGGCGCGAGTTCATGTTCTCACGTCCAATCGCCATCCGCGCAATTTCGATAACTCCATCTATCACGGCTACGTCGAAGCGGACCAGCTGCACCGGAGTGATGGTACGGTTATCGATGCGAACGTGCTCGATGGTGTCGGGCAACCACCCGTCAATCTCACGCCGGTCTTCCAGGCGGGTTCGGTCTGGAATGGCGCGGTCATGCGGCGCGGTTGGACGATCGACCTGCAGGCGGATGCCGATGGCACGGTTCGTGCGCTCTTCCAGGCGCGCGCGAACGGCAGCAATGCCGACCATCGGCTGTTCTTCGGCCGTTACGACGGCAGTGCGTGGAACGTGCACGAGGTCTGCCGACTCGGCGGTTACCTGTATGCGGCCGAAGACGACTACACCGGGCTCGCGGCGCTGCAGCCCAATCATCCAGATACCCTACATGTGTCCACGAAGGTGGATCCGCGCAACGGCGCTGCGCTCGCGCACTACGAGATCTTCACGGGCGTGACGGCCAATTTTGGCGCCAGCTGGACGTGGACGCCCGTCACCGAGAACTCCTCGGTCGACAACCTGCGGCCGATCGTGCCGATGTGGGACGCCGAGCGCGAGGCGTTGTTGTGGCTGCGGGGCACCTACACCACCTACACCAACTACCATCTCGCGGTGGTCGGTCGTATTGCCGCGCCTGAGTTCACGTTTGCACCCGCCACGTTCGTCGATGCGACCCCGAGCAATACCACGCTTGCCAACGGCCAGCCGGCGAACCCGACGGGCCCATCGTCGGGGCAGGGTGCGGACGACGGGGCGTGGCATCTGCGTTCGGGGTATGGCAATGGCGGTACCGTCTGGACCGCGAGCGAGACCGGTGGCGAGAACGCGCCGCTGCTGCGAACGCGCTTGAGCGGGCTGCAACCCGGCAAACACGATGTGTTCGTGGTGACGTGGTCCAACCCCAACGAGGATTGGACGGTGCGGGCTGGCTTCGCGGCCAACACGTTGCGCGCGTACGAGAAGCGTGGCACCGCGATGGTCGACAACGCGGCGTTTACCGCGCCGTTGCTCACGTCGACTGGTTCCGTGCGCGCCTATTCGACGTGGATTGGCCGCGCCGAAGCCGATGCGAATGGCAACCTCGATGTCTATCTCGACGACCTCGATAGCGGCCAGACCGGGGCCACGCGCAGTTGGTATGACGGGGTTGCCGTGGCGCCCATTGCGCCAGTAGCGAGCACCGGCGAGGCCGGCCACGGGTGCGGCGGTGGTTCGCGGCTCGAGACCGTGGGCACCCCACAGCAGGGTGGCAGCATGCAGTTCCGGGTTTCCGGCGCCACTTCGGGGACTTGGGCTCTAGCGGTGTTTGGCCTCGGTTGGCTGGTGCCCGTCTCGTTGGCGTCGGTCGGGTTTGCGGGGTGCACGCTCTATGTGGATGCCTGGGGCACGCTGCCGCTTGGGGTCGTGGACGGCAATGGGAATAGCCCGAGCAGCACCCTGTCGCTGCCGAATGATCCGAGCCTGCTGAGCCTGCGCCTTGGCCTGCAGGGCGGGGCCGTCGGCGTTGGCATCGAGCTTACCCCCGCGGTGCTGTTGCTGCCCGGGAGCTGAAGCGAGTGGCTTGGCTAACTAGAGCTGTACCGAGCCGAGCCTGCCACCGGAGGACGTCATTGGCCGAAAGGGGGAGTTCGCGGCAGGCGCGGCGTTTGGCGCCGCGTGCTTGCCCTGCTCCTTGTTCCTCTGCTCCAAGCCCCTGTGGAGATCGCGCCGGCGGCGGTCTTCTCGCGACTCTCCGCCGATACCACGAAGCGACTCACCACTCAGCTTTCGGACTTCGTTCGGCACGTGGAGCAACCCGATGCGGACAACCCGCTCGTGGCTGTGGCCGATCGCAAGATGACGGCGCCCCTGCTGCGCGAACTGCGCGGGCTCTGCGCGCGCGGCGAACAGGAGGCGTTCTTTGTGCCCTACCTGTCCTCGGCCGTGCCCGAGGACGAGGAACTGCTGATCCAGCTCACCTATGCGGGCGTGCTCGACGGCAAGCCGCTGGTGCACGCGATCGTCGAACTCGTCGCGCGGGAGACCGAGCACGGGTTCTCGTTTGCGTCGCCGCTGGCGCGACGGACGGCCGGGTGGACCACCGAGTCGCACGGTGAGCAGAGGCTGCACTTCGCCACCAAACCCGACCCCGAACGTGTTCGGCGCTTCTTCACCTCGATCGAGCAGTTTGATGCGCGCCTCGGCAACAAGGCGCCGCGCGGGGACTTCTACTGTGTGCAGGACTTTGCCGAGGGCATGCGCCTGCTCGGGCTCGTCTACCGATCCGAATATGCCGGTCGGAAGACTGGGGCGCTCGCTGCGCGGGGTGCCGACGACTACGTGTTTGTCGATGCGTGTTATCTGTCGCCTGCAGTGACGGTCTTTGACCTGCACGACCTGTGGCATGACCGGCTGCGTCTCGTCGTGCCGCCGGAGGTCATCCATCGCCCCGTCGACGAAGGCGCCGCGTACTTGTACGCGGGCAGTTGGGGGCTCTCCTGGACGGAGATCCTCGCGAAGTTCCAGGCGTATGCTGCGGCGCATCCCGACGCCGACTGGCGTTCGCTCTACGATGCGAGCTTCAACTTCGACCCGCGGTCGCGGTTTCCGCTGCGCGTCGATTACGCGATCAACGCACTGCTCATCGAGCAGATCGAGCGCGAACGGGGATTTGGGCCGGTGCGCGAACTGCTCACCTGCGGGCCACGGGTGGACGGCAATGCCAACTACTTCGAGAAGCTCGAGCAGGTGACCGGCACGACGCGGGAAGCGTTCTCGGCGAAGGTGCGCGAGCTGCTCCCGACCAGGTAGTTGGCAGTTACTTGCTTGCGCGTTTGCCCGTCGCGGCCGGCATTACCATGCCGATGCCGACGACTGCGAACGACGCGACCCACAGGAAGTAGCCCACCCGGAATACCGAGAACGGGTCCTTGTCGATGAGGAACAACCAGCTTGCGTCGAGGCCCGCGCAGGCCAGCATGACGACGCCCATAGCGACGTTCGGCTTGCGCAAGAACACCAGGAGGAAGCTTGCCAGCATCGCGAGGTTGGTGAGGCACGAAGTGCCCGCCACCTGCGCCTTCCACGAGGCCTGCTCGCTCCACGTGGATTCATCGATGAGGATGCGCCACGAGAACTGGCACGCTTGCCAGCCGGGCAGCCAATCGGGGCCCGTGGGCATCTGGGCGGTAGCCGGGTTGTTGCCGGCTCCCTGCGCGAAGCCTTGCGCAAACCCCTTCGTGAAGTTGCCCAGTTGGCCAACGAGGTCCTGGCCTTTGTAGACGGGCACGAACCACGCCACGGCGTAGAGCACGAGGCCGACTACGAGCAGGTGGTTGGGCTGGCGAGATTGGTTGGACTTGTCGGCCATGGACGTTCTCGCTCACTTCTTGCCAGCGGACCAATCGGCGCGGTAGCGCAGCAGCAGGTCTCGGGTTCGCCGGTACACGGCACTCGTCGCACGCACGTCGTGCGCATTGTATTCGGCGATCTTCACGATCTCGCCGCGCGCATAGGCGGGCGCCACCATCGAGCCGTCCATGACTTCCTTCGGGCTCTCGATGCCGAGCGCCCAGCAGACGACGTCGAGTTTGCTGGGGCCACGATCCCGCTGGCTCAGCAGTTCCCAGAGGTCCAGGTGCGGACGTAGGGCCCAGCGCTGCGACACGAGATCGACGCGCGCCGGAATGCCGTGGATCAGGCTGCGCGTGACCAGGAATGGCACATCGAAGCCGCGGCCATTGAACGTCACGATCGTCTCCGCACGGCTCGCGAGCGCCCAGAACGAACGCAGCAGGTCCGCTTCGCTCATCGGCCGCAGCCAGCTCGGGCAGTTCTCGATCGTCTGGCCGTCGGGTGGCACGGCGAGCACGGTCACATCGTCGAGATCGCCGTCGGAATCGCCTTCGCCGATGGCGAGCGAGACCACCTTGCCGAAGAACGGCGACATGCCCATGACGGCGCCGGGCTCCATGTCCTTGCGCGTTGCATAACTCGTGAGCGCCTCACCGACGGTGGGGGGCAGTTCGCGGCGGTCGAGCGCCGGCACCGTTTCGATGTCGAAGACGAGCGTTTTGCAGCAGAGGTCTTCGACGAGCGCGAGAGCGGGATCGACGAGCTGGTCGGGATCGTAGCCTTCGGGGGTGTCCCCCGGATCGAGGGCCTTCAGCCGCTCGATGACGAGTTGTGGCCGGCCTTGCCAGTCCTTGACCTTGCCGCGCACCTTCACGGCGCAGCGCGCGGGCGCCGCTTTGGCTGCCTCCATCGCTTCGCGCGCGTTGTCCCAGATCTTGGCTTCGAGCACCGCGTGGACGTCGGCCAGTTCGATCACGAGGAACGGCTTGCGGTCCTTGGTCTGCAGTTCTTTCACCGAACGCAGCTGCGCGAACACATCCCAGTCGTGGTCGGCGGCCTGCAGGGCAGCGAGATTGGCGGCCTGCACGACCCGCACCTTCTGTTCGTCGTGGTTCATCGGCCCTCGGCGTAGTCGCGCAGGCGCGCAATGGCCTTCTGCAGCTGTTCCATAGCCACGGCATAACTGAGGCGCACGAAACCAGGCACGGCGAAGGCACTGCCGGGCACCACAGCGAGCAGATGCTGGTGCAGCAATTGTTGGCAGACGGTGACATCGTCGATGCCACGGGCCTTGCACAGCTCGCGCACGTCGACGAGCGCGTAGAACGCACCTGTGGGCACCGAGAGGTGCATGCCCGGGATCGTGTTGATCTCGCGCAGGAGGTAGCGGCGACGTTCATCGAAGGCCAACATGCGGCGCGTCTGCTCGTCGGGCAGCGGAATCTCGCACGCGGCGAGTGTGGCCGCCTGGCTGATCGTGCAGGGGTTGCCGAGTACCTGGCTCTGGATGCGGCACGCCGCGTCGACGATCGCGCGCGGCCCGGCGAGGAAGCTCGTGCGCCAGCCGGTGAGTGTGTGGCTCTTCGTAAAACCGTTCACGACGATCGTGCGCTCGTGGCCGCCGGGCAGCGCCGCCGGGGAGAAGTGCTCAGCGTCGTCGTAGAGCAGCATCGAGTAGATCTCGTCCGAGACGATCCAGAGGTCGTTGGCCACGGCGACGTCGACGATCGCCTGCAGTTGGGCGCGCGTGGGCACCACCCCGGACGGATTGTTGGGGAAGTTCAGCAGGATGCCGCGGGCCCGGCTTTGCTTCGCCGCCGCATCGATCGCCGCGGCGGTGTGGATGAAGCCGGCGTCGGGAACGGCGGGCAGCACGACGGGCTTGCCGTCCGCCATTGCGACGAGCGCCGGATACGAGACCCAGTATGGGGCGAGGATCAGGACGCTGTCACCGGGCTCGACGATGGTGTCGAGGGCGATGTGGAGCGCGGCTTTGGCACCGGCGCAGACCATCACTTCGTCGGCGGTGTACCGCAGGCCGAAGGTGCGCTGCAGCCAGTTGGCGCCGGCGGCGCGCAGTTCGGGGGTGCCGGGGGCGGGGGTGTAGCGGGTATTACCCTGTTCGATCGCGCGGATGCCGGCCTCGGCGATCGGGCCGGGGGTCCAGAAATCCGGCTCGCCGGCGCCCAGGGAGACCACATCCTTGCCCGCAGCCCGGAGTCTGGCGGCCTGCGCCGAGATCGCGAGGGTGGCGGACTCCTCGATGCGGCGGGAACGGGCGTTGGGGGCTAGGCCGGCCATGGCGGTCCAGTAGACCCGGCCGGCCCAGCGAAGGCAAACCTCGGCGGGTCCTCTAGATGAGGGGAAGTTGTGACGCGAATCCACGTCGCAGAGTTCTCGTACTCCTGACCCGCTGGCCCGTCCGTTACGCTCCGACCGCGATGACCAAGCCGAAGAGAAAGCGCAAGATCTGGAAGACCCTGGGCATCACCCTCGGGGTGCTCGTCACGTTCGTCCTGCTGTTCGTCGTGGCGTTTGTCTTCAATCCGCTCGAAGGCACGTTGCCCGACGTGCGCGACGTGGTGCCGCGCGACGTCAACTTCTTCGTCCGCAAGGAGCGGCTGGCGAGCGACTTCGACGAGTTCCCGGCGCCGAAGTTCTGGACCGAACTGACCGATTCGCGCGGCTGGCAGTCGCTGAAAGGCGGCCCGATCGTGCAGGGGTTGCAGCGCGACGGCCTGGAACGTTCGTTGTTGCAGGCGCGCGAGAGCCTGGAGCGCGTGCGTAAGGACAGCGGGGGTTGGATCGATGTGATGCGGGATGGCATCGGCAAGGAAGTCGTCTTCGCTGGCTACCAGCAGGACTATTCCGTGCAGCCGCCGCGGCCGCTTGCCCAACCGCTGTGGTGCCTCTACACGCGCGTGAGTTGGCGTATCAAAGCCGCCCTCGGCGTCGTGGGCCTAGGCATCGGGCAGGCGCAGTTGCAGCAAGGTGGCATCGAACTCACGACCGAAGGCGATCTGCTCGTCTTGAAGATGGCGGGTAACGCGACGCCGTTGTACTTGCGCCGTTACCTCGACGTCCTGATGGTCGGCAACCATCCAGGCCTGCTCGAGAAGGCGCAACTGCTCATCGACGGCAATCGCGACGAAGAACCGCTGGGCAAGATGGCGGCCTACACCGATGGTGCCGTGCAGCGCCTCGAACGGTGGACCGACGTCAATTCGGTGTTCCAACCCAATGCCATCGAGTTCCTCGCCGAACCCAACGCCTTCGACGGGTTCCGGCGGTTTGCGGCGAGCTGGCCCAATGCTGCCAACAAGGACAGCATGAACGAGCGCGTGATGGCGAGCTTCCTCAACCTGAAGGGTTGGATGCAGGTTTCCGGCGCGATGATGTTTGGCGACCAGATGCTGGCCGCTACTGGCCAGGTGGTCTTGAACAGCAAGCAGCACACGCCGTTCCAGGGCAGTTTCTATCGCGCGGAGAAGCAGCGTCGCGAAGAGTGGCTGGATCCGTTCCTCGCGATGGTGCCCGACAGTGCCTGCGCAGCGGCGGCGTTGCGCATGCCGGCCGGCGAGTTCCTGCACGCGATGTTTGACGCGCTGGAGCCGGACGCGCGCGAGATCGTGAACGACGGCATGCGCCGTTCGACGCTCGGCGGCACCGCACTCACCGGCATGGATGATCTCATCGATCGTATCAAGGTCGCATTCCTGCCGCGCACGGGCTTCGTGTTCCGCCGCAACCAGCCGGATCTGCAGCGCGACGACCAGGGCGAATTGATGGTGCCCGTGGCGGTGCCTTCGCCGACGCCGCAGGTGGCGTGGGTGTTCTGGCTGCGGCCAGGCAGCGGTTCGGTGGCCGACGAACTCGTCGCCATGTTGCGCAACAGCCCGACCGAGTTCGGCTTCCGCAAGGTCTGGCATCTCAAGGTGCCGTTCGCGGGTGGCCAGCTGCCCGAGCCGGTCACGGAGTTCTGCAACGCGAAGATCCCCGGTACCGGCGAGATCGCGATGATCGTGTTCCGCGACTTCTTTGTGATGTCCAACTCGGGCCTCCTGATCAAGGACATCCTGCGCACGCGCTACGAGGCCGACGGCAACCGATCGATCAAGCGGCTCGAGGAATTTGCCGAGATCGAGCGCGAACTGCCGAGCGAGCTCAACGGACTCGTCTGGCTGCGCGGCAAGAACCTCGTCTCCGTGATGGACGACTACATCGCCTTTGCCGACACCGACAGCGAATTGCCCGACGCCGAGTGGATGATGGTGAGCCGCCCGGCGGCCGAGGAGACCGTTCGCAAGACGCGCTACGCGAAGTACCCGAGCAAGGCCAGCATTCCGAAGTCCGTGCTCGAAGGCGAGTTTGACCAGGCCGTGCGCGCCTACCTCGCCGAGCGCTGGCGTCAGGAGCGCACCAGTTTCACGGCCGGCGACAAGAGCCAGATGCAGCAGCTGCGGGCCATGGCGGAGCTGCTCAACGTCGGCTACGTGCAGGTGGAGCTCGAAAACAACTACATCCGGTTCCAGACCAAGCTGCTCGGGAACCTGCGGTGAGGTGGCCGCCGGAAGGGGGTTGTTGGCCCCAGGCGGGGGCCTGGCAGAAGCTTCCCGCTGGCGAGGGTTGAAATCGGGGAGCCAGCCGCTACGTTTCCCGCCCTCGCAGATCACGCCCAGGTGGCGGAATTGGCAGACGCACTAGCTTGAGGTGCTAGCGCCCCAAAAGGGCTTGCAAGTTCAAATCTTGTCCTGGGCACCACTTACGGAAGTGGTTCTTTCTGCGAGACAGCACT
>JADZDL010000050.1 GCA_020851075.1 Planctomycetota bacterium | reverse complement strand
TGGAACCAGGCGGGGGATCGTCTGGCCACCATCGGCGATGATGCGACCGTGCGCATCTGGGACCCGGAGACGGCGGTGGTGCCTCGCACGGGCGAACTGCTGCCCGCGGCGGCGGGGGATTATGGGCAGCTTGCGTGGAGCGCGGATTCGCAGCGTTTGACCGCGTCGTTGGCGGGCCGGCCAGCGGGGATCTGGGATGTCGATGCTGGGACCTTGGGCGCTGGCTGTGCGATCGAGGCCGGTGGTCGCGCGTTTGTCGGCGACCCCGGTGTTGGTCAGTTTGGCCAGCGAGATGGGCCGCTGCACACGCTGGCGCCCTTCCGCTTCGCTCTGCCCAATGGTGATGGCAGTCGCGTCGCCGTCGCCGAGGGGTATCCCAAGGTGCTGTGGTTGTGGGAGGTCGCCAACGGCAAGCCCGAGGCGCACGCGTGGCCAGCCGAGATTCGCGGCCTGGGTTGGTTCCGGCAAGACCAGGTTGTGGTCGTCGATGCCCTGGACACGGTGTCGTTGGTCGACGCGCGCACGGCGGCGGTGTTGCGTCGTCGCAGCGTTCCCGAATGTACGCTCGCCATCGCCGCGGCTCCGCGGCAAGGCATGGTCGCGATCGGTTGCGTCGACCAGACGGTGCAGTTGTGGACGCCGGCGACGGATGCGTTGGTGGTGCTGCGGGGCCACACCGGCCACGTGCAGGCGCTCGCGTTTGCACCGGATGGGGACCGGTTGGCCAGCGGAGGTCGCGATCGTACGGTCCGCATCTGGGACGTCGCTGCCGCCGCCGAAGTCGCGACGCTGCACATGGAAGACCTTGTGGTCGCCTTGGCATGGAGCCCCGACGGTACCCGGCTTGGCGTATTGCTCGCGAATGGGCGCTTGCAAGCCTGGGATGCGAGGCATCCGGTGGTGCGCTGAGGCGGTCCAGGAGGTCTTGCGCGCCCATAGCTGGTATCCTCGAAGTGCTTGGACGATCACAGCCATTCCACTTCGGAATCGCCGCCACCGCGTGACGCGGTGACGCAGGCTCTGCTCGGGCTGTGCCGCGGCGAGGCCGCTGCCGAGGATCTCGCCGGGCTCGTCTACACGGACCTGCGCCGGCTCGCGAATGCGCTGCTGCGCCGCGAACGGCAAGGCCATACCTTGCAGGCGACCGCCCTCGTGCACGAAGCGTGGTTGCGGCTCGTCGATGCGACGGCGTTCCGGGGCAACGACGCGCAGGACGCGCGGCAGCAGTTCCTGGGTCTCGCGGCGACAGTGATGCGCCGCATTCTCGTCGAACACGCTCGGGCCCGGCTCGCCATCAAACGAGGTGGGCAGCGCCAACGTGAGGAGCTGGGGGATGTGCCTGATCCAGGGGCGCCGGACGCGGCTGAATTGCTCGATCTGGACGCCGCGGTGCATGCGCTCGCCGCGCAGCGGCCGCGCGCCGGCAAGATTGCGGAACTGCGCATCTACGGCGGATTGTCGGTGGCGGAAGCCGCCGAGGTCGCCGGGGTGTCGCTGACCGTTGCCAAGGGCGAGTGGGCGATCGCGCAGGCGTTGTTGGCGCGCTGGTTGCGCGATCTGCCCCAGAACCACTGACGGGGAGTCGTGTTCGTCGCCGCTCCGGTGTGGCCCCGGTCGACGCGCGGGATTTCTTCGAAAAGCCCGACCAGATGCCGCCCGCATTTCGCATTCGGGGCTGACGCAATGTGCCGAACGGCGCCTGCGCAGAAGCCCGATGCCCACCCCAACCCTCTGCCTGCCGTCCGCCTTGGCCCTCGCCTGCGGGCTGTCCTCGTTGCTCGCCCAAGCACCTGTGCCGCCGCGCGGCGGGGTGCATGCAGCGTCGCTGGCGAGCGCGGCGCCCGTGTTGGTTGCTTCGCCCGACGGGGCGATGGTCGCCGTTGGCGATCGGTACAAAGCCCACTTCGATCCGCGCGGCGTCGAGTTCGTGCCGGCTTTCGGCGCCGCTGCCGCGCACAATTTCCCTGTTCGCTATGAACTCGACAGCCTCGGCCGCAGTGGCCACTTCGCCGCCGTCGGCGCCGGGGTGGCGCGGCAGGACGGGCTCGCCGTCGAGTTCGTGCGGCCGGAACTGGTCGAACGGTACGACGTGCGCGACGTCGGGCTCGAACAGAGTTTCGTGCTGGACACGCTGCCACCTGGCGCCGGGGATCTCGTCGTGCGCGGCCGGCTCACCACCGAACTCCAGGTGACGCCGCACGCGGGTGGCCTGCAGTTCACGTTGCCCGACGTTGGCTCCTGCACGCTCGGCGCGGTGACCGGCATCGACGCGCGTGGCCGGCGCGTTGTCGGCACCATCGACTACCACGACGGCATCGTCGACTACGTGCTGCCGGCGGCGTTCCTCGCCGATGCGGCGATGCCGCTGCTCATCGATCCGCTGCTCGGCAGCACGATCACGGTGGCCAACACGGGCACCGGCGAACAGGACCCCGATGTCGCGTTCGACGCCACCAACGGCGTCTACCTCGTCGTCTACGAGTATGTGTTCTCGGCCGCCGACACCGACATCTATGCGCAGCGCGTGGGCACCGACGGCACGCTCGTCGGCACGCGCATCACGATCGACGCGAGCGGCCTGAACGACATCGATCCGCAGGTCGCGAACGTCACCCTGCGCGATCGGTTCGTGGTGGTGTGGAATCGCCGGCTGACCGGCCACGGCGACGTGCTCGGCTGCAGTGTGGATGCCGCCACGGGCGCGGCCACCCCGACCGTCGGCCTCGTCGTCGACAGCGACGA
>JADZDL010000049.1 GCA_020851075.1 Planctomycetota bacterium | reverse complement strand
GGCGTAATTCTTTTTCTGCTCCAGCGACTTGCCCCCGAAGTAATCCTGTGCGAGCACCACTTTGGTCGCGTCCGCCAGCAGCGTCGCATCCACCGCGCGGACGGCTTCGAGCCCGTCAATGGTGCGGCCGCTCAGCACGCGGATGAAGCACAGACTCGCAGCGTCAATCTGCTTGGCCTGTTCTGCGGTGGGGGCGGCCAGGACGTACGTACTAGCCAACCACTGGGCGCGGGTGGGGCCGAGCCTGGCCGTTTCCAGCAGGCGGAGCAGATGCTGTCCGGCTTCGGCCGCGAGGCGCCAGTTAGGGCGTGAGTCGTCCGTCACCGGTTCCGCTTCCACCAGCGTTTCCAGCGCCAGCCCGGCGGCTGCATAGGGCCTGGCCGGATGCGGGTCGGAGCGTGGTCCCGGTTGATAGCGGGTGACGGCGGCGGTGTCCACGATCACCTGCGCGGCGGCAGGCGAGCCGGCATCGGCTCCGTTGAACTCGCCGAACTGCCATTGACGGCCCAACATCCAGAGCGGGTCGTGGATGCGCGCCTGCAACCCGTCCTGCAAGTCGGGGTTGTGAGTGCTGAGGTCGAGTCTGATTCGGGAGGGCATGCCTATGCTCCTATCGCTGGATCGATGACGCTGGTGAAGTCGAGGGTGCCGCCGGTGAAGAACAGCGCCGGTGCCGATGGATCCTGCTCACCGGAACCGACCGGCTGTAACGCGCGTTTGCCGGAACGATCCCACGTGGCCATGCCGTCGAACAGGGTGAAGGCCATGCCGGCCACGATCTGTCCTTCGAGTCCCACGGTGGCGGCGGGCACTTCGAGCCGCACCCATCGGCCCGGCGGCGGCAGGGGCCCCATGTACTGACGGCTCACGGTATTGTCGGTGCCCCATGCAATGAGATTCTCGCCCCAATAGGCGCGGTGATCCCAATTGCCTGCGTGCCACTGCAACATGACTTGGCGCGGCATACGTGCGGGATCGAGATAGACGTGCGCGAACAGGCGGTCTCCCACGCTGACGAACATGGCGGCCTTGGCGCCTTGGAAAAAATGTTGGTGGATGCCGGCGGCGAACACCGATTGATGGGCACGTCGACCGGAGAGCGGTTCCGGTTTCATGCGAATCCAGTTCCAGCCCTCGCCGTCGCCGAGGGGCGTGGCGCCTTCCGGTAGCTGATCCTCCACCCAGATCGACTCATCGCCGCTGTCTGGCGCGACGGCCCGGAGCCTGGCCAAGTCCATCGTTTCGTGCAGGACGGCTTCCAGGCTGTTGAGGTCCCAGGTCGTCCGCCGGTCTGCAGGCACGGCGAGCAGCAGCGCCTGCGGCGGCGCGTTGTTCGGTTGATCGTAATGAAAGGCGACGCCCGTCGTTTCCTTGGGGCTCGGCACCGTCTCCACCCACTCGTCGATCAGGAGCCCGCAAAAGGGTTGATCGAAGCGGATCGGTTGTGCCGACGCCATCTGCGCCACCAGCGAGAGGCGCCCGCGCTGGAACGGCTGGTCCGGCGCCGGCGGCAGGGCCACCCAGCGATCCTGCGCCTGAAAGGGGAGTTGTCCGACGTGGAACCGGACTGCGGCGCTGCCCACGGTTTCGCCATACAACATCGCTTCGTTCAAGCGTGTTGCACCAGGCCGAACGTAGGCGGCGCGCTGGAACCAGGTCACGGCGGCCATCGGGTCTTGGCCTTGGAGCGAAAGTCCGGCGGCGAACGTTTCGTTCAATTGCGCAGCGTTGGCTGCGGTCACGCGGGGGAGTGCCAGGAAGTCCTGACCGAAGAGGATGCGCAATCGAACCAGGTCGTGGTCGCGCCGTTCTTCCGGCGTGGCGGTTGCGCGCACAAAGTCCTGGTCGGATTCGGCCACGCGGTTCAGCCGTCGTTGTGCTTCGAGGACGACCGACCGTGCCTGTGTCAGGAGCAACGAGCGAGCGTCCGGTCCCGTGCCGCCGATGTCCATCGGGACGGCGCTCGGTATGCCGAAGTTCGCCACACCGAACAGGGCGCGCCGAACCTCGTCGAGGTTGGTGGTGAGCTCATCCGAAGAGGGCGGAGGCAGGAGGCCGTTGAGTCTACCGTGAGCATCGGTCAAGGCTTGCAGCGCGCGGGTCGCGCGACCGGCAAATTCGTCATGGTTCAGCCCGGAGTCGGCGGGTGATTCGGGCAACGACAGGTCGCGGCCGTCAAGCGAACGGGCATTGCTGAGCAGGCGCCGCACCGTGGTCGCGACCTCGCACCATTCGCTCACGCTGACGATCTCCGCGCTCCAGCCACTGTCGCGGCCGAACTCCAATCGGATGATCGCATCCGGCGGGACGGTCGCGGGACGAGTCTGCTGCAACACGAACCGCCAACGTTGCTCCAAATCGGCCTGTTGTGCCAGCGTGCTGCCTTCGGCGAGATACACGGCATCCAGCGGTGCCAGTCCGAGCGAGGTCAAGGGGCTCTCGACCGTTTGATAGACCTGTCCATCCTGCTGATTGACGTAGTCCGCCTTGCAACGGACCTGGGCCGGGTTCGGGAGCAACGTTGCCACCCAGGTGTTGAGGATCGGTTCGGCCTGAGCGCGTGCCGATGGGGCGGTCGTCGGCCAGCCGGCCGGTGCCGTCCCGTCGGTTGCCGGGAACAGCGTGCAGAGGCGATGGGTCAGTCCGATCCCGCTTCTCGGCGTACGGATCACGTCCAGTTCCGGCGGCGGTACTTCACCTGCAGCGATGGCATCCAATGTGGCGCCCGAGCGCAGGGGATTGCCTTGCACGAGCTGATACACACTTTCGGCCACCACACTGTCGCCCACGGAGTCGACCAGATCGTCGAGGGCCTTGAGCACCTCCACCAGTGCCGTGAAGTCCGGGCTGCCGGGCGGCGGAAACCCCAAGGTCGTATTGCCGAAGGGAATGGTGGTGACATCCCATGGGGTCAGTGGCGCCTGGCGTTGTTGG
>JADZDL010000048.1 GCA_020851075.1 Planctomycetota bacterium | reverse complement strand
TTGGCTCTTCGCCGGCAGCGTGCGCGGCGGTCGCGCCACGGCGGTGATCTACTCGCTGATCGAGTGCTGCCGCCTGGCCAATGTCGACATGGTCAGCTACTTCGCCGACGTGCTCGTTCGCGTCGCGCCCCATCCAGCCAATAATGTCCACGAGCTGCCGCCCGCCAACTGGGCCGTCAAGTTCGCGCCGCTGGTCGCACAGTCGGCTGACGCGTAGCCGCTGTCGGGCGCTTCGCCGACCTCAGCCGTGCAGCCGTGCGGCGCGCTGCATCACGCGGTCAGACGGTCGGACGCTTACAGCTGACGCGCGGCTGGCGATCGCCAACGTCGTGAAGAGCCTCGTCTACGGTAGCTGTTGCATGCGTCCAATCCCGTGACCTGTAGCGGTTCGGCACGGCTATTGGTGGCGGCGGCAAAGTGGTAGCGGAGGCCTTGGCCGGCGCCACGATTACTACCCGTAGACAACAACTTGGCGAGCTGCTGCGCAGCTATCGACGGTCAACCTGACGGCCAAGCACATCGCGAGCACCGAGTTCTTGACCCCGACCCGGGCCACCGGTCTGTTCACTCGACGCAAACGGGCACGACCAATTCGGCCGGGAACGACCTCGGAACGGCCAATTCGAGGCCAAACTAGGTCGGCGCTATTTCCGGACACCACTGGCCTACCGCATATCACGAGATCAAGCTCAATTGACGAGAGGCACAACCTTGCTGTCCACCAATCGAATCCAAGGCCGTGGGAAGCCAGCGGCAGAGGCCTCCCAAAACGCCAAACCGTCTGACAGCGGCTGTTCAGCCCGAGTCTGCAAGTCGCTCGTTTCCCACTTCCCATCGACAGCTTTCGGATTCCACCGTGCGCGCCTCAAAGTAGTCAGCCCCTTCTCGCTCCGCTGAAGCATCGAAACACGTAGCTCGCCATCCTCCGCGACAAACAGCCCGTATGGCACACTGATCTCCAGTGAGGGGTGCGGCACTACCTCCCACGTCCCAGTGGAAGAGCGTGCGAGCACCCTCAGGAGCGGCATCATGGGCCGGGTTGGATCCAAGCGGCCCCGGTATGGATCCCTGACCGTTGACGCGACGTATATGCCCTTCGCATTGCGGACTAAGGACATATTTGTGCCGACACCAACCAACCTCGCGGAACCACGCACGCCGGGCAGTTCGGGTTGCCCCTGTCCGCGCACTGGCGTCATGATCACACTACATTCCAGGATCCCAGGGTTCGTGTCATTCGAAGGCGACAACGGATCAGGCCACATTCCGCCGACCTGAACCAGGGCCGTCGCGGTATACTTTTCATTGTTCCAATCTACAAATAGCGGCAGCTTTTCGACTTCTGTCGGGACCTCCGAATCCCCGGGCCTAGCGCCTCGCACCATTGCCCCGTTAACAGCCGCAAGACCACTGACTCGCCATTGATTCGAAGCTGAATCCCTTTCGATCAACCCGAACTCCAATCTGCAGCCTGGTACACCACCTGATTCGCCCAGCACCAACACCTTGTCGCTGGAGAGATGCTGCAGCGCGACGCTCCTGAGGCCATCGCTGCTGAACATGGGGGCGCTCCATATCGGGCTCGCGTTCATCGCCAAACCCGCACCCGAAGCTGATGCAGCGTGCGCAGACACCGTTCTCGAATTGTTGTCATACACAACTACTTCCGCGACTGCGTTGGCTTGCGGGAACGCCCACGCTGTGAGCACCCCACTCCCATTGGCTGGCTGCTGCGCCGCCACACATCCGGCAAGGAGAATAGCAGCGCCGGCCATCGCCAGCGACGCGTTGTCAATACACCGAGCAGTGCTCACAACTTCACATCTTGGAATAACCATTGTAGCCCACCGAAGTGTACGCCTTGCCTTCCAGTCACGCGATTGAGCCCGGCAACCACTGGTAAAACCACGGCCGGCGACGGATCGCATGCTCGATCCTGACCGCGCCCTCGCCATCCGCCGCGGCGACCAGATCGTCCCTGCCCCTCAGCGGATGCCCAACGTCAGTTCCGCACCATTGCTGGCGACGAGGCCTGCTGCGTTGGCGCCAGGTTCGAGTGCGAACGCCTGTTGGTAGACGCGCACCCCGACGAACGAGGTGGTGTTCGGCACGCCGAGCAACCAGTTCGCGGCACCGCTGCTGGCGACCCGGAAGTCGGTGGCGACCGGACCGCCGGCGGCGTTCACGAGCGAAGTGCAGCCGGGCATGCCAAAACCCGCGAGGTCGAGCGGCGCGCTCGGAAACAGGTTGGAGACGAAGATGACCGCGCCGACAGAGGGGCTCAGGTTGGTGGTACGCATCGTCAGCGTGTCCCCGAGCCAGGGGTTGGAGTACTGCTTGTTCATGAGCTGCGGGACGCCGAAGCTGCCGGCACAGCCGCTGCCGAACGAAACGACGCAGGCAGGGCTCGCCGTGCGGTAGATCCACGTCTGGTTGACGGAGACGCCGAAGGGATCGCCACCGTGCACAACCACTTCACGGCGCTGGGTGTCGTAGAAGCACCCCGCAAACCGCAGCGCGCCGGGCGAGTTCGGGTTCGATTGGTGCCACTGCGCGCCGTCCCATTCCCAGGTCGAGTAGTCGTAGGTGCTGCCGCCATGCAGTACGACCCGTGAACGCGCCAGGTCCGCGACCATGCTCGGCCGGTCCCGCACAAATGGCGGCGCCGACGGGTAGTGCTGTTGCCACACGACACCATCCCACGTCCAGGTCTCCGCGAACCGGACCTGGTTGCCCGCGACCGGGCCGAATCCGCCGTACAACAGCAAACGCTGCGTGCTCGGGTCGAAGGCCATCGCGGACTGTTCGCGGGCGCTCGGATGCACGGCAGGTGTGCGCTGGGTCCACGCCACGCCATTCCATTCCCACGTGTCGTCGCGGTTGTAGCCGCCGAACAACACTGCGAGTCCACGCGCGCGGTCGTAGGCAAAGGCCGGGGCGTTGCGCGCCGGAGGCATGGCCGATGGAGGTAACGGACTTTGCGACCACGTGCTGCCATCCCACTCCCACAGGTCCTCGTGTAGAGCGCCTTGCCAGGGACCGCCCCACCAGATGCCGCCGAACAGCACTGCGCGTTGTCGTCCAGCATCCCAGACCATGCTGGCGTCGAGGCGATCGGCGGGCAGCGGCCCGTTGAGCGGGGACCACGTAGTGCCGTTCCAACGCCAGCCGCGCGGCGCTTGTCCGCTGCGCGGGAACATCAAGAGCGCTTCGCCGCGCACCTCGTCGAAGGCCGCTGCCCATTGATAGTCGGGCTGCGGGGATTGTGCCGGGTAGGCGATCTGCCAGGCGGCCTGCGCACTGACCGCAGCGCCCAGCAGTAGTGGCATGACCAGCCGCGCCAAGGAAGGGATGATGCGCATGGGAATTCCGTGATGGAGGGAGTAGGTCGTTCAACCAGCGTCCCGGGCCGCCCGGAACCCGCCTCGAAACCATACCCGCCGCGGCCGTCAACGCCCCTGCCGCACCTCCCTCCGGCACGGCATTCCGCCCGGTTTCCCGCCTTCACCCAAGACCGCTCCCCGCCCGCCCCATCGGCAGCCCCTCGTCGGCAGATCCCCCAGCCTGGCTACCCCTCGAACTCCAACTCCCCCTGCTGTCGCGGCGGTGACCGCGCAGACGCCAAGACCCGGGCGCGCGGAGGGGAATGGCGGGGCTGGGTGCTGCTCTGACGGGTGGTCTCGCCGAGAAGCTCTCTGCGCGCAAGGCAGAGAGTCAGAGTCTGCGGTTAGCAGGCAGGTCGGACGAGGCGCGGCTAGAAGCGGCCCCGGACGGCCACGGCCCTCAGCGTCCAGGATCCGTGCATCAAGCCCATGGCCGCAGCAGAATCGGTGCATGCTGAACCGCGCAGCGCTCATCGTCAGGCCCGCCGCCCCATTCCTCGCATGGGCCAAATCCCTCGACGACTCGGGTGCGGTGCCCAACCCCGCCGGGGAGCAGACGGTCTACCTGATCCCAGGGTTCGGCACCGAGCAGGAATCCAAGGACTTGCTTCGACTGGTGCACGCCGAGGTCTTCGCCCGCGAACTTGATAGCTGGCACACCATCGAAGCTGACTGGCCCGAGGACCGCTCCTTCGCTGCGTTCCAGAAGTGGTTCCACGTCGAGCTCCATTCGGTCGTCGAGGACATCTGCGCGGCCCCACTCGAGGATGATGAGTAGCGGAAGGAATAGGCGCGACCAGGGCACCGGGTCTGCTCGCTCGAACTTCGCCTCCATGTGTTCCCCGACCGTTTGGGCACATGTCGGTCGCCCACAGGAACTCCCAGGCACGAGCCTGACGCAGGATCCCAACCGGGCGACAGCCACGCAGAACAACGTGACCGCGACCGCGACCATCACCCCCCCCAGACCGAGAACAACCCCGGGGCCGAGAACCTCGCCGCGCAGAAGGCCCACTTCCCGAACGCCAACGACTCGATCCTGTTCGCCATCGCGGCGCTGAAGGACAACCCCGAACCGCGGCGCCTCGGGTTTCGCCGGCATGTTCCCGCGGCTCGGACGGTAGCGCACTACCCCGCAATGGCCATGGGTTGTCCCCCTGCATGGTGCTCGAGTCGTTGCGACGGGTGTCATGGCGTCCAGGTGGCCTGGCCTGGCCCCGTTGCCACCCGCCACCGCAGTGCTACGATTCGTCGTGGCTGGCCGACGAAGCGCCTCGACGCTCGTTGCCGATGGGGACCGCAAGGTGCTCGGCGAGGAGTTCGGCTGAGGTTCTCCAGGGACGCGCTGGCCCCTTCAACTGATGGAGTCTCCTCACGCGATGCACCTTCCCACACATCGAGCCCGATCGCTCTCCATTCTGTGTTGTGCGGCAGTTGCCATGCTGCTGTCGCCTGCGCATGCCCAGTGCACGACGACGTGGTCGCCGACGGTGGGTGTACCCGGCACCGACGCCCGCGTGAACACCATGGCGACCTGGGACCCGGACGGCGCTGGCCCGGCGACGCCGCTGCTGGTCGTCGGTGGCGAGTTCGCGCTCGCGGGCACAGCCGTCGCGAGCCGCGTCGCGACCTACGATCCGGCGACCGGGATCTGGTCGGCGCTCGGCTCCGGCCTCAACGGCACGGTGTACGCGGTCGCGGCCATGCCGAACGGCGATCTCGTGGTCGGTGGTCAGTTCACGATCGCCGGCGGCGTGCCGGCTGACAACATCGCCCGCTGGAACGGCAGCAGCTGGTCCGCACTGGGCTCCGGTACCGACCAGCGGGTGCAGGCACTCGCGGCCTTGCCCAACGGCGACCTGATCGCCGGCGGCCTGTTCTCGACCGCCGGCGGAGCCCTAGCGAACTGCATCGCACGATGGAACGGCGTGACCTGGTCGCCATTGAGCACGGGAGCCAACAACCAGGTGCAGTCGCTCACGGTCATGCCCAACGGCGACGTCGTCGCTGGCGGTTCCTTCGTGACGGCAGGTGGAGTCACCGTCAACCGGATCGCCCGGTGGAACGGCGCCACCTGGTCCCCGCTGGGCGCCGGCTTCGGAGTCGCGGTCCGGGCGTTGACGGTCTACCCCAATGGCGACCTCCTGGTCGGTTTCGACGACATCGGCGGCCCGGCGCGATGGGATGGCAGCACCTGGACCCTGCTCGGCCCGGGAACGAACGGCAACGTGCACGCGGTCGTGGCCGAACCGAATGGTGACGTGATCGCGGGTGGGACCTTCTGGGGGGCGGGCGGGGTGCCCATGGAGAGCATTGCCCGCTGGGACGGCACGTCGTGGTCGGCCTTCGGCACTGGGATCGTGAACAGTTCGGTCAGCGCCATCGTTCGGCTCGGCAACGGCGACATCGTGGTCGGCGGCGCGTTCGCGGTCGCGGATGGCAACGTCGCCAAGAACATCGCCCGCTGGAATGGCCTTGCGTGGTCGCCTCTGGGGACCGGTGTTGCCTACGCGCACAAGCTCGCCGCGCTGGCGAATGGTGACCTCGTGGTCGCCAGCCGGGTTGCGGTCGCAGGTGCTCCTGACATCCCCACGCCAGCGCGTTGGAATGGCGCCGGCTGGTCTGCGCTAGGCACCGGCTTCGGCTCCGGCTCCGTCCTCGACGACGTGGTCACGGCATTGCTGCCTTTGCCGAATGGTGATCTCGTCGCCGCCGGGAGGTCCCGGACCACCGGTGGCACGTCCGCGAATCGCATCACCAGGTGGGATGGTGCGACCTGGACGACCTTCGGCATCCCGAGCGGCGAGGTGAAGACGATGATCACGCTGCACAACGGCGACCTCGTCGTCGGCGGCATCTTCACCACCATCAGCGGGGTCCCCGCACCGGGTGTCGCGCGCTGGGATGGCAGTGTGTGGTCGCCGATGGGGGCTGGCATCATCCCCAGTTCGTCTTCGACCCAGGGCGGCGACGTGCGCGCGTTGGCCCTGCTGCCCAACGGCGATCTGGTCGCGGGAGGCTGGTTCTCGGTTGCCGGCGGGGCGACGGCCTTGAACATCGCGCGTTGGGACGGCGGCACCTGGTCGCCGCTCGGCTCGGGTTTCAACATCTTCGTGAATGCGCTGACTGTGCTGCCTAGCGGAGACCTCATCGCGGGAGGCGCATTCGGCAACGCCGGCGCGGTCGTGGCGAGCCGCGTTGCGCGATGGGACGGGAATGTGTGGTCGCCGCTCGGCGCGGGCGTGTCCGTGCCGATGATTGGCGTCCAGGATCGGGTCTGGGCCGTCATGGCGATGCCCGACGGCACCGTCGTCGTGGGCGGTGAGTTCGCCACGGCTGGCGGCGCCCCGGCCCTCGGCATCGCCCGCTGGAATGGCAGCACCTGGTCGACGTTCGGGTCGGGCCTCAACGGGTCGCCGGAGGACTTCGCGCTGATGCCGAACGGACAGCTCGCCATGGTCGGCGGCTTCTCCGTCGCCGGTGGCCTCGCGGCGGGCAACTTCGCGCTCCTGGCGCCGACCTGCCCGGCGACGGTCGTGCCTGCGGGCAGCAGTTGCTCGGGCACGGGCGGCCCCATGGTCCTCACCGCCACCGCGCTGCCGTGGCTCGGCGGCGCCTATCAGGCCCGTTGCACGGGCATGGCGGCGAACTCGCTGGGGGTGAGCCTGTTCGGCTTCGGCTCGCAGAACACCCCGTTGTCGACGCTGCATCCGGCCGCTGGACCTTCGTGCATGCTGCTCGCGTCCCCCGACGCAGTCACCCTGCTGCTGCCGGTCGCGGGTGAAGTGACCCACCAGTTCCCGCTGCCGTTGGACCCTGGCCTGGTTGGTGTCACGCTGCACCATCAGGTGTTGCAGGGTGAGTTTGGGGCTGTGGCCAACCTCACGTGGTTGGGCGGTTCGAACGCCCTCGTCCTCACGACCGGCACCTACTGAGGCCGCGATCTGCTCGGCCTGCAGTTGCTATGGCGCGGCGTTGCCCTTGGCGCCGGCGAACGGGCTGCACGGGAGACAAGTCGGACAAGCCGCGTACCAGTGCATGCCGACCCGGACACCACGAGGTGAAACTACTTTTAGGTCTAGGCGTGGCTCTGGGCCCGGTTGCCAGAAAGCAGCCAGCACCCGCCCATATCCATGATACGAATGCCGCGATCCTCCGACCTCGGGCACGATGTGATCTGGCCCACGAATAGCTCCCTCGGTGGCATATTGGTCTGCCCATAACCGGGCAACCCTCCCAACTTCGGCCCTGCCCACGCAGCATGAAACCGACCGCTAGTATCGAGAGAATCCGCGAGCACTTCATTCATGTCTTCCGATTCATAGTCAACCAACTCGACGCCAACCCCAATATAATCTATCTCTATATCCGGCCGCCGATCCAACAACCGCCACGAGTACTGACACGAGTCGCTGCCCGCTCGCCTTCTGACAAACAGCCCGCGGGCCGCCCTCTCCCCCTGCGTTAGCCCTGCAATTGCGCCCGACACTCCCCCAAGAGGCAACCACACAGCGGGCAAACCGCCGCCATCGCGTGCGCGACCCACAATCATACTGCTCTCCCCCAGCACGCTTTCCACACCCAACTGCTCGGGGGTGGCCAACACCCAAGCGCGACAGGGCACTCCGATCGTTCCACGTCGAAGAATGGACCTCCGGAGGTGCTCAGTGCATATCGCACCCGAAAGCGTCCAGGCCCAACACGGCAGGGCGTTGCCGTGCGCAATGGATGGACGCAATCGTAAAGCCGCCTCCCAATCTAGCGAGAGAGCACCATCCGGCCCGCGAGCCACAAACTCCAAAGCACGCCGCCAGAGCAACGTCTCCGCGAGTGCCTCGTGAAAGTAGAGCATGAATACAGCGTCCTACCACATTTTCGGAACACATCCCAACCTCAGAATTCCCTGCCAGAAGAGAATAGCTTGCCACCATGCTCTGGAAACAGGCATACGTCTATTAGATCTTTTCCATGACTGGCATACCATCGAAGCCGAGTGGCCCAAGGACCGCTCCTTCGCCGCGTTCCGGATGTGGTTCCACGTCCAACGGGCAAACAGCGAGAACCAACCCGCGCCAGCCGGCCACCTGCAGCACGCGCTGAGATAGGTCGTCGCGCACTATCAGCATCACCGTCCAAACCAAGGCCACGGCGAGCGCCACCAAGCACCCACGGACAATGGGTGGTAGCCGACGAACGACTTGGCGGGGGCTGCGCGGTTATCGACGGTTGGCCTGACGGCCAAACACATCGCAAGCACCGCATCCTTGAACTCGACCACGGCCACCGGTCTGTGGTCGCCCCACTTTCCGGACACCACGACCACACGCGTGCCTCCGTTCTATCCACCCCGGAACCTCAGATGCCGAGCAATCAGGTCTTCAAATCCGCTCGGGTCTGCATCTATCATGTCGCATATCTTACTACCACACCATGGACACACCGCAATATCCAGAGAAGACGTCAGCGTAACAGCCGTTACAGGATCAGTAACCACACGCACGGTGGATCCAGCCTCAAACTGACGCCACTGCAATTGCATATGCACTCCCCGGCGATGTCGCGCCGCAACAGCGGCGAACCCACGGTCGCCGGCATTCGCCACGAGACTATCCATTCCTGCACAGCAAGTCTTCATAGCTTCCTATAGCATTGCTTAATGAATAAGGCAACGTCTCGGCAGAACTCAATCTGATCGCCGGTGTGGATTACGCCATCCGCCGTTGTCATAGAGCCTACTCCTGCACACCTCGCTTTCCTGTCACACGATTGAGCCAGATACCCACTGGTGAAACTCACGGCCATCGACGATCACAATGTGGCAGAGTTGGAGCGCTCTCCGGGCGGCCACACGTCCCAGCGAGCGAGCACACGATCCTCGACGGGCTAGCCCATGACAACCCTCTGCTCGCGGGCGAGGTCACCATGGCCCCGGCGAGCGCCACCGAGGAACCCACTGGCGATGCGGTGGTCGCCGACGAACGACTCGGCGCTGCCGCATTGGGCGGCAGCCCCGCTCGGGGCTCACGCGCTCCCGTCGCACCGGCCGCTTCGGGACTCCGTGAAGCACCTCCCGAAGGCGCCGATCCCCCACGCGGAGCCGGTTTCCAAGCACGGCCAGTGGTCGCGTGAGTTATCACACCAACGCCATCCCGCCGCGTCTTCCCCAGCCCACCCGAATCCGCCCGATGCCCGCCGCCCTGCACCGTCCCGAGCCCGTCCTTCGCCACCGCGCACAACCCGTCGACCAGAACGTCCCGATTGCGCAGGCCGCGGCGTGGTTGCGTGAGGGGCGGTCGCTCATCGTGGCCGATCGCTTCGGGACCGGGCTCGACATCCTCGAAGCACTGCGCGTGCAGCTGGGGGATCCGGGCGAGGATGCGGGGTACGTCGCCAAACGCACGTTCCGTGAGGCGTTCCAGGCCGCGTCGAAGCACCTGCTCGTGCCCATCGTCGGCCGCAAGGTGGCCCTCGCCGACGCGCCGCGTGCAGGCTTCCTCGCTGAGCTGTATCCGGACCACGCCGACTTCGCGCTGCCAGTCGAGGACGCGAGGGTCCTGAGCAGCGCGTGGGACTGGTACGACAAGGGCGTACACTTCCCCGTGCTGGGCTATCGCGTGCACCCGTTCTACGGCACGTACATTCCGGCCCGCATGGAGCACCTGGAGCTCTTCGGCACGTGGCTCGCAAAGTACAAGGGCGCGCGCGACCGGGCGATCGACGTGGGCACCGGCTCCGGCGTCCTGGCGCTCCAGATGGCCAAGGCGGGCTTCCAGCAGGTCCTCGCCACGGACATCAACCCAAACGCGATCGAGAGCGTGGCGAGGCAGCTGAAAAGGCTCCCGAACGCACTCCCGATCGAACTCGAGCACGCAGACCTGCTGGGTGCGGATCGTGGCCCCATCGACCTCATCGTGTCCAACCCGCCGTGGATGAAGGGCGAAGTGGGCCGGACGCTGGACCTGGCGATGTACTTCCAGGACGGCTTCTTTGAACGTTTCTACGAACAGGCCCTGCAACGCCTGGCTCCTGGCGGCCGCGTCGTCTTCGTGTTCTCGAACATCATCGAGCTCAGCCAACCCGACGTACCGCATCCCATCCAGACCGAGCTCGATCGCGGGCGGTTCACGCTTGTGGAGAAGCTCACG
The DNA here is from genome assembly GCA_020851075.1 of Planctomycetota bacterium. Lineage (GTDB taxonomy): Bacteria > Planctomycetota > UBA1135 > UBA1135 > UBA2386 > JADZDL01. The sequence goes on along the minus strand of JADZDL010000048.1, from coordinate 3,460 downwards.
CGCAAGGTGAAGCCACTGCGGCGACGGACGCGGGAGAAGGTGGAGGTTTGGGAGTTGGCGGTGGTTTGACGACGGCGGCGATCAAGGGGTGCTCCGAGACGGCTGAATCAAGCGACGCGGCCCTCAGGGCGCTGTGGCTTTGAATTGCTTTCTATTGACTACGGGGACCTTTGGATGGGGTGGATCGCGCGAAACCAGCAGCGCGTGAAACCCCCGGGGGTCAGTGCTTGGCCGGCTCGTTACCGACCTGCGCCTTGCTGTTGCTGGGTGGCAGGCCATAGGCGACCTCCACCAACTCACCCTTGCGGTGCGAGTAATTCGCGAGACGGATTCCGACGTAGGCTCCAAGCACGGCCAGGACTCCTCCGACAACCAAACCAGCGACGCCCCCGAGCAGGAAGTACGCCCCGAGGCCAAGGCCGCCCCCGATCGCGGTCAACGATGCTGCGATTCGGAGCCAGCAACACAGAGTGACAAGGGCGTCAAACAACTTTTCCATGCGGAGACGACGCGGCGTCCGTCGAGCGTCTTTGCCGATCAACCGTGAGCGCCACTGCGGCTCTCGCCAGCTTCCGCGGCTTGTTCGGCCGAGCTTACCCGAAACGGGCCAGCAGGGGGCATCACGGCACTCTTTGGTTGCGATCACCAAGAAGCCTGTGGATGCAGGCCTGCTCCTGGGACATCGCGCGTGTGCGGCACTCCCGAAGTGCCCCGCTGCCCCATGCACAACGCTCGCGATGGCAGGCCCCGGGTTCGTTCGGGGTTGGTCAGTCGACCCGACGCAACGCACAAGGCACATTGGACACGCCTGGACTAGCATGCCCACATGCGTCCCAGCACCGCACCCGCCGAACGCTTCCCCATCATCGACGGCGGCCCACCTGCCCGCTGAGTGGCTTCAGCTGCAGCAGCAACTCGTGCTGCCCGGCAGCCACGCCCTCGACAGTCGCCGACACCGTCCAGTCGCGCAGGTCGTTCGCGCCGACCGAGCCGTGGAAGTCGGGCGGCACCTCGACGCGAAAGTTGCCGTCCGCGTCAGTCGCGTGCAGTGCCGATCCTGATGTGACGCCGTCCAACCGCACGTACACCTGCGACTTCAGGCCTTTGCCCGCCGCATCGACAACGCGACCGGAGACGAACGCCGAACGTTCCAAGACGAGTTGCAGGTCCTTCGTGCCCGTCGGCACACCGAGGCGCGGCGACAGCGACCAACCCGGCGGACCGCGCAGGATCGACACGGTGTAGGCGCCCTCCGTGAGGCCAGCAAACCGGAAGTGCCCGCCAACTTCGGGCCGAGCGGACGTCGACTGCTCGCGTTCGCGCGAAGCCATCAAGAACAGCTCCGCGGCTTCGTCACCGAGCGTGCCGCCACCGGCGTAGCGCAGCACCCCTTCGATCACCGCCCCGGTCGGAACGACGATCTCAAAGCCCTCGCCAATCGCGCCATCGTGCACCTCGACTTTGACTGACTCCTTCTGCCGCTGGCCGCGCTGTCGCACCGCGATCTCGTACTGGCCTGCAGCGAGGCTGGTGAAGCGGAAGCCGCCGCGCTGGTCCGTCTTGATCGTGCGACTCTCAAACTGGCTGACGGTCTGCGGCCCCTGATCCGTAGCCAGCCAGGCGCGGCTGTCGGCGTTCGCGCCGGCGAGCGACACGCTGATGCCAGCGATCGGCTGACCCGAGTCGTCGAGCACGCGCCCTTCGGCACCGCCCGCGGCTCGCAGCACGATGTCGCCCAGGTCGAGGCGTTCGCCACTGGCGAGACGATGGGCAACGGCGTAGACGCGCGTGCCATAACCGGAGCCGCGCACCATGAGCCAGTAGTGCAGATCGGGGCGAAGCCCGAGAGCCTGAAAGCGGCCGTCGCGGAGGACATCGGCCCGGATCCAGTCGCAGCCCTGCATTCCCGGTGCCTCTTCATACGAAGCTCCTACCGCTGCATAGACCGCCTCGGGAACACCGCCGCTGGCGGTCACGAAACGGCCTGTCACTTCCCCGCCGCGCACCATCGCAAACTCGGCCTCCTTGCCCAACTGGCCAGCGAGGTTGCGCGACAGCGACGCGTAACCAGGGGCGCGCACATAGATCTGGACAAAACTGTCATCCGCCAAGCCCGGCATCACAAACCGCCCGTCCGCGTCCGCACGCACGATGCGCTTGAACGTCCACGAGTCCGACACCTCGGCATCGACGATCGGGGCGCTGGTCGTCGCTTCGACCACGCGACCGCGCAGCGTCACGCCGGCCTTCAAGTCGATCTCGACGCGGTGCGCGGCCCCCACCTGCAGTTCGAGACGCTTCCACTCCTGCGTGTGCAACGGCGACCGCACCTGCACGAAGACCGCTGCGGGCTGCAGTCCCGTGAACCGGAATGCGCCGCCGACTTCGGTGCGGCCAGCCGCCAGTTCGATCCCCACACCTTCCACGGCGATGCGCACCGGGATGTCGACGAGACCTATGCCCTCGCAACGCACGACGCCCTCGACACTCGCCCCCAACGACAAACCGATGACCACTTCCGAACCGCCCGTACAATCGACCACCGTAGTCGGCGCATAACCATCGGCGCGCACCGAAAGCCGGTGCTGGCGAGCGCGCGCCACAGCAAACCGGAACGTGCCATCGGCGGCGCTGGTCGTTCGCAGCAGCGTGGAAACCTGCTCGCCGTAGCGCAGATCGAGATTCCAGAACTCGTCGGCATCACGGTGCTGCAGCAAGACCACGGCGTTGGCAATCGGCACAGCGGTGCCGGCGATCACGACGCGGCCCCACAATTCCTCGGGCCCCGGCTCAGCCCGGCCCGCCGGGGCGACGATGCTCGCCGGCACATCGACTGCATGGCGTTCGGAGTCCACCGGCGATGGCGGCAACACCGCATTCACCGGCGCGCCACCAGCGACTACTGCCGCTGCCTTGACGTCGCTGCGGGGCACCACGGGGTCGAGAAACAGCGACCACGCAACGATGGCTACCATGGCGATCGCAAGAAGGACAATGGTGGCGGTGACGTACTTGCGCATTGGAGTCCTCCAACAAGACGCGAGGTTAGCATAGAGAACTTCGTGAAGTGCCATCCAGCAGGAATCCACGCGAGCCCCAGGCGCTGCGTGATGGCTTGATGCCCGGACAACTTGTCGACTTGAGTCGCAGCTGCCTCGGCCGGGTCCCGGGTCACCACCCGAGCCACCGAATTGCCCACCCCGACACTTGCAAAGGTGTCGCCTCAATCTGCCCGGCCACCGTTTTCTTGGCGTCGGCAACACCAGGCGGCAGCTCGCTTGCCGCCGCTGCCGCAAGCAGGTCCCTTCGCAACCACAGGGTCGCATCACCCACTCTCGGTTGCACGAAACTGGCACCAGGGATGTGGGCACAGAAGTCCGACCCCTGCGCTTGCGGAGGCGCACAGACCGCCTCGAATATCTGCGCAGAACTCCCCACGGCGATGAGATCGGGCTGGATC
>JADZDL010000047.1 GCA_020851075.1 Planctomycetota bacterium | reverse complement strand
TTGCTCGACGTGCAGATGATGTCGCTCTCGGCCTTCGTTCCGGCGCTGCAGTTGATGTACATCACGACGTAGTGGTCGGGATGTTTCGCCTTCCACGCGCGCAATTGTTCGGGCGGGCATTGTTCGGCGAGCGAACAGCCGGCGTCGAGATCGGGGATCACGACGATCTTGCCCGGATTCACGATCTTCGCCGTCTCGGCCATGAAGTGGACGCCGCAGAACAGGATCACCTCGGCATCCTTCGCATCGCGCGCGCGCTTCGCGAGCTCCAGCGAATCGCCGAGATGGTCGGCGATATCCTGGATGTCCGGGTCCTGGTAGTAGTGCGCGAGGATCAGCGCCTTGCGCTCTTTGCGCAGGCGATCGATCTCGGCGAACAGGTCGAGGGACGGATCGACGGGGGGGAAGACGGACGGCATCCGGCGATCATCGGTCATTCTGGCCGCGGCGCAAGGGTTGGGCACCGGATGCTCTTTCGTCACGAGGCGGCACTCGCCGTGCCTCAGTGCCCGAAGATGTCGGTGATGAGCTCGTGGTCGCCGGTGCGTGCGTCGATCCAGAAGACGCGGAGTTGTGGAACGAGCCCTCTCACCTCTTCTGCAGTTACGAGTTTCGCCTTCACGCACTCAAGGACGAGTGCTTGGTGCATCGCCAGGATCCTGGTGCGTTCCGCCTGCTCTCGTGCCCGCAGTGCGTCGAGACCGGCCCAATCGACGTTGTGGATCGGCATCAAGTCGAATTGGAGGGGCTCGGCTTGCTTGTCGAGCAGTTGCTTCATCCAGGTCGTGCGGGCAGTGGTCTGCGCCGTGCTTTGCATGTCCGAGTCCGCGTCCACGAGCCACTCGCTCTGAAAGCGACTCCCGGCGCCGTGGCCGTATTGCATGCACGGTGGAAAACCCTCCGGTGGCCGGAGCTTCACGCAGCCGGTGGTGTAGCCGAGTCCCGCGACCGGGGCGTTTGCCGCTTCGCCGGGATCCCACACCGTCAGCACGACCCACAGCGGCTCGCGCAGCAGCTCGAGGGCGAAGCCTGGCGCCTTGGCATCTGCGAGTGCCTGGCCACAACGCAGGTAGCTCACGCCACCACGGTGGCATTTGCGATAGGCCTCCAGGAGCAGCGGGAGGTTGGGTTTGGCCCGCGGCAGGATCAGGGCCAACACGGAGTTGGTCGTGGTGCCTTGGAGGAACGGTTGCAGTTCTTCGTCCGGAAGCGAAGCATCCGTCTGGATGAGTGCATCGAGCAGAGCCAAGGCAACGAACTTGTTTGCCGGCCCTTTGGTGCGAAGTTGCGCACGGAGTTCGGGAATGCAGATTCGCAGTCGGAATTCGGCGGCCGTGTGCGCGCCCCAGGCAACGGTGGCCAGATCCTCGCTCTTCAGCTGGACCTGCGCTTCTTCGGTGAGTTTCTCGCGCGTCGCGCGGAAGTGCTCCGCAGGCGTCTCTTTGTCCTGGGCCGCGGCGAGCGTGGTGATGGTCAGCGCGGCGAGCATGTGCAGGCTCGCGATCCGGATGCTGCCAGGTCTCCCTTTCATGGTGCGAGTTGTAGCGGGGTGGCGGCGGCTGCGGAACCTTCGCCCGGAGCGATCTCGCTGGCGGGTGGGCCTGGCGTGGCCATCGGCATCTCGAGCCAAGTCGGCTCAGGCGACCGTGAGAGTGCGGTGCCGTGGTTTCTCGCCCGAGGAAGCGGGCGCCTCAGGGGCCGCGCGAGTGACGCGGTCGACTACTCGGCCTTGCTCTTCGCCTTCTTCGGCGCGGCTTTCTTCGCCCCAGCTGGCTTCGCGGCTGCTGGCTTGGCGGCGCGCCGCGCGGGCTTTTTCTTCGAAGGGCCCTTCGCAGCCCGCGCCGCGAGCAGTTCGACTGCGCGCGCCAACGTCAGCTCATCCGGATTCTCGTCCTTGTTGAGCGAAGCGTTCGTCGTGCCATCCGTGACATACGGCCCGTAGCGCCCATCGAGCAGCTTGATCGGCGCCTTGCTCTCGGGGTGCTCGCCGATCTCGCGGCGCGCCTTCGCGGGAGCGCCTGGTTTGCGGCCGCGACCACCCGTCTTTGGTTGCGCAAACAGGGCCAGTGCGTCCGCCATCGTGACCGTGAGCGGCGTGTTGCCGGCCGGGATGCTGCGGGTGTCCTTGCCCCACTTGAGATACGGCCCGAATCGGCCATTGGCGGCCAGGATCGGCTCTTCCGTCTCACTCTCGGGGGGCTTGGCCACGCCGACGGTGCGCGGCAGCGACAGCGTCGCGATCGCTTCTTCGAGCGTCACGGTCTCGGGCTCCATGCCCGCGAGCAGCGACGCCATCTTCGGCTTGTCGGTCTTCTTCTTGCTGCCTTCCTTCGCTTCGCCGAGCTGGAAGTACGGGCCGAAACGGCCGACCTTCACGAAGACCTGCAGGCCCGTTTCCGGATCGGTGCCGAGCACCTTCGGGCCATCGCCGCCCTTGATGAGCAGCTCGATCGCCCTGGCCAGCGTCATCTCGTCGGGCGGCATTTCATCGGGCACGCTCGTGCGCTTGTCGCCGCAGGATAGGAACGGGCCGTAGCGACCGACGCGCACTTCGACGAGTTCGCCGTTCTCGTTGGCGCCGAGCGGGATCGAGCAGACCTTGCGCGGGTCGATGTCGCCTTCGACGCTGGTGATGTGATCGCGCAGGCCGGCGCGACCCTTCGATTCGTCGCCGCTGAGGAAGAACTGGGTCAGGTAGTCGAGGCGCTTGGCGCGGCCGTTGCTGATCTCGTCGAGGTCGTCCTCCATCTTGGCCGTGAACTGGTAGTCCACGAGCCAGCCGAGATACGACGAAAGCAGGTCGACGACGGCAAACGCGGTGAACGTCGGCACCAGTGCGGTGCCGCGCTTGAACACGTACTCGCGGCGCACGATCGTCTCGATGATTGCCGCGTAGGTCGAAGGGCGGCCGATGCCGCGCGCTTCGAGTTCCTTGATGAGACCGGCTTCGGTCACGCGCGGCGGTGGCTGCGTGGTGTGGCCTGCGGGCTTCAGTTCCTGGGCTTTCGCGGTCTGGCCCTTCTGCAGATTGGGCAGCACGCGTTCGGCTTCGGCGAGCTCGCTCTCGGCTTCTTCGAGGTCCTCGATGTAGGCGAGGCGATAGCCTGGGAAGTCGATCGTCTTGCCGGTAGCGGTGAAGCGAGCATTGCCGTGCGCCTTCGTCGGCGCGAGCAGCGTCATCGTCGTGCGCTGGCCCTTGGCGTCCTTCATCTGGCTCGCGACGGTGCGGCGCCAGATCAGCTCATAGATGGCGCGTTCGTCCGGACCCATGTCGGCCGGCAGTGCGCTGGGATGCACGAATTCGGTGCCGGCGGGGCGGATTGCTTCGTGCGCTTCCTGCGCGTTCTTGACCTTGGTCTGGTACTGGCGCGGCGCGTCTGGCAGGTATTGCGGACCGAACTCCTTGCCGATCAGCGTGCGCGCGGCGTCGATCGCCTGCGAACTCAGCGTCGTCGAGTCCGTGCGCATGTAGGTGATGTAGCCGTTTTCGTAGAGACGCTGGGCACCGCGCATCGTGCGCTGCGCGGCGTAGCGCAGCTTGCGCGCGGCTTCCTGCTGCAGCGTCGACGTCGTGAACGGCGGGTACGGCCGCTCGGTGTAGGGCTTCTGTTCGACGTCGGCGACCGTGGCCGGCTTGCCGTGCAGTTCTTCGGCGACTTCGCGCGCGACCTTCTCGCCGAGCAGCACGAGGCCCTTGGCTTCCGGCTTCAGCTTGCCGGTGTCGGGGTCAAAGTCGCGGCCGGTGGCCACCCGTTGGTCCCCGAGGCCCTGCAGGCCCGCGGAGAACGCCGTTGCATCACCGTGCTGGCCTGCAAACGTCGCGTCGACGCTCCAGTACTCGGCGGGCACAAAACGCATGCGCTCGCGTTCGCGTTCGACGATGAGGCGCACGGCGACGCTCTGCACGCGGCCGGCCGAGAGGCGCGGGCGCACCTTCTTCCAGAGCAGCGGCGAGACCGTGTAGCCGTAGAGGCGGTCGACGATGCGGCGCGTTTCCTGGGCCTCGACGAGGTCCATGTCGATCTGCCGCGGGTGCTCCAAGGCCTCCAGGATGGCTGACTTGGTGATTTCGTGGAACACGAGGCGCTTGGTCTCGCACTTCGGCTGCAGTTCCTGCAGCAAGTGCCACGAGATCGACTCCCCTTCACGGTCTTCGTCTGTTGCCAGGTACAGGACGCTGGCATCCTTGACCATGCCCTTCAACTTCTTCAGGTGGTCCTTCTTGTCGGCCGGGACCACGTAGAGCGTCTTGAAGTCGTGCTCGACGTCGATACCGAGCTTGGCCCACTTCTCCTTCTTGAGTTCGGCGGGCACCTCGCTGGCGTCCGACGGCAGATCGCGGATGTGGCCGATGCTGGCCTCGATCCGGTAGTCGGAGCCGAGGAACTTGCTGATCGTGCGGGCCTTCGCAGGCGACTCGACGATCACGAGGGGGGGGCCCTGATTCTTCTGACTTGCCATGAGGGGGGTTCGGGGACCCCTTGTTAGGGGCGGTGGGAACGGGCTGTCAAGCATCTCGGACCGCGGATCCTCCAGTCTGAAGGAAAGTTCGGTGCCATGCTCGCCTTTGGATGCCCTGTTGCGAAATGCAACAGGGTCCTTGTTCGCGGGGGATTGTGGCTTGGTGACAGGGCTCTGGCGGTGGGGCTGGAAGCCACCGGGCGCCACCAACCGAATTCCGCGGGCCGGGAGGTAGAACGAGGTTCCGGGCTTGGCAGCCAGAGGGCTTCCTTGCCGGTTCCGCGGGTTCTGGGCGCACGGAAGACCGTGGGACCGCCCGAAAGTAGGGGCATCGTGAGGTTCGTTGGTTGCTGAGTTGCCGAGGATCCAAGGATCCAGCAGGGATTGACGGCTTTCGCAGGATGCGTACCGTCGTCGCTGCGTCGTTGTTCGCTCGGCAAGTCTGCGGGACTTGTCGACTGGCTTCTTGGAAATGGAGAGACCATGAAACCTGCCGTCGCTTGCTCGTTGCTCGTTGCTCGTTGCTCGTTGCCGTAGCTGTCTTGCCGCTTGAGTCTTTGCCTGCGCAGGGGACTTGGAGCAGCGGCTACTCCCATCCTCTGAATGGTGCCCCGGCCCCTTGGCCGCAGACGTCCACGTCTACCAACTTCGAAGCCATCAACATGGCGATGATCCCTTTGACGAATGACGTCATCGTGTGGGACAACAATGGCAGTAACCAGGCGCTGGGTACTGGCAACAACTCGTCCTGGCCGCAGAGGTTTGCCGTGGGGAATCCTGAGACGGGGTTTTCAAACTACACCGTTCAGTGTCCTCCCAACATGGGAGACTTGTTCTGTGCGGGGCACGTTTGGTTGCCGGATGGGCGCCTGTTTGTGGCGGGTGGGAATTCGCGCTACACGCCCTTCTTCGAAGGTAGTCAGGTGGCTGCGATCTGGGACCCGACGTCGCCACGGGTGGCTCCCTACTACGGATGGGCGTTTCTCACGACGCCGATGCGCGAGAAGCGTTGGTATCCGACGGTGACCCTCATCGTCGATTCCGCAGGTGGCCACCGTGTCACCGTTTCAGGGGGCGTAGTTACCGACCCGTCGCCGGGGTGCAATATGGTTGGGGCTGATCCCGCCTTCAATACCTACGAGGTATTCAACCTGCAGACGATGACCTGGGAGCCTGAGCCCAACAGCAACCCGGTAGTCCCGGCGCGGTTTGGCGGCCCGCAGGGCTCACCCTGCTTTCAGCCACTCGGCGAGTATCCGCGCATGCACCTAGTTTCGACCAACAGCCTGTTCATGGTCGGCATGTGGCGGGGTGCGAGCCGCGTCCGGCATGTCTCGATCGGGGCGCCGGGCATGGCTCAAAATGCGTTCGGCGATTGGCTCGAACCTTGGGGCGGCGGCTGGGATTCGCTGGCGTTCCACGGTTACGGCTCTTCAGTTCTTCTGCCGAACGTCGGTAATACCCAGTTGGGGCAGGACCTAATCATGATTCTCGGGGGCGGCTCGGGAGGAACATCCACGGTGCTGCCTACCGTGAATGGCACGTCTGGGATGATCGATGGTGGAGCTACTAGTCCTGCCTGGGGCTTCCCCTTCGAGACCATGAAGTCTCCGAGAATGTGCGCCAATGCAGTGCTCCTGCCGACTGGCGAGGTGCTCGTGGTCGGCGGGTCTTCCGACTACTACTTTCCAGCACCGCTGGTACCGACTCCGCCGAGGACTCCCGTCTACGACGCGGAGATCTACAGCAAGAACGCGGTGTGGTCTTTCGTTGCTCCCCAGCAGTCACCTCGAATGTACCACTCGACGGCGGTTCTCTTGCCGAGCGGGAAGGTGCTGTCGGGAGGCGGCGACATCCGATCGAGTGACTATGAGGTCTATAGCCCGAAGAGCATCCTCGGCGTCCGCCCGGCGTTCGCGGGCTCGTGGGCTAGTCCGGGTGCTCTCCTGCTCAATTGGAATACCGTGTACCAGATCGAGCATGATCCACTGCCCGTGGGCGTGACGATCAGCCGCCTCGTATTGATGCGCCCATGCTCGGTGACGCACCACAGTGACATGGATCAGCGCTACGTAGAACTCGACAACGTGAAGATGCTGCCGCCCATTCCTGAAGACACAGTCCAGGTGCGTACGCCGACCGCGCCTGCTGCAGGGAGCGTGCGTGGTTCCACGGTGGCCCCACGCGGCTATTACATGGCTTTCCTCGTGGCTTCCAATGGCCAGGTCAGCACGGCGAAGTGGGTGCGATTGCCATGAGATTCCTGGACGCCACATTCTTCATCGGGGCAGTCCTCCTAGTTGTTCATTGCGCGCCATGCCAGCAGCTGGCATGGCGTATCGCTGGGTTGCCCTCGACAACCCCCGGTGGTGCACGCAAGATTGGAAATGCAACTGTTGCGATGGGGGATGTGAACCAGGATGGCTATGAGGACTTGCTGACATTGGTGCACGGGCGCTGCGGTGCGCCGGCAGGCTACGATGGTTTCCTTTGGATTCTCTCGGGTCGCGATGGCTCACGGCTGTTGGAGGTTATGGCGGCACCTCCGAGTTCTTGTCCCCAATGCTACTACTATCGTGGGTTTTGCGGTGCCGGTGATTGGGACGATGATGGTGCGGCTGATTTCGTTGTAGGTCTGGCGGACAACTGGTTGATGAACCACCGTATTGAGGTTCGCAGTGGCGTCAGCGGCAGCCCACTTTGGTGGGTGCCGTTTAGTGCTCCCCTGGCGGTGCTCGGCAATCTCGACTGCGATGGTGACGGCTATCCTGACATCGTCGCAGCAGACTATACGGCTCCCCCTCTGGGCTCGGTGAGCGTATTCAGCCACAATGGGCAGCTCCTGTACCAATTGCAGGGAACCGTGGCTGTTGCACCTGCTCTGAGTCTTGGCGCGATCGGCGATGTCGACGATGACGGTGCCGACGATTTTGTGATGGGGTGCCGGGAGCCTACTGGAGCCGGGGTGAACGTTGTGGTGTCGGGCCGCACCGGCGCCTATCTGCAATACTGCTACGGCGAACTGCCCGGGGACGCGTTGTTCGGGTCGCTAGCGCGCTGTGGCGATCTCGACGGCGATGGCTACGACGAGTTCGTGGCGGGGTCCTATGTGACTTCTTCGCCTTCTCGGGTGTGTTACCGCGTTTTCTCGGCGCGTACCGGGCAGGCGTTGTTTGGGTGGACTGCGCCGCCGATGACCAGCATCAGCAACGTGGCCAGCAGCGGGGCAGATCTCGACGGCGACTCGATTGCCGACATCGTCGTCGGGACCACCGAGGTGGTGTCCTCGCAGTGGCGCGGATTCAGCTATGGGTTTTCGGGGCGCGATGGCTCGGTGTTGCAGCGCATCCCGGCATCGCAGCAGGCCGGCGGTGACAGTGGGCAGGTTGTCGCGGCCTTGCGAGTGCCGGAATCAGACTGGTCAGGCCTTGTGATCGTGCCATCGAGCACGTACCCGTACGATCCGTTGTGCGACAGCATGGGAACGATCAGCGCCTATCGCGGCTTGCCGCGAACGGCGGGCCTCTTGGGGCCGGCATGTGCAGGAACCTTGGTAGCGTCCCCGCACGTTGGTATGCAGTCGCTGGGGGCGACAGGGGTCCGTGTGCACCTTTCCGATGCGCCGCCTTCGTCGCCAGCAGTCTTATTGATCGGGCTGTCGACCACGCAATTCGCGGGGCTGCCATTGCCCTTGTCGGTGGACGGACTTGGTTTCCCTGGTTGCTTTCTCCGGACGTCGATCGATGCCCAATTGCTGGTGGTGACCGGTTCGTTCGGCCAAGCCGCCGGTTACGCGCGGATCGACTTGCCGCACCCAGTGCCAGTAAGTGGTTCTGGCATGTGGTCGCTGTCGGCGCAGTGGGTTGTGATGGGGCTGGGCGCGCAGTATCCCGGCGGGACGAGTCAGGTGGCTGCGTGGCGGCGGTGAGCGGCGTCGTGCGAGGTTACCGAGCTACTTCTTGTCCGTCTTCGGTGCGATCGGACGGATCTTCAGATTGCGGAACGAGATCAGTCCGTGGTCACCCTGCAGCGCCAGGAACCCGGTCGGCGACTTCGCAAACTTCGGCATGCTCGCGAACTTGCTCTTGGCGAGGCGCTGGTTCCAGTCCGGGCTGCCGATCAGGTACTGGAAGTAGGTGACGCCGTTCATCTGGTGCGCACAGCCTTCGGGGCTGATCAGGATGCGCAGCTGGTTCCATTCGCCAGCCGGGCGCGTGGCGTCGACCTGCGTGTTGTAGAGGCCGTAGAGCCAGCCGGCGCGCTGGGGGTCTTTGCCCTCCTTGTTGTCCAGCAGCTGGCATTCCGGGCCGCTCGCCCACGTGGCGCCGCCCTGGTTGTTCACGTGGAACATGATGCCGCTGTTGCCGCCGCGCGAGATGTTGTACTCGAGGTACAGTTCAAACGCGTCGTATTGCTCGTTGGTGCAGAGGTCGCCGGCGTTGTGTGGGTCGGCACAGGTGATGACGCCATCCTTGATCTGCCAGCCCGGCAGCACGTCCTTCTCGTGGTAGGAGTGCCAGCCGCGGAAGTCCTTGCCGTTCCACAGCAGTTGCCAGCCGGCGCGTCGTTCTTCGAAGGTGAGTGTAGTGGGGCCGCCGTTGCTGGCTTCGTCCTTCGCCAGCAGCTCCTTCTGCCATTGTTTGCCCAGTTCGGGCAGGCGTTTGCCAAACCGTTCCGTGCAGAACTTGCTGCTGTAGGTGCCCGTGCGCAGGGCGGTGTTGAGCACCTGCACGGCGTCTTCTTGCGTGGCGCTGAGCCAGTGCAGGAAGTTGGCGGTGACGCGGTAGCCGGCCGTGATGTTGGCTGCGGAGGGGTTCTGGATGTCGGCGCCGTGGGATTCTGGTTCGTAGAGATACCAGCGGACGTAGTCGGCGATGCCCTCCGTGAGCCAGCCCGGCGCCGGCTCGCCGCGGTCGCGCGGCCGCTGCCCGTATTGCTGGACCACGTGCACGAGTTCGTGCACGACGGCGCCCTTTGCTTCGCCATCGAGGTTCTGCAGGAACCACTCGGCGGCGCAGACGATGTGGGTGCCGCTCGTGGCGGCGACGCCGCGGCCGGGGTTCTCGAACGTGATGCTGAGGCTGGTCGGTGCCGTGAAGTTCTCGCCGGGCAACAGTGCCACGATCTTCGGGTACCACTCCTTCACCACGGGCAGCATGGTCTGCGTGGCCCAGACCTGCAGGGCGGGGGCCGCGGAGACGTCGAGCGTGATCTCGTACTTGCCGTCCGCGGTGTGGGTGACGATCTGCGCTGGGGAGGCCTTCGGGCCGTGGACGTCGATCTCGCTCCAGAACGTCTGGCTGTTGCCGTCGTCGCGGTCGGTGGCCTGCACGTCGAGCAGCAGGTAGCGGCAGGTGCCGAGCGAGCCGGTGGCGCGGCAGATGCTGACACCGTGTTGGCCACCGGGGCCCAGCAGCCGCGGGCGGGTGTCGACGGTGGCGATCGCGGTCCAGCCGCAGGTGGCGGGATTGACGTTGCCGGCCGGCGCTGGGTTGAAGCCCTGGGCCGTGCCAGACGCCGCAAACAGCGTGTAACACTGCGGGCCGCGCGGGCCCGGATGCCACGAATAGGTGTTCACCTCGGCCACCTCGGTCGGTTTGCCGAGGTCGATGAGCAGCCGGCCGCCGCTGCCGCCCGCGAAGAAGAAGTTCTCGCTCGGCGCGTCGGCCGAACCGGGCAGCTTGCCGTCGTGCAGGGCGGTGAGTTCGGCGCCGTTGTCGCTCCTCTGGCCCGCAAGCACCGTGAACGTCGCGTTCGTGGCGAGGTCGTCCTGGGCGGGGGCGGGTAGCTTCGTGAACTCGAAGGGGGCGCCGGCCGCTGTGTGGTCGCGTTGCTCGGCCAGGACCAGGATGGGGCCCTGAATGGGTTGGTTCTGTCTGGGCTGGTTCTGACAGGGCAGCCAGGTCGGGAGAGCGAGCAGCGTGGCTGACGCGAGGAGGAGCGAATGGCGCATGGGTTGGCGAGGGGACAGCCTGCATGAGACGGAGCCGCGCGCAGATGGTCAAGGTGCGTTCCGGGTCTGGGGCGCAGGGGCGGGCCGAAGTTGCCGGCTCGGGAGATCGGCGGAGATCGAAGCTGGCAGGTCGCTGGTTGCCCGCGTAACGTCCTGCGCGGGTCATCGCCCCTTCGGTCAGCCTGGTGAATCGCTCCTCTATCGAGTTTTTCCTGCCGCGGTCGGTTGGCTGCACTTCGGGGCGTCCATGCCGGTGACGCCTGCCGCCAGATCACGCCTGCTCGCCAGTGCGGCGGTGCTGCTGGTGCTGCTCGGTGCCGCGTTCACGGCGCGTGGGTGGTTCGACTCGGTGCGCGGCGTGTCGCCGATTTCCCAGCACGCGACGCTCATCGCGGGTTTGTGGGTCTCGGTCATGGCGCTCGTGTCTGGCCTGGGGCGCTGGCATCGCCTGGGCGTGCTGCCGCTGGGTTTCCTGCTCGCGGGGGCCTTGGCCGTGGCGTTTGGCAAGGGGGCGGCCCTCGGGGCCGTGCTCCTGCTTGGTTTTGCTGCCGTGGCGCTGGGCCGCCTCCTGCTGTCGGCAAGGCTCCGCAGTGCGAGTGATCTCGATTGCCTGTTGGTCGGGCTCACCGTGTATGGAACCCTGATCAGCCTGATTGTTCACATTCCCGTGAACTATCCCGGCGTCTACGCCGCCTTGCTGGTGCTGCCGGTGGTGATCACCTGGCGTCGTTCGCAGGCGACTCTGCAGCGCGTGTGGCAGTGGTTCTCGGCCCCGCGAACGACCTCGGCGATGTCCTTCGTGCTGGGGGCCGCGCTCGTCGCGGTCGTGCTCGTGCACTTCCTGATCGTCCTGATGCCAGAGCGCGGTTACGACGCGCTCGTCACCCACCTGCTACTGCCGGCCCGCATCGCCTGGCAGCATGTGTGGGCATTTGACGTGGACAACTACGTCTGGGCGGTCATGCCACTGCTCGGGGATTGGCTCTATACGATCGGCTACATGCTCGGTGGTGAGACCGGTGCGCGTCTCGTCAACCTGGGTTCCTTCGTGCTGCTGGCGCGGCTCGTCTACGAAGTGGCGGTGTGGGCCGGAGCGCGCGAAGAAGGCGCGCTGTGGGCCGTGCTGCTGTTGGTGTCCACGCCGTTGGCGCTGACGGAGACGAGCAGCCTGTTCATCGAGTGCGTCTGGAGCTGTTTTGTGCTCGGTGGCGCGCTGGCGTTGTTGCGGCTCATGACGGATCGGCGGGATGGTGCGGTGCAGCTCGTGGTCGGCGGGGTGTTGCTCGCTGGGGCTCTGGCGGCGAAGGCCGTGACGTTCATGGTGTTGCCCGTGTTGGCGCTGGCGCTCGCGATCGGCATTCGTCGCTGGTGGAGTGTCGGCCTCTGGCGAGCGCTGGTCGCTGGTGCAACCGCGTTCGTCGCCATCGGCGCGCTGCCCTACGTGCGGGCCTGGGTGATGACGGGCAACCCGGTGTTCCCGTTCTTCAATGGGCACTTCAAGTCGCCGCACTACGCGCCGGAGAACTTCACGGCGCCGAGCATCTTCGAGACGGGCATGACCTGGGACGTGCTGTATCGCATCACGTTCGAGTCCGCCAAGTTCCTCGAGTCGCGCCCGGGGGCCGCGGGTTTCCAGTGGGTGCTGGTGGTCGGGCCGGTGATCGTGTTGTGCCTGCTCGCGTGGCAGCGCCGCGGTCTCGTGTTGTTGTCGATCGCGTTTGGCATCGCGTGGCTGACGTTCGCGCAGACGGCGTACCTGCGCTACGTGCTGCCGAGCTTCGCGTTGGCCGCGGCGGCAGCAGGAATGGCCATTGCGGGGCTGCGGCCCGCGCGCAGTCTTGCTTCGTGGAGCCTCGCGTTGGGGGCCATCGGCGCCGTGGTGTTGAACGTGCTCTACTTCTCTTCGGGGGGATACCAGCACGCGCTCAATTTCCGCGTGCTCTTGAGTGAGCCTGCGCGCGCCGAGTTCCTGCGCGACAATCAGCCGACGCGCATCGCGGTGGAACTCGTGAATGGGCTGAACCAGAGCCATCGCCCGGTCGCGTTCCTCTGCAAGCCGTTCGCGACGGGGTTGCAGGCCGACGGCCTGTTTCCGACCTGGTACAACTGGAAGTTCCAGAATGAGGTCACGGGGGCGAAGACGGCGGAAGAACTCGGTGCCCTGCTCGGCGAACGGGAGGCCCAGTATGTGCTCCTCCTGGATCGCTGGAGCAGCGAGGTCCTGCGCGAGCGTGTGCGCGCCGTCACTCACGAAGTGAAGAGAATCGGCGATCTGACCGTGCGCGAGCTCGATGCGCGGTTCCGCTTCCAGAAGGAGCTGCTGCAGGACACCGACCTGACGGCCAACGGAGTCGCCGAGGCGCAACGCTGGCAGCTCGGCGGGGAGGCTCGCACACAACCTGGCCTTGGCGCCGTGCTGCGCAGTGGTGCTACGGTCCAACAGCGCGTGTCGATCGTCGCCGGGCGCGAGTATCGGCTCACCGCGGTGCTGCAGCAGCAGGATGGTCCCGGCAAGGCGCGGGTCGCGCTGCAGTGGCTTGATGCGAACAATCGTGGTCTGGGCCAGGAGGCCGTGGTGTTCCCTTGCACGGACAAACCCGAGCCTCATAGCATGCAGCACGTGGCGCCGAAGGGCGCCAAAGCGGTGTTGGTGACGGTTTCCGGTCAGGATGGTCCCGCAGTCGTGCTGCGTAGCCTTTCCCTCACGAACTGATCCTCTACGAATTGGCGATCGAATGGAGAACGCGCGCGCAGAACGGATCGCCGTCGTCATCCCGTCCTTCAAGGTGACGCGGCATATCCTGGGGGTGATCGCCGCCATTCCGGCGGAAGTCGAGCGCATCTTCGTGGTCGACGATGCTTGCCCCGAAGGCTCCGGCAAGCTCGTGCAGAGTGATTGCCGTGACCCGCGCGTCACCGTGTTGTTCCACGAGCGCAACCAGGGAGTTGGTGGGGCCGTGATGACGGGCTACCAGGCGGCGATTGCCGCGGGTTGCCTCGTGCTCGTGAAGATCGATGGGGATGGCCAGATGGACCCCAGCCGCATCGCGGAGTTCGTGCGCCCGATCGTCGCGGGCGAGGCGGACTACACGAAGGGCAACCGCTTCTTCGACCTCGAACGCATTCGCGAGATGCCGCGCATGCGGTTGGTTGGCAACGCGATCCTGTCGTTCATGACGAAGCTCTCGTCGGGCTATTGGGACCTGTTTGACCCGACCAATGGCTACACGGCCATTCACGCGAGCGTGGCGAGTCACCTGCCCTTCGCCCAGATCAGCAGTCGCTACTTCTTCGAGACGGACATGCTGTTCCGCCTCAACACGCTGCGCGCGGTAGTCGTCGATATCCCGATGGACGCGCAGTACGGCGATGAGCAGAGCAACCTGAAGATCCGCCGCATTGTCGGCGAGTTCCTCTGGAAGCACGTGCGCAACTTCGGGAAGCGCATCTTCTACAACTACTACCTGCGCGACATGTCGCTCGCTTCGGTCGAGTTGCCGTTTGGCACGGCGTTGCTCGCCTTTGGCGTGACCTTTGGTGGCTGGCAGTGGGCGAGGGCCATCCAGCTCGGCACCGCGACACCGATCGGCACGGTCATGCTCGCAGCGTTGACGTCGCTCATGGGCCTGCAGTTGATCCTCGCGTTCCTGGCCAACGACATCGCTTCGGTGCCGCGGCGCGCGATCCATCGCCGGTTTCCGCAAGGGCGCGTGCGATGAGTTCGTTGGGCCTGCAAACACGGGAAGATCCTCACGTCGAGCCGGCGCTCCTTGCCCATGCCAACTCCGATGCCCGCTGAAGGCGCCGTCGCTGGTCCGGTCGCGGTGTTCCTGTTTGCGCACCAGGACGACGAGTTTGGGGTCTACGAGTGCATCGCGCGCAGTGCAAAAGCCGGCAAGGTGGTGTGCGCCTACCTCACGGATGGTGGTGCGGGCGGTGATCCACAGCGGCGGGACGCGGAGTCGCGCGAAGTGTTGCGCCGCCTCGGGGTGCCGCCGGAGAACGTGCAGTTCCTTGGTACCGTGGCGGGCATTCCCGATGGTCGGCTGCACGATCATCTCGATGCCGTAGCACAGCGAGTCGCCAGTGTGCTCGATGCGCAGCCGGAGTCGGCGCTCGTGCATGTGCTCGCGTGGGAGGGTGGCCACCCGGATCACGATGGTCTGCATGCGGTGACAGCCGTGCTCATGCACGCGCGCGGCCGGCTCGCCCAATTGCGGCAGTTCCCGGTCTACCACGCGGCGCGGTGTCCTGGGCCCTTCTTCCGCGTGTTGTCGCCGCTCGTGCAGAATGGCCCGGTCGAACGGTGGCGCATCGGCATCGTCGATCGGTTCCGGCAGTTGCGCCATTGCCTGCGCTACCCTTCGCAGCGCAAGACGTGGATGGGCCTGTTTCCGTTCGTCGCGCTGCGCTTGCTGTGGCGCGGCCGCCAATCGCTGCAGCGCGTCCAGCTTGCGCGCATTGCCGAGCGGCCTCACGAGGGGCCGCTCTACTACGAGAAACGCGGTTTCCTGCGCTACGAACGCATGCGCGAGGCGATCGATGCGTGGCGCTCACGCGGGCAGGGCTAGGCGCGCAGGCGGGGGCTCAGTTGTTGCGCAGTGCCCCTAGTTGCTACGCAGTGTCTTCAGTTGCTACGCAATGGGCGCACGATGAGGTCCTTCAGCGCGAAGTTGCTGCCTTCGCCGACGCGCGT
The DNA here is from genome assembly GCA_020851075.1 of Planctomycetota bacterium. Taxonomy (GTDB): domain Bacteria; phylum Planctomycetota; class UBA1135; order UBA1135; family UBA2386; genus JADZDL01. Next base: position 1,644 of record JADZDL010000047.1, on the reverse strand, counting down.
CACGAACAGGTCGTTGTGGTGACGGATCAGGCCGAACTCGTCAAAGCAGGAGACGCCGCCGCAGACTTCCATGGCGAGCATGACGAGTTCACTGGCCTTGCGGCTGCACTCGACCTTGACCTTGGCAGCTTGTTCGCGCGAGAGCTGGTTCTTCTCGTAGAGCGAGCAAAGATGCATGAGCCAGGTGAGGCCGCTGTCGAGGGCGATGTCCATGTCGACGATCACGTCCTGCACGCGCTGGAAGCGGCCGATCGGCTTGTCGTCAAACTGGATGCGTTCCTCGGCGTAGACGCGGGTCTTGTCGAGCGCGAAGGCGAGCGACGCGAGCGCCAGCGAAGCGATGAAGAGGCGGCCGCCGTTGAGCGTCGTCACCATCACCTTGAAGCCGTCGTTCTCGGTGCCGAGGATCGCTTCGTGCGGCACCTCGACGTTGTCGAACATGATCGAGCCGGTCGAGGACTGCTCCCAGACCTTCTTGCCCTTCATCTCCTGGTAGAACACGCCGCGCTGGTTCATCGGCACGATGAAGCAGGTGGAGCGGCGGCCGTTCTGGCCCGACGGATTCGTCATCGCGTGCACGACGACGTGGCTGGCCCAGTGGGCGTTGGTCGACCAGCACTTCTCTCCCGAGATGACCCACTTGTCGCCCTTGCGAACGGCAGTCACTTCGGGATTGGCCGCGTCGCTGCCGCGCCCAGGCTCGGATAGACCGAACACAAACATGCGTTCGCCGCGGGCCAGCGCCGGCAGGTGGGCCTGCTTCTGCGCTTCGGTGCCGCAGAGTTGCAGCGGCTTGGCGCCGAGCGATAATGCCGCGCCTGGTGTGATCGCGACGGATTGGCTGTGATAACCAAGCGCCAGGCCCATGAGGACCAGATCCGTATGGTCGCCGCCCTGACCGCCATATTGCTCGGCAATCGGCAGGCCGAAGAGGCCCAGTTCGCCCATCTTGCGGATGCAATCATCCGGGACGAGGCTGTGGTCGCGTTCCCAGTGCAGCAGGTTCGGCGCGATCTCGGTGTCGCTGAAATCGCGCACCGCTTCGTAGAACGCGAACTTCTCTTCGGGGACCAGGTGGGTCAGGTAGGTGTCGATTCTGCGGGCCATTCGGCATGCAGCGTAACGCGGCAGCCGCAGGAACGCGACGATCGAGCGGCCGACGTCGCGTTCTATCAGGCTCTCAGCGGATGACGGGCTCGGCGCTATCGGCCGGGGCGAGCACGCTGAGGAAGGTGGCCGCCGTGCGGTTGTCCGGGGCGATTTCGAGCACACGCCGGAAGGCGGTGACGGCGCCGGCCGGTTGGCCCGAGAAGCGCAGGTTGTAGCCGCGCACGAGGTGCGCCAGCGCGTCGTAAGGCTTGCTCGCCAGGTAGTCATCGAGGCCCTGCATCTGGGTCTCGAACAGCTTGGGGTCGCCATAGAACAGGCGCTTGTCGGTGTCCGCCGTGGCCAGCGACGGATCGAGGCGCACTGCCTCGCCGATCAGGAAGGCCGCGAAGTGGTAATCACCCGTGGCAAACGCCGCATCGGCCAGCAGGAGGTGCACCGAAGCGTCATCCGGGGCGTAAGTGCGGGCGCGGGCATAAGCGTCCGCGGCTTCCGGGAAGCGGCCCGCCTTGAAGTAGAAGTCGCCGAGTTCGACGT
>JADZDL010000046.1 GCA_020851075.1 Planctomycetota bacterium | reverse complement strand
CCATGGACGACAAGGGCTACATCGTGACCGTGCCCGGCAAGACCGAGACCAACATCCCCGGCGTGTTCGCCGCTGGCGATTGCCAGGACAGCTACTACCGCCAGGCCGTGACGGCCGCCGGCACGGGCTGCATGGCAGCGATCGAAGTGGAGCGTTGGCTCGAGTCGCAGCACCACGGCTGAGTTCACCCGCCGGTGATCGGCGCCGAAGGCGTCGACTTGGCGAGGAACAGCACGGCGAAGCACGTCGTCTCGATCAGCAGACTGCTCGAGAACTCCGTGCGGAACGAGCCATTCGCCTGCTGGTGACTGAACAGCTGCATGGCGCCTTCGTAGTACCAATCGCGCCCTTGCAGCCACGCCACGCCGTGCAGTTCGCACGAACGTTCGAGGCCGTAGAGCCAGTAGTACCAGTGGTGGTCGGCACGCTCGGCAAAGCCTGGGTTGGCGCGCACGGAGAACTCCTGGGCGAGCCACGCAAACGCGTCGCGCACGGATTCGTCGATCTGCCCTTCCATCACCTTGTCGCGCAGTCCATTGGCCTGCATGCCAGCGCGCGCGAGCAGGAGCCCGCTGATGCCAGCGCTCGTCATCGATCCGAACGGCGGCTCGGCAGCTTCCTCGTACGCAAACCCCCTGGCCACCGCGCGGCGCTCGGGCACCTTCGGCTCGGCGTCCGTACCAAGCACCTCGCGCAGATTCGCATAGCTGGCGAGCTGCAGTGGCACTCGCCCCACGGCCTCGCACTGCACCGACAACAAGTGGCGCGCAGCGGCGGCGAACGTGGTCGCCGGAACCTCGACGCCGCACGTGTGCGCCGACCACAAGCCGAGCAGGCCGTACTGCTGCAGCGAGGTGTCGTAACGAGGCCCCGCGACATAGTTGAAGCGCATCACGCGCGTCGCATCCGAACGCGGATCCACGTTCTTGCGCAGCTGTTCAGTCCACTGCTGCACGAGCTTGCGGTCGCGATCCTCGAGCGCGCGCGGCGCGATCGTCGCCAACTCGCCATTGCGGATCCGTTCGGCCTCCCCAGCGGGCGCATAACGGGCCGCCATCGCCATCAAGGCGGTGGCAAGCGAGTAGGTATCGACAAACGCACGTTTGCGCAGGTCGTCAAAGCCCCGGTCCACCACGGGTTCGTCGCGACCGACGTGCCCGTGCAACAGCGTCAGCAGTGCGAGCGCCAGCCGGCCACTGCCATAACTGCGATTCTCCTTGCCGGTGTCGAGCAGGAATGACTTGCGGTCATCGATCGCATCCTTGACGAACGCGACCCCGTGGCGGATCGCATCGGCGGTGCGCAAGCGAAAGTCGGCATCCTGGTTGTCGCGCACCGCGACGAACTGCCATTCGTCCGCGAGCTGGAACCGCCGGAACTGGCGTTGGTCCTCGGTGACGACCAGATCGATCTCGGCCGAGAACGAAGTCACGAGCCCCGCTGCCACATCGATGCGCCGCTGGGCGCGCAGGGTTCCTTCGACGCCTTGCATGCAGAATGGTCGCAACTGCTCGGCGGTGCCACGCAGTTCGCCTTGGATGACGGCCGGCACCTTGCCTGTCACCGTCGCGCGCAGCAGCTGCGTGCCATCGTCGGTCATGGTGCCCCAGTTGCCTGAGACCACCAGATCGCCAAACGGCAGCACACGCGGGAACTTGCTGCGCACCGAGCTGCGGCTCGCGAGATCGAATGCGACCGCGCGCAGCACGTCGCGCAGGTCGCGCACCGGATCGCCGATCGCCTTCTGGTCCTCGCGCAGTTCTCCCTGGCACAACACCGGGGCCGGCGCCAAACGCGGCAGATAACGCTCGGGCACCTTGCCCTTCGGGTCGCCACTGCGCGCTTCGTTCGCGCTCTTGGTGGCGGGCCCTGCCGTGGCATGCCACGTCCGGCGGTATTCGACGGCTCCGCGCTTGGGAATGTGCCATACGAGTTCCTGGGCCGGCAGCGCGATACCGGCGGAGCACAGTGAGAGCAGGAAAGTCCTGTGGATGAGTGTCCCCATGCCTCCTAGTGCACTACCAGGGGCCAGCTGGGCGAGATTTTCGGGCGCCGGCCGTATCGTGGCGCCATGCAACCCTTGCGCGCCGCCTTCTTGCTCGCCACCGCGTACTTCGCCCAGAGCGTCGCCGCACAGCAGGCGGAAAAGAGCCTGCGCATCGTCGATCTGCACGGCACGCCCTACGAACGGGGCCTGCAGCATGGCAAGGAACTGCAGCGCGAGATCGGCGAGATGGTGCGCATGTTTGAAGCGGACCTGCCGAAGGTAACTGGCGAGCAGGCCAGCACGTTCGTGCCCCGCTTTCTCGCCGCCACGAGCTACGACGCGGCCGTCCGCCGTCTCACGCCGGGGCTGCTCGACGAAGTGCGTGGCATCGCCGATGGCTCCGGGCAGTCGTTTGCGACGATGTTTGCCTACCAGCTCATCGACGAACTGTGGGCGCAGACGCGGTCGCTGAAGCAGGAGAAGTGCACGTCACTCGGGCTCGCGAAAACTGGCGAACAGCCGACGATCGTGGCGCAGAACCTCGATATCCCGACCTGGATGCAGACCTATCCGACGCTCTTGCGCATCCACCACTGCGACTCGGACCTGCAGAGCCTCGTCGTCACACTGCCCGGCCTGATCGGCGCCATGGGCATGAACAACGGCAAGGTCGCCGTCGCCGTCAATACCATTTTGCAGCTCGCGCCGTGCCGCGACGGCCTGCCGGTTGCGTTCGTGGTCCGCGGCATCCTCGAACAGCGCGACGACGCGGCGGCACGGGAGTTCCTCCTGCGCGTCAAGCATGCAAGTGGGCAGGCGTACACGATCGGGGGCGCGGAGAACGTCACCTGCCATGAGGCCTCGGCCCACCAGGTCACGCGGTTTCTGCCCAAGACCGGCGCCGAGCGCGTCTGGCACACCAACCACCCCGTCGCCAACACCGACTGGAACCCCGACTTCGTGGCCGATCTGGCCAAAGCCAACCAGAAGCCGGGCGCGGCACCGTTCGTGTGTTCGCGCTTCGCGGCGATCGAGGCGACCCTCACCCAGGATGCTCCCGTCGACGTCGCGCGCTGCATCACGATGTTTGTGGATCGCAGCCAGAATGTGTGCAACCGCGGCACCTATGTCTGTGCCGTGATGATGCTTGGCGAAGTGCCCGAACTGCGCATCAGCCCGGGCGCCCCCGACACGACGCCGTTCCAGACGGTCCAATTTGCGGCGGCACGCTGATCCGTCGAGTGCCAGCCTCGACTCAGGCCCAGCCCCAACCTAGAGTCTGTGCCCCCCTCTCCGACACCCGCCCATGCCTTACAGCGACTTTGAACGGCGCCTGCTCGAGACCTACTTCTCGGTCGTCGACGGCCCAGAACATGCCGACATCTACCTGGTGCGCAACCTGCCTCAGGAAGTCGCGGCAACGTTGAACGGGGTCTACTCGCGCAGCAGCAAGTCGATGCGCGACCAGTTCCTCGATCGACTGCGGCAAGGCCTGCAGGCGCAAGGCAAACAACTCGAGGACCTGCCGCTCGCGGGGGCGGCACAGGACACGCTCTCCGCCGTGATGGCCGACAAGTCGGGGCAGTTCCTGAAGACCTACGCGATCGATCACGGCCACAACTCGCTGCGCGAAGGTTCCGTCGTGCACCTCGCCGTCGAACGTGTGTCGCAGTTGGTGACGCGGTTCGTGCAACGCGAGCGCCGCTGCTCGTTCGAAGAATCGTCGACCCGCTACATCTCGTTCACGGCCGAGACACACTGGCGCGATCCCGAAGTGATGGCGGCCGGCGGCGACCTCGCCAAGGGCTACGACAGCGTGCTGCAAAGCACGTTCGCGCTCTACCAGAACGCCACCGAACGACTGCTCACGCACCTGCAGAAGCTGCGGCCGCTGCAGCCCGGCGAGAAAGAAGCGCCGTGGCTGCGCACGCTGAAGGCGGAGGCCTTTGACGCCGCGCGTTACCTGCTCACGCCCGCGATCTTCACGAAGTGGGGCATGGTCGCCGACGCGCGCGTGATGAGTGACATCATCACCGAACTGAAAAGCCACTCGCTGACCGAGTTCCGCCTGGTCGGCGAGTGCATGCAGCGAGAGGCCGAGAAGGCGCTGCCGACCCTGCTCAAGCACGCGCGGCCGAACCCCTTCCTGCAGGCGTTGCAGCAAGCACTGCCAGCGCTTTCGCAGGAGCTAGGCACCGCCGCGACGCCAGTGCATCGCGGCGCAGCGCAGGGTCATACGCAACTGCTCGCGTTTGACCCCAATCTCGACAACCGCCTGCTCGCGTCGCTGCTCTACGAACACAGCCAGCAACCGTTCGCCAGCCTGCTCGCCACCGTGCAAGCGATGACGCAGGGGCAGCGGCAGGACCTGCTGAACAAGGTCATGGCGGCGCGCGGCCCCCACGATGCCTGGCCACTCGCCTGCGAAGGGGCGGCCCCGTTTGAGTTCGAGGTGCTGCTCGATTTCGGTGCGTATCGCGACATTGGTCGCCATCGCAAGAGCCTGCAACAACAGCAAACGCTGACCACGGTGCACGGTTTTGCCGTGCCGCCGCTGATGGAGCAGGCCGGGGTGCTCAGCGAATACACGGCCGTGCTCGAACGCACCGCCGAAGTGCAGCAGCAGATCGCCGCGCGGTTCCCGCACGCGGCGGGCTACGTGGCGCCGTTCGCGTTCCTGCAGCGCGTACGCATCCAGTTCGACCCGCGCCAGACCGCGTACTTCATCGAACTGCGCAGCGGACCCGAAGGGCACTTCTCGTACCGGCAAGTGGCGCTCGACATGTTTGCGCACGTAAAGCGGGTCTCGCCACTGTTCGCGCAGTTCATCCGCGCGAAGGAAGGCGGCGCATTCCTGGGCCGCCTCGACAGTGAGATGACCGCGGACGAACGGCGGCAGCGGCGCATGCAGGCGGCTGGCGACGCGTAAGAACGCGCAGCCGAGCGCGCCCAGCCTCAAGTCCCAGCCTCAAGTCACTGCATGAAGATGTCGCAGGCGTTCGAGGCGGCACCGGAAATACCGGCCATGCTGTCAAACACGAAGGATGCAAAGGACAAGCGCAGCCCCGTGAGTTCCGCAGGTAGCGGTGCATAGGCGCCGAAGTTCATTGTCGCGATCGCTTCGCCGTTGGCGTCCAGCGTGCCCAGGAACGCGTTGAACTCCGGCTGCAGCAGCGCACCACTCACGATCCCGACCAGCCAGTCGTTCTCGAGAGGCATCGACGCGTTGAGAAACTGCGTGACCGGCAACTGACCGCTGACGCCAACCGTCACGAAGTACGGCTGCCCCGCGCGAGCGACTCCCCCACGCAAGAACAACGACACCGGCGGAGCACTCGCCAACGGGAACCACGTCGTCGTCGAAGACAACTTCGGCTGCACCGGGTTGAGCGGCAGGTCGATCCACGAACCGGCCAGCGTGTCGCCCAAAACGACATCGAGGTGGAAGTCGTGAAAGCGTGGCGCGACCTCCAAAGCCTGCGCCATCGGTGATTCTCGCAACCACAGATTGCGCAATCGCAGCCGCACGATGCCGCCGACGGGAACCCGCGCCGCGACGGGCGGCAGCAGGAAGTCGTGATCTTCGGCAATGCCCGGCACACTCGACGCGGAACAGACCGCCGAACTCGCCAACATCACTTCTTCGGCGCCTGGGCCGGGCGGCTCGATCGTCAGCAGCGCCGCCAACATCCAATCCGGGTGGTTGGGAACGAGGCGCAGGTGCACCGCGGCACTCGCATCGATCTGCCGCTCTTCCGTCGCCGTAAACGTGTACACCACTTCATCGAGCGGGCAGACGGTGAGCACGTTCGCCAGCGAACGCACGGCGGGGTCATTGAGATAGTCCGCGGGCGTGAACGTGGTCACCAGGGGATCGATCGTCTGATCGATCGCGTGACTTGCCTGCGGAATTGCGGGCGGAACCTCGCGCAGCGTGTTGTCATCAAACAGGAAGAACCGCGTCGCCGACGAAGCAACGATCGGATCACCACCGTGGTGACGACTCCACGCAAAGGTCACGTCCTCGCGGACCGTGCGCTCCAATGGCAACTCAGAAAGCACGAATGGCGGCTCGAGCTCGACCTCGTTCTGCTCATCCCAGAGGAACCGGTGCAGCCAGCGCAGGATCACACCATCGCGAAACGACCGTTCGTGCAGGTTCTGCGGCGTATTGTGACCAATCGTGCTCAACATCGCGCGGCACGGCCCCTGCATGCCCTGCATGAGTTCGAGCGTTGGCAAGGGGCTATCGATGCGGTCGTGGTAGGCGTGCGAGTAGAGCACGGGCACCGTGCTGGCGAGCAGATTGGCCTCGATGCCCCGCCCTTCGTTGGCAAACGTAGTCAGCAGACCGGCGGCATCCTGATTCAAGAACGCCGCGCGCGCCGAGGCCAGGAAGGTCGCGTCGATCGGAATGCCCGCGTAGCTGCCCGCCAGTGCCTCCAGAAACCAGGAGCTCCACAGCAGGTCGTTGCGCAGCCAGTCATGGATCGGCTCGGCCACATAGTCGTTCGCGGCAACACACTTGATGACCGGGAAGATCAACGGCGTGCGCGAAGGCACCGTGAGCGGCAGCCCGGACCACGCCGCGGCAGTCCAGGCGTGCACACCACCTTGACTGCTGCCGACCACCCCGACGCGCGTCGCATCCACGATGCCTGCCATCGCCGGCAGCGAACCTGCGAACTGAATCGACTCCGCCAGATCGCAACGCTCGACCGGGCCCCACAACGTGGAACCGAGCTGGGCGTGGTTTGGATTGGCAGCAAGTGCCTGTCCCTGCCCGCGCACGTCGTAGCTCCAGACCACATAGCCTTGCCCCGCGACCGTCATCTGCAAGGCGAGTTCATCGGCGCGCGACTGCCCAAACGGGTGCACGAACACGACCAGCGGCCAGCCACAAGGTGGCGGCGGATCGACGGGCCAGATCATCGATCCAAACGTCTGATACCCGTCGGAGTACGTGACCGGGATCACCGCGTTCAACTGCGTCACGAACCCCGCGGCCGGCGGCACCGGACGAAGGCAAGTCTGCGCCAGCGCGCTCGCGCAAAGCGCGGCGGCGACCAAGGTACGGGCGTGGAACATGAGGACGGGACGGAGGGGCGCGCGGGAGCATACCGGTTTGCCCAAAAAGACCGAGTGGGGTCGCAATCTGGCTCGCAGCCCCCCCACGCCCTACCGTAGAGGGCACGAAATGGTCACCCGCCCCATGCTGTCGGCGATAAGCGCCGCGTTCCTGTTCGGTCATGCGTTAGGCCTGGCGCAAACACCCCCGCCTGCGACCCGCCTCGAAGCAGCACAGGTCGAAGCCATCGTGCAGCGAGCGTTCGAACGCTTCGCGCCGGTCGGCATCGCCGTCGCAGTCGTACAGGACGGCGATGTGCTCGCCGAGGTCGCGCGCGGGCAACGCCAGGCGGGATCGCCCCTGTCGCCCACCAGCCTGTTCAACATCGCCTCGTGCAGCAAGGCGTTCACGGCCGCCAGTGTCGCCCTGCTCGTCCAGGAGGGCAAACTGAGCTGGGATGACCGCGTCGTCGACCGCATTCCCGAGTTCAAGATGGCGGACGCGTGGATCACCGCGCACATGACCATCAGCGACCTGCTCAGCCATCGCTGCGGGCTCGTGACGTTTGAAGGGGACCTGCTCTGGTACGGCAGCGACTACGACGATGCCGAGGTGCTGCGGCGCCTCGAGAAGCTGCCGATCACCCAGCGCTTCCGCGAGCAGTTCGGCTACCAGAACCTCATGTACATGGTCGCCGGCATGGTCGTGCAGCGCGTGTCCGGACAGAGCTGGGAGGAGTTCGTCGAGCAGCGTTTCTTCGCGCCGCTCGGCATGAAGCACAGTCGCGCCAGCGCGCAACGCCTGCCCGCGGAGGCCGAGAAAGCGCTCCCACACATCGACGGTCAGGTGATTCCCGACCACGAGTTCACCGCCTGCAAGCCAGCGGCTTCGATCTACTCGTCGGTCCACGATCTGACCCCCTGGGTCCGCATGCTGCTCGACAAAGGCAGTTTCGACGGCAAGTCTCTGCTTGCTCCGGCGTCGCTCGCTGAGATGTGGCGGCCTCACGTAGCCATGGGCGGTGGCTCAGGAGCGGGCACCGCGGACATGCGCGGCTACGGCATGGGCTGGTTCTTGAGCCTCGAGCGCGGCAACAAGCTGGTTGAGCACGACGGCGGCATGCCCGGTTTCCTGAGCAAGGTGTCGCTGATGCCAGCCGAGAAGTTCGGCTTCATCACGCTCAACAACAGCAACGACGGCATCCTCAACGAAGCAATCAAACGCGCACTGCTGGTCGCGCGCACGGGCGGCGACGGCATCGCGGTGATCGACGATCTCGCCACGCGCAAGCAGCGCATCGAGAAGCGGGATGCCGCGGAGAAGCAGAAGCGCGAGCAACAACGCAAGGAAGGGACCAAGCCGAGCCTGCCGCTCGCGAGTTACGTTGGTCGCTACGAAGACGCCATCTACGGCCCGGCCGAGATCGAGCTGAAGGACGGGGCGCTGCACCTCACGTTCCTGCCGAGCAAGCGCCGCATCTTCGGCACACTCGCGCATTGGCACTTCGATACGTTCCGCACCGACTTCCCGGACAAGTTCCTGCCCTTCGCGCTGGTGCGTTTCGAACTCGACACGACCGGCGGGGTCGTCGGGTTCCGCGTCGATTGCCCGATCGCCGACTTCGACTTCGGCGCGCTCGACTTCCGCAAGCAGGCAAAGAACTAGTCGCGCCGGGTTAGGCTGGGCGACCTCGTGGGGCCCGCGAGCAGGCGTTCGGCGAGCACTCGCGCGGCGTCCTCCGGCGCGGCGAGGAGAAGGTTGCGCCTCGGCACGCCGGCCTGCTCCAGCATCTTCGCCTCCCGCTCTTCGCGAACGATGACCCCGCGCGCTACCTGCAGGCTCGCGATGAGCAGTTCGAGGCGATTCTGCACTTCGCTCGCCGCGGCCCGACGCAGCCACGAAGCCGTGCAGCAGCGACCGCAGCGAACGGGATCCTCGAAGTTCGCGCAGGCGTTTCCCGTCGCATGGACAAGGTCGCCCCGCTGACACACCACCTCGTCGGCGCGCACGATCGCAAATGGTGGCACCCCCATACGATCCGCGATCCACAGCAGGTTGACCGAACCCCGCGCGCCAGCGCCGATGTGCACCATGGCATCCACTGGCCGGGCCCGCAGCTCGCGCGTGAGCGAAGACTCCAGGGGCAGGTCCAGAGTGCCACGTTCGACCCGGTGCAGCGGTGCCGACGTCAGCACGGAGCCGCCAAACGAGTGAATGCCCGCCGGGGGCGGCGGGGTCGCTTCGCGAGCGTGCACCACCGGCACCCATTGGACCTCGGCGCCACCGGCCAGCAGCGTTCGCGCGAGCTCCGCGGTCATGTCATGGCTCCAGTGAGCCAGCGGGCCTGGGCCAGGGGAACTCACAAGGACAACGCGCACAGCGCAGAACGTAGCAGCCAAAGGCTGCGCCGCGAACCGGCGATCAATCTTCTGGACCGGCGTCCTCCAGTGGGTCGTGCACCAACGAGGGCACGCCACGGCGCGACGCCAGCGCGGCCGCCGGCACGTGGACCTGGGCCAGGTATCGGGCCTCGGGCTCACAATCCCAAAGGGCCTCCTCGAGCAAACGCGCCGAGGCAACCGCGTTTGGATCCTGCGCCAGCCCCACCAGGGCCAGGCAACGCACGAAGGAACTCGTCGACTGGGTGGCGACGTCCGCATACAGCGGCAACGACCGCCGGTCCGCCACGTGCAGCAGCGCCTCGAGAGCTTCCCCGGCAACACTACGCCCAGCCTGCAACTGCGCCCGAACCACCGCTTCGAGCCACCCACGATCGGCGGGTTCTGCATGCTGCGCGAGCACGCGCCCAGCCACCACTTCGAAGTAGCCACCCCGCGGCCACCATTCGCGCGCCAACGCCAAGGTCTGCTCCGGCGGCAGGTTGGTCACGTAGCTACCAAGCGCGGAGCGGCGGGCACGCGCCTCGGCGCCGAGCATGCGTCGCGGATCCGTCAGGTCATCGGGCTCGGCAAACAGCTGCTCGGCGAGATCGAGCAAACGTGGATCGCCCATGCGCCCAAGCGCGTCCGCGGCCCCAAACAGGCGAGCGGACGAACCGTGTTCGACGCGCCACGCCAGCAGGGCGCGATCCTCGACCGAAGTCCGCTGGGCGAGCTGAGCCTGGATCTCGCTCGACGCGAACTGCTCGAGCAGGTCCAGCAACGCCGCTGTCGACAACACGGCCGGGTCCGGCAGGCGCTCGGGCAACGCGGCACGTTCGGCGGCCGCCTCGGCAGCCGCCGTCGCGAAGGCCTCGGCGACGCCCGGAATGCGGCCCGAGAAGGCGCCCCAGAACTCGGGGTAGATCTCGACGTCGACCACCAGTTCGTCCCCATCGAGGAGCACGGCGGCCAGTTCGGCAACTGCATCGATCGGCAACTGCCGGCTCGCCCAGACCGGGTAGTCGCGCAGATAACGGACGATGCCGCAGCGCAGTTCGCGCGAACTGTCACGATCGGTAAGCAGGCGCCGCAGATCGAGGCTGCCGCGCGCCGCCATTTCGGCGAGCACGTCGACAACCGCGAGGTCCGCCTCGTCGAGGCTCGCGGCGCGCACCAACGGTTCGATCGGCAACGCCAGCTGCAAGGCCAGTTCGGCGTAGTAGCGCGCCCGCGACTCGAGCTGCGGTACGATCCTGGGGTCGCGCAGAATGCACTGCAGGACCTCTTCGCGCGCCGCCCCGGGTGCCTCCAGAGCCTGCAGGAAGCCGGCACCGGTGCCCCGTTGCAGTTGCCCGAGACGTGTGCTGGAGGGTGCGTAGGTTGGCATTCTGGTAGTTCAGGCGGTCCAGCGCAGCGCGGTCCACAGGGCCCACCGTTGATCCACCGACAACTCGCGATCCAAGTGGCCGCGCCGCAGCAGGAAGTCGAGCACGACCAGCGCACAATTGGGCTTCCAAAGTCCATCGCCGCGCAGCGACGCGGCGACCTTGTCGACCGGCCACAGATGGAAGGCCTGAACCTCGCCATCGATCGGGGTCGGCAAAAAGTCCGGGGGCAACTCGAGGTCGAAGAGGTCGAGGCGGTCAGGTTTGTAAGAACGACCGTCCTGTTGCGCATACCGCAGTGAGCCCGTGGCGATGGCGCGCTGCGCGAGTTCGAGCGGCATCCCGGCCTCCTCGTGACACTCCTTTTCCAACGTCTGCCGAGGCTGAAAGCCGATCGCGCTGCCCCCCGCCACGAGATTGTCCAGATGACCGGGGAACGTCCGCTTGCCGCGCGAACGCTCGGCGACCCACAGGTGAACCCCGGACGGAAGGCGAACCCAACCGTTGAGGTGAACACCCGCCGCCCGCACCCCAAACCACGCCACTGCCGTACGATCCACCTGCAACAGGGGTTCGGGCACGAGGCCCGCGGTCACCGGGTAGAACTCGCCAAGCGGCGGGCGCAGTTCGCCCTTGGCCACGAGGCGCCCCACCACAGAGGCCAACACCGAGGACCGTTCGGTGAAGCCGGTCCCGACGAGTTCCAGGCCGCGGCCCTGTTCCTGAGCACAGCCCCGCGCAGCGAAGCCTTCGTCGCGCTCAAGGATCGGCACACGATCCCGATGCACGTAGCCGACGACCGCGCCATCCACGAACCACGGCACGAAGGCACCGAGGTCCGCGCCGCTGCAAGCCCGGATGCGATCGAGGTAGGTGATGGACTCCATGTAGCCCACTTGTCGTTGTCGCGAAAGTGGCCGCTTCGAAGCCGGGCAGATTCGAGTATGGTCCGCGCGCCATGCGATTCCACAGCGCCACGGCCACGGGCGCCGACCTCGAAGCAGCCTGCCGCTCCGTCGCGAGTGCGATCCGTCAGGGATTGGGCCCCGGCCCGATCGACCTCGCGATCGTCTTCGCTTCGCCGCGCTACGGCGCCGGAATCGACCGCCTGCCAGTCCTGCTGCACGAACTGCTCAGCGCGCGCACGCAGATCGGCTGCACGGGCGCAGCCCTCATCGGCGATGGCCACCTGCTCGCCAACCGGCACGGCATCACCGTGCTTGCGGGCCGCCTGCCGGGCGTCGAATTGCACGCGATGGCCATCGCCAACGGCGACCTGCCCGACCCCGATGCGCCGCCTTCCGCCTGGCGCAGCCTGCTGCCGATCCACCACGAAGACGTGCGCGGCATGCTCGTGCTCACCGAGCCGTTCCATGGCGACGCCACCGCGCTGCTGGCGGGACTCGACTACGGGTGGCCCAATGCCCCCAAGGTTGGTGGCGTCGCCAGCGGCAGCAATCATCCCGATGGCAACGTCGTGTTCGTGGGGCGGACCGTGCATCGCACCGGTGCAGTCCTGCTCGCCCTGGCCGGCGATGTCACCCTGCAGGCCGTGATGTCCCAGGGCTGTCGGCCGATCGGCCGCAGCGGTCGCATCACCAAAGCCGAACGCAACCGCCTGGTCGCCATCGATGACTCCCCCGCGCGCATGTTCGTCGAGGAGCAGCTCATGGCGCTCGCCGACCAGGATCTCGACCTCGCCGAACGCAGCCCGCTGTTTCTCGGCATCGACGTGAATCCTTTTGCCGCGACGGCCACGGCCCGCAGCAACTACCTCGTCCGCAACATCCTCGGCATCGACCCGGACTCCGGCAACGTGCTCGTCAGCGACCATCTGGCGGTGGGCAGGCGCATCCAGCTGCACCTGCGCGACGCGGCGACGAGCCAGCACGACCTGCACACGCGCCTCGCCGCGACCCATCCACACACCGCCCAGGCGGCTCTGCTGTTCCGCTGCCTCGGCCGCGAAGGTGCCGACCACGACACGTTCGCAGCGCTCGCCAACGGCGTGCCGTTGGTCGGTTTCCACTGCAACGGTGAGATCGGTCCCGTGGGTGGATCGACCCACCTGCAGGGCTACACCGCAGCGTTCGGGCTGCTGCGGCGGCGCCCCCAACCGCCAATCGACCTGCCCCCGAACGAACTGCCATGAGAACGGTGCGAGCCCTCGTGCACGCATGGCTCGTGCTGGACTTCTTCGGCGATGCCCGGCGAACGGGCGGCACCGGCAGCAGCCTCACGACGACGATCTTCACGCAGTCGTTCCTCGCCTTCGTGTTTGCCGCGCTGATGTATCCGGAGACGCCGCCGGTGCCCTTCGCGGCAGCCAATCTGTGCCTGTCGTCGCTGCTCGTGGCGACCGGAGCGCTCAGCGATCACGACCAACTCAACCGGCGCCGCGCCGACGCCGCACTCGTCGGCACCTCGCCAGCCCGACGCTCGACGGTGGTCCTGGCTCGCAGCGGACACGCCGCGTTCTACGTGTGTCTGGTCACGCTCGGCATGGCCCTGCCCACCGCGATCATGCTCGGCATGCTGCGCAGCAGCGCCTGGCAGACCGTTGCGTACCTGGCCCTCGCGTGCGCCTGCAGCGGACTCGCCACCGGCGCACTCGCGGTGACGATGCGCATTCTCGATCGCTGGTTTGGCCACGCGCGCGCGGCCTTGCTGGCCGGCACCGGCAAGGCCTTCCTGCTCGGCGGCGGAGTCGCGATGTTTGCGCTTGGCCTGCAGCGGCTGCAGCGCACGGCCGCCGACCTGCCGATCGGGCGAATCGGCGCCGAACTGCTGCCCCCTTACCACGCCGCGCGGTTGTTGGCCTACCCGCACGAAGTCTGGCGGCTGCTGCCATTCGTCGGCGGCGCGGTGCTGTTGCTGCTGCTCGCCATCGCGGCGGGCGAGTGGGAAGCCGCCCGGCAAACCCGCTCCAGCACCGACAGCGTGCTGCGAAGTCTGCTGCGCCGCCTCAGCGGCAGCGGTCCGCGCCTCGCCATCGCCGACTTCGTCGCGGTTTCGATGTGGCGCAGCGCCGGTTTCCGCTCGCGGGTGCTACCTCTGCTCGGCCTGCCGGCGGGCATGGTGTTCCTCAGTCTGCAGGGCAGCGGCCAACCGAACAGCTTCGTGTTCTTGTGCCTGCTGCTGCAGATGCCGGCGATCTACCTGCCGTTCCTCATCGCGTTCCTGCCGCGCGCCGACCAGCCGGACACGGGTTGGCTCTTCGAACAGTCGCCTCACCTCACGCGCGAACTCGTGCATGACGGCGTGTGGCGGGCCCTGGTGACGCACGTGCTCGTGCCCGTGCACATGCTCGCGTTGGCGTTGGCCCTGGTCTTCAGTCCAGCCCGCCTCGACACCGCCGCCGCGGGTCTGTTCGCGTTCGGCCTGTCGATCCTGGTCGCAAAACCGATGCTGCGCTCGCTCGACGCAGTGCCGTTTACCCAGAATCGCGATGCGGACGCCGCCACGGACCTCGGCGGGCTCTTCACGTTTGCCATGCTGCTCGGCGGTCTGGGCACGGCCTTTGGCGCCCTGCTCGTCACCTGGCAACGCTGGGCAGTGGCGCTGGTGGTGCTCGCCGTGACGGCCTGGCACCTGCGCCAGCGACCGGTCGGGGCAACCCCTCTGCAAAGTGCTGGAAACCGGCGCCAGGCAGTGCCGGCCGAGCCCGGGGCCGAATCGGCTGCCAACCCCGAAGTGCCCACGACAGAACAGGATCCAACCGTCGTGCGCGCCCCCGAAGCGTCGCTCGCGCGCGAGCTCAAGGCGATCCTCTTCTTGTATGCGGCTTGCTGCGTGGTCCCCGCCCTCTACGGGGCGGCGATGTCATCCTGAGCCCCCGGGTTGCCTCCAGCCCCCCGCCTACCTACCCTTGGGCTTTCGTCTCCGAGGAATGCCCATGGACACCCGACTCGAAATGGAGCGTGAGCCCGCCCAGCAGTCGTCAAGTTCTGCAGGAATCGGCAGCGGCAAGCTTCCCGATGCCCGGCCAACTGCGAAGGCCTCCGCCTTGCGCCATGGCAAGGCGCTCATCGCCGACGAGCACCAAAGTCTCGATCCGATGCGCGCAACCGATCGCTACCGGCTCGTGATGCCGTATTCGCTGCGACTCTGACTGTTGCACTTCT
>JADZDL010000045.1 GCA_020851075.1 Planctomycetota bacterium | reverse complement strand
GGCACGAAGCCCTGGGCCCAGACGCCGCCGAAGAAGTCCGCGCGTTCGACTACGAAGACCTGCGCCATGAGGGGGCGCGGGCCTACTTGGTCTCGCCGCCGCCTTCAGGCGCGGGTTCCGCTGCGGGCTTGGCCGGCTTGGCGCCGCCAAACAGTGCGCGCAGGCTTGACAGCGAAGTCACCTCGCCCTTGTGGCTGCGGGTTTCGACGACTTCCTTGCCGGGGTCGACCGTGTAGACGCGCTGTTCGCGCGGTCCACGGCCGCGACCTTCGCCATAACTGCGCTCGCCGCCGTAGCCGCGATCGCCACCTTCGCGTTCGCCCGGCCCGCGCGGCGCGCCGCGGCCAAACCGTGGACGACCGCCGTCCTGACCTGGCTCGGCGGGACCACGGCGCTCGGGGCGACGGCCGCCGCCACCCTGACCTTGGTATCCCTGACCTTGGTGACCCTGGCCCGGACCACCCTGACCCTGATGACCCTGACCTTGGAAGCGGCCTGGCTGACCCTGGGCATCGTTGGGCCCACCCTGCGGTCCACCTTGGCGGCGCGGGCGGCGACCCTGCTGCTGCTCCATGCGTTCGCCCAGGGTCGGCAAGCGGCCTTCCTGCAGGTGACGCGGTTTGTGCATCGACAGCGAGATCTTGCCGGTCTGCTGGTCGGTGTGCAGCACCCACACCGTCACGACTTCGCCGACGCGCAGCATCTGCTGCGGATCGCGCACGCGGTTGCCGGGGATCTGCGAAATGTGGATGAGGCCGTCCTGGCCGATGCCGAGGTCGACGAACGCGCCGAACTCGGTCAGGCTCGCGATGCGACCGCGCAGTTCCCGATCGCTGTGCAGGTCGGCGAGCGAGTTGACGCCTTCGTTGGACGTTTGCGTCAGTTCGCCGCGCGCGTCTTCGTTGGCGCGCTGCAGCTGCTGGAACACGCTGATGACGTGCTGGCGGGTGACCGCTTCGGTGACGAAGTCGTCCGCCGAGAGGTCGCGCAGGTTGGCGCCGAGCAGTTCCTGGGCCGGGACACCCTTCTTCGCGGCGATTGCCTGGATGATGGGGTAGTCCTCGGGGTGCATCGGCGAGGCATCGAGAGGCTCGCTGCCGCCGACCACACGCAGCAGACCGGCGATATTGCGCACCGTGGTGGCATCGAGGCCCGACACTTCGGCGAGGGCCGCGCGGTTGGGGAAACCGCCGATCTTGCGGCGGTGCTCAAGGATCGCCTGGGCTTGTTCGGTCGTGAGACCCGGCAGCGATTCGAGCAGGTCCTTCGTCACGGTGTTGAGGTCGATGCCGACCATCGCGAGGCACGACGACGTGACGGCGCCGAGTTCCCGCTGCAGCAGGCCCTGGTGCACGTCGTCGAGCGTCTGGCCAAGGCCCAGCGTGCGAACGTCCATGCGCGCGAGTTCGAGCAGCGGATCCTGGAGTCGACGGCCGATCGAGATCGCCGTGCGAACGCCCACTTCGACGCCGGGGATGGCCTTCTTGCCGGCGTTGCCCGTCGCGAAGATCGTCGAGGCGGCTTCGTCCACCGGAACGACCATCGGCATCGGCGTTTCGCCGACCGACTTGCGCAGTTCGGCGACGAGGCGCTCGCTGCCGGCCTGGCGGCGGCCATGGGGAACGGCAATCGCCGCCGGTTTTTCCGTGGCGAGCAGTTCGACGAGCCAGGCCATCGAGCCCTGCTTCTGTTCGTCGGTCTCGAGCGGCAAGGTCTTGTACTGGGAGACCGAGCCGTCTTCGCCGAGCAGCACGGCCCACGAGCTCTTGCTGCTCGTGCGCAGCGACAGGACCTTCTTGTGGCCGAGCGGGGGCGACAACAACTGCGAACGCAGGTTGCGCGAGTAGGTGCGCACCGATTCACGGTCCGCCTTCTCCTTGAGCCGGCGACGTACGTCCTTGCTGCAGCCTTCCTGCAGCTGCTGCCAGGCGTGGTCGAAGACCACGTTGTAGAACTCGAGCAGCGGCGAATCGTCGGCGAGGTCGGCGGCGTGCAATTCGCGCAGCAGTTGCCGCGGGCGGCCGTCGGGCAGGGTCAGCTGCAGTTGCAGGATGCCTTCACGTTCGGCGCGGCGCAGGGCGAGCATGCGACCGGCCGGGATGCGGCCGATCGGCTCGGCGAAGTCGAAGAAGTCCTTGTAGCGCGAAGCGCCACCCTGGTCCGGATTGACGGCCCGCGCGCGCAGGATGCCGCGGCGCAGTTCGTCGCGCACGCGCGCCCGCGTGTCGGGATCGTGGGCGATGCGGTCGGAGAGGATCAGCAGCGCACCTTCGAGCACCTGCTCTGGCGTCGTGAGACCCTGCTCGGCATTCAGGTATTGGTTGGCCGTGTCCTGCAGGGACACGTCGCCGAGCTGGCGGTGCTGGATCGCCATTGCCAGCGGCATCAGGCCCTTCTCTTCCATCTGCATCGCGATACCGCGACGGCGTGGACGCATCGACTGGTAGAGGTCGTCGATGAGGTCCTGATCGGCCGACGTCGCCAGCGTCGCTTCGAGCTCGGGAGTCAGCCGGTTGCGCTCGCGAGCCTGCTGCTCGATCGATTGTTTGCGCTGCTCGAGTTCGGTGAGCGCGTGCAAACGCTCCGCCATCGCTTGCACCCTGTCCTCCGGCAGGTTGCCGACCTGCCAACGGCGGTAGCGGGTGATGAAGGACGGCGAGGCGTTCTCCTCCAGCAAGGTAACAACCGCCGCGATGGACTCGGGGGGGCTGTCGAATTCGGCGAGGAGACGATCGAGGGTGGCTTGGGATGCCATGTTGTTGGACCGCCCGGATGGGCGGTGAGGTGGGGCAAACACGATAGCACGGCGAAACCCGCCCGCCAGCACCCAACGGCTTCCGCGGGCGATCCGCGACAAATGCTCCATGGCGCGAGTCTTGGCCGAACCTTCCTGGTTGCCTCGTCGGACCCGGCCGCGCAAGATCCGTCCCGAGCTTGAGCGCCCATTCCACATTGTTCTCGAGGCTCCGATGAGCCAGCCCCCGGACCTCACGCAGATCCAACGGATCTGGCTGCGCGCCCCGAACTGGCTCGGCGACTTCGTGATGGCGACGGCGACGTTCGCCCGGGTGCGGGCCGCGTTCCCCAACGCCCATATCACGGTCGGTTTGCGCCCGTACCTGCGCCCTCTGCTGGCCGGTTCGAACTGGTTTGACGCGGTCGTGGACACCCCCAAGGTAAAGGGGTTGGCGGCATTCTGGCGCGAAGTGAAGGCGATGCGGGCGCAGCGTTACGACCTCGCCATCGTGCTGCCGAACTCGCTCGCCACCGGCCTCGTGCCGAAGCTCGCCGGGGTGCCGTGGCGCCTTGGCTACCAGCAGGGGCGACCGTGGCTCATGAATCTTGGCCTGCGCGCAAATATGCGACGGCACTGGTTCCAGCGGCGAAAGGGGCCGCGGCGTTGGCCGTCGCCGATGCCGATGTACTACCACGATCTGCTGTCGGTGCTGAACCTGCCGGCGGGTGGGGTCCATCCGGAACTCGCCGTGCGCGGCGAGGACGAGGCTTGGATCACGGAGCATCTGCGTTCGCTTGGCATCGCGCCGGAGACGAAGTTGCTGCTGCTCACGGTGGGGGCCAATTTTGGTGCCAGCAAGCTCTGGATGCCCGAGCGCTTCAGCGCGGTGGCTCGCTACTTCCAGGAGCGCCACGGCATGCGCGCCCTCGTGCTGGTCGGGCCCAGTGAAGTGGAACTCGGCCAACGCATCGCCGCCGAGGGCAATGCGATTGCGATGAGCAACCCGGTGTTGCCGCTCGATCGGCTGCGGGCGCTCGTGCGGCGGGGGGCACTCATGGTGACCGGCGATACCGGCCCGCGTCACCTTGCCGTGGCGTTCGACGTGCCCGTGGTGTGTCTGATGGGGCCCAACGACCCCAACTACACAAACTACTGCATGGAGCGCACCGTGCTGATCCGCAAGGAATTGGAGTGCTCGCCGTGCCAGCGGAAGGTCTGCCCGCTCGGCCATCACCGCTGCATGCGCGATATCACCGTGGAAGAGGTGCAGGCGGCGGGCGAACAGTTGCTCGGGCTCAGACTCTGAGGCGACTACGGCGTGCTGCGGTTCATGAACCACGCCGGCGTGGCGCCGCGGTGGTCTAGGAACGCGAGCAGCACGCGCGCGCCGTGCACGAGCAGGTGCGGCTGTTCCTGCGCCGCGGTGCCATCGCCGAGCCCGGCGGGCGCTGCGAAGGTCTGGCCAAGGTCCGTCGACACGGTCGTGTTGATGCGGGCCGCACCCGTGCCGATGGCGTCACTCTGCCAGGCGCAGAACACGTAGTTGCCCACGCACGCAAGGCGAGGTGTCGCCGCGAAGACGTTCGTGCTGCTGACTGCTACATGGCTTGCGACCGCCCCGGTGCCGGTGATGCGCGATACCCGGACCGAGTTGCCGCCGGCCACGTAGATGGCGAAGAATCGGCCCGCTTCACAGCAGATCGCTGGTTCGGTGATGGCGCCGTTGGCGCTCGTCTGCAGTTCGGTCGGCGAACTCGGCCACGTGGTGCCACCGTCTTCGGAAACGGCGTAACGCAGGCCACCGGACTGCAGCCAGGTGAGGTGCACCCGATTGGCGGCCATCGCGAGGCGCGGTTCGCTGGCCACGAGGCCCGCCGCGCTGCGGCGTACCGGCGTGCTCCAGGTGACGCCGTGGTCCGTCGAACGGGTCGAGTAGATGCCGCGAATGCCGGCTTGCCCATCGTCGGCGAAGGCGAGGCAGACGTTGCTGCCTTCGTTGGCGAGCTGCACGTTGGCCTGGTTGGCCGTGCTATTGGCGAGGCCGGCGGGGGCGGTCCAGGTGAGGCCGGCGTCGGCGGAGGTGCTGAAGGTCACGCGCGCGGCGCCAAACACTGGATCGCCGGCGAGCCAGGCGGCGCAGAGATCGGCGCCGTTGCCGCACACCTGCAGGTTCTGCGCGGGAGTGGTGCCGGCGCTCGGGTTGAGCGGGACGGCGGGCGAGAACGAAGCGCCATCGTCGGTGGACGTGCGCGATAGCACCGTGCTGCCATCGCCGATCCAGGAGACGATTGTTTGCTGGCCCTGCACATGGATCTGCGCTTCCTGCGGCACCTCGCCGCCATCGAGCGCCACCGCGGTGCTCCACACCGCACCGCCGTCCGTGGACGCCCGGTGCATGAGGTTCTGGCCTTCGATCCAGACGGCGTGCACGTGGTTGCCGTCGCCGGCGAACACGGCCGAGTGGCCGGCTCCGCCATCGAACGCAAGGTCCGCAGCCGCGAACTGTGGGGGGAACGTGTAGCCAACAAACGCGTCGGCCGGCAGCGCCGCCGTGCCGTGTACGTTGGTCACGCTGACCTGATTGGGGCCCGCCAGCAGGCCTTGCGGCGTGGTGCAGCGCAGCGCCGTCTCATCCTGCACCGCGATGCCCGTTCCGGCTAGGCCGGCGAAACGAGGAATGGTCGATGCCGTGCCACCGAGCGACAGGCCGCTGCCCGTGATCGTCACCACTTGCGGTTTGCTGCGGAACGCGCTGTCCGGCGTGATCGTCGTGATGCCCGGAGCCCCCGTGCGCACGACGAGCAGGTCGATCGCCGTGGCGCGCCCGGTGCTGTCTTCGACGAGGATCACGAACTGGCCGGCGGCGGGCGCCGTCACGGCGGTCACCTGGACCCGGAAGTTCGGGCCCGAGAGCACGCTTGGAAACTGGCAGCCGACCGCGG
>JADZDL010000044.1 GCA_020851075.1 Planctomycetota bacterium | reverse complement strand
TAGCCGGAGCCGCAGTCTTGCCGTCTGCCTGCGCAGCAAGAGGCATGGCAAGTGCTGCAATGAGAAGGGAATGGGAAGCCAGTGAGGAGTGCAGATACATCGTGTTTGGCCCGGGTATCGGGTGGCGAAGAGCATACCAATGTGTGCCCAGACAGCAGCGCAAGAGCCGCGCGTTTGGGGCAATGCGCGTGGCTCAGTTGCCCCCTGTTACGGGGATTTCCTACAGCCAGTGTAGTCGGTTGCCGATGCACCGCCCGCAATGAGTCGGCATGACCACCTGACACCAGACCAGGCAAAGCGCAGTCGCAACCACGGCGTGCAGGGCACCCCTCTGCATCGCGAGTCAGTTGCACAGCCGAGCCACTGGATGCCGGGAACGGCTGGCGGTGCGGCGAAAACACTGCCCAAGCCCTACGGGAGCACCGTCTCCCACCGTGGTCCTGCCCTCCACCACGCAACCACACGCCAGGAACGAGAGAACCCATGACTCGCAGACTTCCCTATGTAGCCCTCGCTATTGCCGCGCTGCCGGCCTTCGCCTTCGCGCAGGATCCGGCCCAGGTTCAAAAGGACCTGAAGGAGCTCCAAGAGCGCGTCGACGAGCTCGAGGACCAACAGTCCAAGACCTCGGAACGCATCGGCGGCCGCGCCATCGTGCAGGCCTACACTGCCAGCAGCCTCGACTTCGGCGGTCATGTCACGTCGCTGTTCACCTACATGCACGGCGAAGGTGACAGCGAAGCCGGCCACATGGTGACCCTGCTCGAGCTGTTCCTGCGGGCCCAGATCGACGACCAGTGGTCCCTGTTCGCAACGCCAGGCTTCTACACCTTCAACGGTGGCCTGCTCGACAACCCCGCGACGGTGAGCGTGCCGGGTGACCCGACGTTCATCGCCGACGACTCGTCGCAGGCGAAGACCTTCCTGTCGCGCATCTACGGCCAGTGGAAACTCAGCGACGCGCTGCAGATCCAAGGCGGTATCGTTGGCACGCCGCATGGCACCAGCAACCGCGAGTACTTCATCCCCTCGCGCACGATTGCCGAAGCGAGCCTGCACACGCGCTACTTCCTCGGCAACCAGCTCTACCCGCAGGTCGTCGACGGTCTGCGCGCCTCAGGCAAGTACACGCTCGGGGACACGGGCCATTGGCTCGACTACGACGCCTACTACGGCGCGCTGAGCGAGAACGCGGGCGATGCCATCTACGGCGCGCGCCTGGGCTACGTGTTTGGTGACCTCGGCCTCACGATTGCGGCCAATGCTGGCGCCGGCACGCGCACCGGGTCCACGAGCCCGACGACCAACTTCGGCGCGCTGCAATCGCCGTTTGCGGGCACCTACAACGTCGACCACGACTTCCAGTTCGGGGGCATCGACGTCGACTGGCGGCAAGGCGACTTCGTCAGCAAGACCGAGCTCTACTACAGTGCCGAAGACGGCCTGAAGGACCAACGCGCGCTGTCCAGCGAGTTGACGTGGTTTGCCAGCCCCCAGTGGGGCCTGTCCTACCGCTTCGACTACTACGACGCGGGTTCGGACTTCAACATCTTCCTCTCGGGCGTGGCCGAACGCGGCACCTCGACCGAACACGTGGTCGGCGTCACCTACAACCCGAACAACTCCGTGCGCCTCCGCCTGGATGCGCACCACAACAACCTCCCCAACTCCGACGACACGGCTGACTACGTCAACTTCAGCTGGTCCATCAGCTTCTGATCTCGAAGGAGAACCTACCCATGTCCCGACTAGCAATCCTCCTCGCGAGTCTGATCTCCTGCATCGCCCCGCAGAGTCAGGCTGGCCCAAAGGACGCATCCAGCCCAAGGAAGGCGACCTACGCGGTCGTCGTGAACAGCAAGAACGCAGCGACCGAAACTGGCGATGCAGCCAAGACGCTCGTGAAGAAGCTGTTCCTGAAGGACCTCTCCCAATGGCCCGATGGCACCGAAGCCAAGCCGTACAGCCGTGAAGCGACCTCGGCGGAACAAGCTGCGTTCGTGAAAGATGTGCTCGGCATGAACGATGCCGAACTCGCGCGTCACTGGCTCAAGATCAAGAACATGAACGGCAGCACGCCGCCGAAGGAAGTGGACACCGATCGCATGGTGCTCAAGTACGTCGCCAAGTACGACGGCGCTTTCGGCATTGTCAAGATCGACTCCGCGAAGGATGTCGAAGGCGTGAAGACGCTGTTTGAGTTCTAGTCAGCCCTGCACATCAACACGGTCGCACCGCACGCGACCTGCAGTTGCCAACGGTGCTTCGGGATAGCGCCCCGGCAACCCCGGGTTTTCCTTGGGTTGCCAAAGTCCGAATGCCGACGATTCTGTATTGAGGAGTGCCCGCAGTGAATATTGGCAAGAAACTGTTCCTGGCGTTCGTATTTGCGTTGGTGTTCCAACTCGTGCAATTGTTGGTCACCAACCACTATGTCGGCCACATGACACAGGCCGCCGAACGCCTCGACCACGCCGTCACGGCCAATGGCGCCGCCAACTCGCTCCTCGAAGCGTTGGCCAGCTCGCGCAAAGCACTCAAGGAAGCCACCGCCGCCGAAAACCCCGGCGACCGACTCAAAGTCGCGGGTGTCTACCTCGAAGAAGCGACGACGCAGGCCAACACGCTGTTCGTGATCCCCGGCGTCGAGGGCCTCGCCGAAGGCAAAGCACCTGTCGAGAAGGGCATCCAGGAAGCCAGGAAGGAACTCGAACAGGCCCTCGCGGGCGCGGGGCAGAAAGACAAGGACGCCGTGGAGGAGCATGCATCGTTCGCCGAGGACGCGCTGGGCGGCACGAGTGAAGCGCTCCTGCAGCTGCGCATGAAGCTGGAGAAGGCGATCCAGAAGTCGGCGGCGGAGGAACGCGCGGTGCGCGACCAACCGGCCCAGGTCGGGTTCGTGGTCTTCGGCATCGCCGCCATCCTCATGCTCTCCTATGCGCGACTGTTCTCGCGCCGTTTCGTGCGTCCCATCGAGCAGCTCTCGTCCGCCGTGCGCAGCATGGCGGACAAGAAGGACCTCATGGCCACCGTGCCAGTGACATCCACGGACGAACTGGGAGTGCTCGCGGGTGCAATCAACCTGCTCGCCTCGGAGTTCCATTCTTCGCTGCAACAGGTGCGCACCTCGGCGCGCGATATGGAGCAACAAAGCCATGCACTGCGCAAGACCAGTGGTGTGATCGCCAGTTCGGCAGTCGGCCAGGCGTCGGCCATCAGCGGCCTCTCGCGCAGCCTGAGCGCCATCACGGCCGAAATGAACCGCACCGTCGAAGGCACCTCGAGCGCGCGTGGGCTCGCCGCAGAATCGCGCCAGAAGACGACCTCGAGCTGGGAACGCATGCAGGAACTCAGCAAGGCCATGGAAGAGATCGACAACGCGAGCACGGAGGCCCAGAAGGTGGCGACCGTCATCGACGAGGTCGCCTTCCAGACCAACCTGCTGGCCCTCAATGCCGCCATCGAAGCGGCCCGCGCGGGCGATGCGGGCAAGGGGTTTGCGGTGGTCGCGGAAGAAGTGCGCAGCCTCGCCAAGCGCAGCGCTGAATCGGCGCGGACCTCGGGCG
>JADZDL010000043.1 GCA_020851075.1 Planctomycetota bacterium | reverse complement strand
GCTTCTGCACGGTGCTCGCGATCACCGCGTCGCGGTCGGCGAGGCGTCCGCGCGGGGTGGGTTCGAGCGCGAACACGGGCACCTGGTTGCTGGCCGCGAACGCCAGCAGGCTGCGATAGAACCACACGTCGAGGTCCAGATCGTCGAGCCACGAGCCGGACCAACGTTCGCGCATGGTGGCGCGCAGTTGCGTGAGGGTCACCTTCTGCTCGAGGAACTGTTGGACGGCCGGTTCGTCCTGCGTGCCGATGGCTTCGAGTGCGAGCGTGAGGCGAATGCCGCGGTGCAGCAGGTCGGTGAGCAGTTCGCTCTGCAGTGCGTGCAGTCGCGAACTGCGATGCTGGTCGCCGAGCCAGAGCACGCGTGCTCCGTGCAGTTCACCGGCCAGCTGGTCGCGATCGAGGTCGGCGACGAAACGGTTGCCAGCGGCTTCGGCGAAGCTCGAACGATAGGGTCGCGCGGCGGCGCCAGGCCCAGGATCCGGGGCCGTGGTGCCCGCGCAGGCGGCGAGCAAGCCGAGCGAGAACGTGACGAACGGGCGGAACAGGTGCATGATGCGGGCCCAGTTTCCCAAACCCACGGCGCGAAGCAATGTCCCGCAAGGTAGGTGTCGTCCTCTCCGGCTGCGGTTTCCTCGATGGATCCGAAATCCACGAGTCCGTCTGCTTGCTCATGCATCTGGCCCGACACGGGTTGGAGGCGGTCTGCATGGCCCCGCGCGGGCCGCAGCGGCACGTTGTCGACCACGGCACGCGCGAACCGGTGCCGGGGGCAACCCGGGACATCTTTACCGAGTCGGCGCGCATCGCGCGCGGTCGCCTCGTGGACCTGGCCACCGTGGCCGCCACCGACCTGCACGCGGTGGTCATGCCGGGCGGGTTTGGCGCCGCCAAGAACCTCTGCGACTTTGCGTTCGCGGGGGCGGGGGCCACGGCGCACCCCGACGTCGCGCGGTTGCTGCGCTCTATGCACGCGGCAAAGAAGCCAATCGGCGCCATCTGCATTGCCCCGGCCCTGGTGGCCACCGTGCTCGGCAAGACGGCCCACCCGACGCTCACGATCGGCGACGATCCCGCCACCGCCGCGGCCCTGGTGCAGCTCGGTGCGCACCATCGGGACTGCCCGGTGACCGAATGCGTGATCGACCACGAACAGCGCATCGTGACGACGCCCGCCTACATGTATGAAGCGAGTGTTCACGAGATCTCGCAAGGCATCGGCAAACTCGTCGATGCGCTGGCGGTGATGTTGGCCGGGAGCGGGCGATGAAGGCCTTGCGTGGCCGGCGTTGTCTCGTCACGGGTGGTGGCACCGGCATCGGTGTTGGCATCGCGGAGTGCCTCGCGGCGCACGGGGCCGCGGGCATTGCCGTGCTTGGTCGCCGGCGCGGCCCGCTGCTGCGCACGGTGGAGCTGTTGCAGCAGCAGAAGCGCAAGCTGGACGTCGTCGCAGTGACCGCCGACGTGACCGATGAGAAGGGCGTGCAGCGGGCCGTCGACAGGGCTGCCAAGGCGCTCGGCGGCCTCGACATGGTCGTCAACAACGCGGGCACCGGCGGGCCGAACGCCTGTGCCACGCCGGGGCCCGAACGCTGGAACGAGATCGTGCGCACCAACCTCGACGGTGTGTTCTTCGTCTCGCGGGCCGCGCTCAAGCACCTTCCCGATGGGGGGCGCATCGTCAACATCAGTTCGGTGCTCGGTCGCTTCGGGGTGCCTGGCTACACGGCCTATTGTGCGAGCAAACACGGCGTCATCGGTTTCACGAAGGCGCTGGCGCTCGAAGTGGCGCCGCGTCGCATCACCTGCAACGCGATCTGCCCGGGATGGGTCGATACGGACATGGCGCGGGCCGGCCTGCAACTCATGGCCGATGGCCTGCAGGTCAGTTTTGACGCCGCGTGTGCGCAGGCGATGGCGGCGGTGCCGCTTGGCCGTTTGCTCGAACCGCGTGAGATTGGCGAACTTGTTGCCTGGCTGGGTTCGGCCGCGGCGCGCGGTATGACCGGACAGGCGATCAGCCACTGCGGTGGTCAGGTCATGTGGTAGGCGTCCCGAAGCGGGACGGGCCAGAGCGCCGTGCCAAGGGCGTTGCCCCTTCGGTGAACTGCGGAGTGCTCCGCCGAGCCCGACCTGCCGCTTGCTGAGGCGCGGGGTGAGGTAGGTTTGCTCGCCTCGCGTTCGCGCTGGGTCTTCACGGATGCGAACTTCCACCTACGCCCTGCTCCTGCTCGCCACCCTGGCCGCCTGCAGTTCCCCGCCGACCAACGAGTCCGATTGGACGGCCGTGCAGCGCGATCGGTTGCTGCGCCTCTACCAGGTGCGTGATCCGGCGGCGGCGCTGGCCGAACTGCGGCAGAAGGAACCTGGTGGCGCCAACGCGCCAGTGCCCGGAACGGTGTTGGCCGCGGCGCAGGAACCTGGGCAAGCTGGCCAGAATCGTGGTCAGCCGCAGCCCGCTACGGTCCGCAAGCACCTCGACCAGATCCTGCCCGAAGTCGCGGGGCCGCGAGACATCCTTCCGCACCGCCCAACGATGGCCGTGTCGCTCGACGCGGGCCTTGGCCGGCAGCAGGTGACGATCCACGGCAGTCGCCTCGACGACCGCGCCGACGCGGTTTCGACGCGGCTCTTGCTCGACGGCGCCGTGGCGAATGCGCATGGTCCGGCCCTGCAGCTCCGCGCGCTGTCCAGTGACGACACGTTGTTTGATGGGCAGCGCATCAGCGATGGGTTTGCGCCGGCGGACGCCGACGCGCGAGTGCGCGGTCTTGAGGCGTTTCCGCACGTTCGTTTCCTGGCCACCGAGCCCGGCGATCTCGCGGTGATGATGCGCGCCGGTCTGTTCGTCGATTGGCTCGAACTCGACCATCGTGCGGCGGATGTGCAGCGTTCCTGGCTGACGATCGGGCCGCGGTTGCTGGTCGAGCCGCGCCTGCTACTGCTTGGCGAGGACGATCATCGTTTCGAGGGGTTCCTGCGCCTGGGTGCCGACCTCGGCCTCGCGCGGTTCGAGGAGGACTTCCGCGGCAACAGCAGTTCGGATTTCGTGCTGCGCGGCGCTGGTGCGGCGGGCGTCGGCGTTCGGTATCAGTTTGGTCGGCTGGGAGCCGAACTCGGCTACGAACTCGAACATGCCTGGTATGGCGGTGTCACGAGCGATCTGCTCGGCGAGGATCGGCGCACCGAAACAGGTCACCAACGGGTGTTCTTGGGCTTTACCACGCGCTTTTGAGCCCGATTTGCAGCGTTCGCTCGCCGGTTGCGCTGGGTGGCCTGCATGGCCTCCTTCGTTCGAAATGCCCGCGAAGCCCGCGTCGAAGTCCGCGTCCTGCTGCTGCTCGCCGTCGCGTTGCTGGTGCTCGCGTTTGCTCGCTGAAGCGCGCGCCTAGCGATACTGCAGCTGGTGGGTCGCGTGGTCTGTTGGCCCTGACGTCGAGGTGGTGCTGCGATCGTCGACGAGCACATCGATCGCGAGGCAGCGGAACAGTTCGAGCACGAGAATGCCGACGAGCAACACGGCGCCGAGGTGCTTGCGCGTGAGCAGGGGGAAACGCGGCAGCACCAGGCGATCGATCGCGACGGCCAGTCCGATCGCTAGCGCAGGCACGCAGAGGGCGCCCTGGCGCGCGTAGCCGAAGAAGGCCGCGACGACGACGAGTTTGGTCAGCGCAAAGACGAGCCAGGGGAGTAACCACGCTTCGCGGCGCAGCGACCAGAGGCCGACCACGGCGAGCAGCAGCACGGCACCGCGCCAGAGCATCGCCCAGGATCCGTGCGCGGTGACCAGGTCGACGGCGCGCCGTTCGCCGCTGAGGCCGATCGGGATGGCGTAGCCGCCGATGCCGCCCGTGGCGCCTTGCAGGCCGTAGTGGAGTTTCTGCCCGATCCGGGTGAGAGCGCTACCGGGATCGGCGGTGATCTCGGCGAGGCCGGCCCGGTAACCGTGCACGAGCAGGTCGAGGTGGGGTGGATAGCTCAGTGCCAACGTGCCGTTGCGCGGCAGGACCTGCACGAGGC
>JADZDL010000042.1 GCA_020851075.1 Planctomycetota bacterium | reverse complement strand
GCCGTCCCAGTCGACCTCCCACACCGAGTCGTGCTCGTGCACGCCGTCGTGCTCCGGCTTGTCGCCTTGCTTCCAGCCCATCATGCAGGGCTCGTGGCGGAAGTGGTAATAGACGCGGCCGAACACCGACGTTGGCTTCACCCAGATGATTTGCTGGTGGTCGAGAATGCCGAGGTCGCGCCAGATGCGCTGGATGTCGCCGCATCGCTTGTGCGCGTGCCAGCAGTAGATGGCCGCCTTGTGCCCGAGGACTTCGAGCACGTTGATGAACACGGCTCTGAAGAACCCGTCCGCGTCCTGGATGTCGATCTCGCGGTAGGAGTCGGTCCAGTCTTTGCCCGAGTCGTTGGGGCGTTCCCCGGTGTAATCGACGAGGTAGGGCGGGTCGGTCGCGACGAGTGCCGCCTTCTCGCCGTCCATCACGCGCAGCACGTCCTTTAGCGAGGTCGAGTCGCCGCAGAGCAGTCGGTGGTCGCCGAGAACCCAGAGGTCGCCGGTCTTGGCGATGGCGACCTTGGGCGGCTCGTCGGCGCCGTCGTCGTCGAGGTCCTTGTCGGCCTGCTCCTGGTCGCGCAGTTGTTGCACCAGTGCGTCGAGGTCTTCGTCGGAGTAGCCGACGCCGTCGAGGGCGTCCTCGGCCTTCAGCTGTTGCAGCAGGGTGGCCAGCTCAGCGTCGTTCCATTCCGCGAACTCGTGGGTGCGGTTGTCGGCGATCTGGTAGGCGGTCGCGGCCAAGTCGTCGCCGTCGAACCACCAGACCGGCACCTCGGTCATGCCGAGGCTCTGGGCGGCCTTCAGGCGCGTGTTGCCGGCGACGACCTCACCGCTGCGCCGCGCGACGATGGGCTGCTGCCAGCCGAAGCGGCGCAGGCTGGCGGCGACGTGCGGGATGGCGGCGTCGTTACGGCGCGGATTGGTGGGGGAGCAGAAGAGCTGGGAGATCGGGACGGTCTCGACCGGCGGGGTAGCTTTCTTCGACAAGGCGGCACCTCAGGGCGTTGGGAGCCGCTTGGAGGTGGGACTTGGACGGGTGGCTCGACGAGGCAGAGTGTATCGCGCGAGTGCGCAGGTCGAGCAGGCGAGCCAGGGAATGGTCAGAGCGGAACGCTGGGGTCGCCGCGCGAAAGCAATGACCGAGCTCCATGAAGGCCAACTCGATGCCACGTGCCCTTCGGCCGTGGGGCGTTGCGCGTGCTACACCAGCTCTAGCTGCTGGTCTGCGACACGTTCCAGGTCTACCCGCGGGTTGAAGCTCCAGATCACCTTGGGGTTGCGCTTCACATACTGCTCGAACACGGCCTCAAAGGTTGTAGTTCCGGGCGGCGCGTTGTCCCAAAGGGACTTGATTCCCTTCACAATGCACCCCGTGAACTGGCGATCCTCCGAGTACAGGATCGTGAACATGCCGTCGACACGCTTGTGATGAGAGGGCTCGTCCTTGGTGTAGACGAAGACCGCATCGGCCGTCGCCGAGTAAGAGGCATACGGCTGGAACGTGGTAGGCTTGGCCTCTCGAACGAAGGCGTCTGCGAACTCGGCAATACTGCGCTGCTGGCTATGGTCTACGGACATTCTTGATCTCCTCGTCGAAGCACATCGTCACGTAGGCTGCTTCAGCTTCACTTGCTGCCAAGCCGGGGTGCTCGAAATCGAGGTCAACCCAAGCGTGGTGGTAAATGCAGAATGAATCAGCGACGTAGACGAAGAACCTCTTTTTGTCTGAAACTGGAACTGGGCGAGGATCACCGTCAGCATCGAGAAGGAACCGCTCCTTCGGTCTGCCTAGCAGTGCGTAGGCGTCGCCCTTGCCATCACGCTTAAGGCCTTTGAATGTGCGCTCTGGCTTCTGCGCCACTTCAGCGATGGTCAGTATGTCAGCGATCATCGAGCGCGGCCCGCGAGAACGGATGTCAACGTAGCGGTCGTCGAACCGAAAGGCTACCGGCTCGCCGGTCTCCGGATGGAAACAGCCACCAACCAGTCCGAACTGCATCGCTCTCCCAGGGTCAGAAGATCACAAGACGCGCACTTTGCCCGGATCTCCCAACTCGTGCAATGGCAAGCCCATCGATTCGTGAGCAATGCCGATCCCCCAGGGCAACAGTGTTCTCTCGGACCGCCCCCTAACCATATTTCGCTCGGACGAATATCTGGATGCGGACGGCGCGGAGTTGCGGTTCCCAGATCTCGGGTTGATCTCGAAGAACTAGGCGAGCAGTTCGCGCCGCTGAGTCTGCCCTGGGGGAAACGACAAATAGGCTCGGGGGTGTCCAGTGCGGGGGCGAACTCGAAGGTAGGCCTCGCCCGACAGTCTTGAGGCGCTCAGTCGCAGCACATTGACATGCTTCAACGGAATGACGGGGCAACCACCGAAGTTCAGCGCCTTCTTTACCTACAGGGGGTTGAACGGTTCTGCTCCATGGTGGAGATCAGCTCCACATCTCCGACAGCATCTCCGCCTGCTGTAACACCGTGTTCGTCGCTGCCTCCTGCTTGTCCGGTGGGTATCCGTACTTCCGCAGGATGCGCTTCACGATGACCCGCAGCTTTGCCCGCACCGACTCCTTGACCGTCCAGTCGATGCTCACGTTCTTCTTGACGGTGTCAACCAGCTCCTTGGCGATGGTCTTCAGGGTGTCGTCGCCGAGCACCTTGACCGCGCTGTCGTTGACCTCCAGAGCATCGTAGAACGCCAGCTCGTCGTGGTTCAGGCCCAGGTCGTCGCCTCTGGCTTGGGCCGCCCGCATGTCCTTGGCGAGCTGGATCAGCTCCTCGATGACCTGCGCGGTCTCGATGGCGCGATTCTGGTAGCGGCGCACCGACTTCTCCAGCAGGTCCGTGAACGACCTCGACTGCACGAGGTTCTGTCGGGACCGTACCTTGACCTCGTCGTTCAGCAGCTTCCGCAGCAGCTCGACCGCGAGGTTCTTGTGCTTCATCCCCCGCACATCGGCCAGGAACTGGTCGGACAGGATCGAGATGTCGGGGTTCTTCAACCCCGCAGCTGCGAAGATGTCGATCACCTCGTCCGATGCGATCGCCTGCGACACGATCTGTCGGATGGCGAAGTCGAGGTCTCCGGATGCCTTCCGGTCACCAACCGACGTCTTGGCGACTGCCGCGCGCACGGCCTGGAAGAACCCGACGTCGTCGCGGATGCGCAACGCCTCGTCATGGGGGACCGCCAACGCGAACGCCTTCGATAGTTCGGTGACCGACTGCAGCAGACGTTCCTTGCCGTCCTTCTGCGCCAGCACGTGTTCCTGGGCCGCTGGCAGTATCGACAGCTTTTGCGCGGGGGTGCCCTTGGTCCACAGCGCCCAATCGAAGCCGTGGAATAGTCCGCGGCAAACTTCGAACCGTTCCAACATCGCGGCCACAGCCTCGCCTTGGTCGAGCGCAGTCTCGCCCTTGCCTCCGCCCTCGGTGTAGGACTGCAGGGCACGCCGTAGCTGGTCGGCGAGGCCTAGGTAGTCCACCACGAGTCCGCCCGGCTTGTCCCGGAACACGCGGTTCACGCGGGCGATCGCCTGCATTAGCCCGTGGCCCTGCATGGGCTTGTCGACGTACATCGTGTGCAGGCACGGCGCATCGAACCCCGTGAGCCACATGTCGCGCACGATCACCAGTTGCAGCTCGTCGGAGGGGTCCTTGAGCCGCTTGGCCAGCGCCTCGCGGCGCGGCTTGTTTCGCACGTGCGGCTGGAACGCCTCCGGGTCCGAAGCTGACCCGGTCATCACCACCTTGATGGCGCCCTTCTCGTCGCTGTCGTCGTGCCATGCTGGGCGCAGCTTTACGATGGCTTGGTAGAGGTCGACGCAGATGCGTCGGCTCATGCAGACGATCATTCCCTTGCCGCGGATGACCTGCAGCCGTGCGTCGAAGTGCCGCACCAGGTCGCTGGCGATCAGCCCGACGCGTCGCTCCGCGCCAACCAGTGCCTCCAGAGCCGACCACTTGGTCTTCAGCTTCTCCTTGCCGGCCAGCTCCTCGCCTTCGGTTGCTTCCTCGAACGCCTCGTCGAGCTTTGGCCGCTCCGTCTCCTTGAGCTGCAGCTTGGCTAGCCGGCTCTCGTAGTAGATCGGCACAGTGGCACCGTCCTGCACGGCCCGCTGGATGTCGTAGACGCTTATGTAGTCGCCGAACACCGCGCGCGTGTTCTTGTCAGTCAGCTCGACCGGCGTGCCCGTGAAACCGATGAACGACGCGTTCGGCAGGGCGTCGCGCAGGTTGCGCGCGAGGCCATCGATGAAGTCGTATTGGCTGCGGTGCGCCTCGTCGGCGATCACCACGATGTTGCGGCGATCGGAGAGCAGCGGAAACGCATCGCCCTTCCTCTCCGGAAGGAACTTCTGGATCGTCGTGAAGACGACACCCCCGGCTGCGACCTTGAGCAGGTCCCGCAGGTGCCCGCGGTCGGCGGCCTGCTCCGGTTCCTGCCGCAACAACTCCTGGCACTTCGCGAATGTGCCGAACAACTGGTCGTCGAGGTCGTTTCGGTCGGTGATCACGGCCAGCGTGGGGTTCTCCATCGCCGGGTGCAGCACGACGCGCCCGGCGTAGAACGCCATCGTCAGGCTCTTGCCCGAACCCTGGGTGTGCCAGACTACGCCGGCTCGCCGGTTACCCGCAGGCTGTGAGGCCGCAATAGTCGCTTCCACGGCACGCGCGACGGCATGGAACTGGTGGTAGCCGGCGATCTTCTTCTGGACCTCGTCCCCGTCGTCCTCGAACACGATGAAGTAGCGAATCAGGTCGAGGAAGCGTCGCGGCTCGAACACGCCTCGGATCAGTACTTCGAGCTGGGCCAGCTTCGTCGGGGCAAGGTCCTCGCCCTCGATCGTGCGCCACGGTTGGAACCGTTCCTTGTTGGACGACAACGTCCCGATGCGCGCGTCGAGGCCGTCCGAGACCACGAGGCACTCGTTGAAGGTAAAGAGGCTCGGGATCTCCTTCTTGTAGGTCTGCAACTGCTGGAACGCGTTCCAGATCGTGGCGCCCTCGTCGGCGGCGTTCTTCAGCTCCATCACCGCAAGCGGTAGGCCATTCACGAACACGATGATGTCGGGGCGGCGCTTGTTGCGGCCCTCCTCGATCGTGAACTGGTTGCACGCGAGGAAGTGGTTGTTGGCTGGTGTATCGAAGTCGAGCACGCGGATCGGCTCGTAGCCGATCGTGCCATCGGGGCGGGCGAACTCGACCTCGACACCGTTCACGAGGAAGTGATGGAGTGTGTGGTTGGCGTCGATCAGGTTGGGCGAGCTGATAGTCGTTAGCCTGCGGAACGCTTCGTCGAGGGCGGCATCGGCGACGTCGGGGTTGAGGTCGTGGAGGGCGGCGAGCAGGCGGTCTTTGAGGATGACCTGCTGGTAGCTGGCACGCTCGGCGTTGGGTTCACCGGGTGCAATCGCAGGGCCGCTGACCACCGAGTAGCCGAGAGCCGCAAACCACTCGAGTGCGGCCTCTTCGACGACGGACTCGGTGAGGGGGGCGGTCATCCTTCCTGCTCCGCGTGGTGCCGGTCTGGGTGACGCTTAAATACCCAAGAAGCGTTGTCATCGGCACTTAAGATGGTTGACGGTGCAACTGACGGGGTTGTGCTGAAATAGAGGTTCATGCCCAGAAGGGGATGTAGCGAGCCAGTTTTTTCGATGCGCCGGACCGTTCATCAAGGCGAATCATGCGGGCTTGCATGGTGGCGTTGATCACCTGCGAAGCAGTGGGGCTCTTGCTCTCGGGCAGACCAAATCGTTCCCGGAGAGTTGTGTTCGTCATGCGTTCGTTCATGACCCACCGCAGGGCGCAGTGTTGGTAAGTGGCACGGATGCGTTCGCCCCGGTCCATCTCCTCGAATGGTCGGGGTCCGTAGACACACGCGGTCGTCCGGTTGGCTCCCGCTCGGAAGTCTGGCGCGGGGAGCTGGAGAACTTCCGCCGCGTGTACGACGCGGTCCACGCCGCTGCCCTTCTCTTCGCAGATGCGGAAGCGACGCATCAGGTCTGCCAACTGTTCGTTACGCGACTGGTAGCCGTCGATGAAGCGCTCAGCCGGCACAACAGGCTCGCCGGGGTTGGAGATCTCGACCCGATCCGAGTAGATCTCGACCATGACACTCGTGCCGCCGATCGTGAAGTCCTGGTGGATCAGAGCGTTGGCAAGCAACTCACGCAGGACGACCTGCGGCACGAGCTTGACCTCCTTGCGGAGTGCGTCCTCAATCACTTGGTTCTGGGGCAGTTGCGAGTCCACGAACTGCACAAGATCCTGGAAGCCGACGGCGTAGCCAGACTGCGAAGTGATGTCCCGGCTGGTCGACAGCTTCGACGTGCCGGAGTAGGCGACGATGCGCGTCGCCTTGCGCTGCACATCGGGGAATGTCGAGAGGTTTTTGGCGAGTAGCAGAGCTCCGAGTCGGAGAATCGTGAAGTTGTCACGAGTCGACTCGATCAGCTTGTTGGACTCGAGTCCATGCAGAACTGCCTCGCGAGTTGTTGGGTAGGGCAAGCCAAGCAGGTCGAAGAACCGCTGCGTGTCGAGCAGTTCGACTACGCGCTGGCTGTCGGCGCCGGTCATGGCTGGTTGCAGCAGCCACTCGTGCTTTCCTTCTGCGAAGATGCGACGGAGCTGGTCTTCGGACATTGGCACCAGCGCCTCACCCGAACGCATCAGGTAGGTGCCTGCGTGGTGGTAGGCGGTGCCGCATGGCCGGGATGGAACATGGAACACGAGCACGCGGCCGTCGGGGTGATCGACTGGCTCGACGTCGATGCGGAAACCCAGGGCCTCGTATAGTTCTTCGGCGGCCTTAGTCGGGTTCAGGAATGCCTGTGTGCCAACTACGGGGCGCGGTGGCTTGTCAGCGATTCCGAGCAGGATCTGGCCGCCACCTTCATTGGCCAACGCCACGCAGTAGTGCTGCAATTTCACCCTGTCGAAGCTCGCCTTGGCCTCCTTGAATTCGAGGCGTTGGTGCTCGGTGGGAGCGCCTCGCCAGTCGTCGATTTGGGCTGCGGTTGTGGGAGGACGCGTGCTCATCGGCGTGGAATGGATGTGGCGTGTGCTGCCAGAGAACTTGCGGGTGCAGCTTGTATGGCGCGCTTACAAGTTGATGGGCCACGCACCACATGCGAACGCTGCGCGAAAGCGGTCATCGCGCAATGCCCGCGATGCGCTCGGCGTTGGGGATCGTGAGTTCGCCCGAGAGGAGGCGGGGGAGGAGGGCGTCGCGGATCTGCGCAAGCACTGCGGTCTGTGACTTGTTCGTGCTGGTGAGGTTGATTTGTAACGCGGCGATCTCACCGAACTTTGCCTGAACGGTCCGCGGTGGCACGATCACCGGTTCCTCGTGCAGATCGTTGCGGTTGACGCCCGGCACGGCGGCCTTGTCGGAGAACTTCCGGAAGTCGATCGTCTGCAGCAGGTGGTATGCGAAGAAGACGTCCGAGCCCTTCAGGTCGCGGACGTAAAGGGTCGTGTTGAGGGGCCAGAAGTCCTCGCGAACGAGGAAAACCCTCCCGATCGTTCCGTATCGCCCCGTCACGATGCCAGGTGCGCGGGCCATGGCCTCGTGGTGGAAACCGGAGTGGCCGCCAGACGAGACGATCGGCACCTGGCCTTCGCGTCGATCGCCCTGCGGGAGGTCGTATCCGCGCTTCAGTTCCATCACCGTTCCTAGCGAACCGAGCGGCCACCCCTTCGGGATGTCGCCCATCTCCGACTCGACGAGCTCACTCGGGAACAGCGCAGCCGTCTCCGCATCCATCCCGCTCGGCTTCTTGCCCGCGGCCTTCGCGCGCACCGGGTCGAAGTCGACAAACCACGACTTGAACAGAGCGCTGGCCATCGCTTCGAGCGTCTCGTTGGTGCGGCGGTTCAGTTCGATCTTGTCGTCAAGTGTGCCGAGGATGCCGGCGATAGCGCGTTGTTCTTCGATCGATGGGACCATCAGGTTCTTGACGTAGACCGCTGCGCGCGTGGTCGATGGGATAGGGGAGCCATCATCGATCTCACCAAGCTTGTGGTGCTTAATGGCGTAGAACAGCCAACGCATGTCGGTAGGTGTCTTCGGGACGACGTAGTACGCCGTGTCGATGACGAAGAATGGTTCACGCGAATATTCGACGCCTCTATAGGCCCCCTTTCGTCCGAGAATCACTCCGGGGCCGTCAGCAAGCGATTCGTTCGTCCATCCGATTGCGCCGTTGCTGCCGAATACGCGGTACTTGCCGGTCGACGTGCTGTGGCCACGAAGGGCCTTGCCATACTCCAGCGATACCTCCGCGCCCCACGTTGATTCACGCCAGCTAACCGCCATACCTCAACCCCCACAGATTCGCCCGAATCGCGTTCTCCAACCTCGCCCCTTCGGCGAACTGCTGCTCCAGCGTCGCGACAAGCCGCTTCATCTTGTCCTCGAACGGCTCACCGTCGTCCTCGACTTCCTCGGCCCCGACGTACCGCCCCGGCGTCAGCACATGCTGGTGCGTCCGGATATCCTCGGTCTTCACGCTCTTGCAGAACCCGGCAACGTCCTCGTACTTCCCCGCCGAGTCTCCACGCCACACGTGGTACGTCTCGCAGATGCTGTGGATGTCATCGTCGGTCAGTTCGCGGTGCACGCGGTCGACCATCGCCCCAAGCTTGCGCGCGTCGATGAACAGCGTCTCGCCGCTGCGGTTGCGCATCTTCTTGCCCTTGCCTCCCATCCCGTTCTTCTTGTCGCGCGCAAGGAACCACAGGCACACCGGGATCTGCGTCGAATAGAAGAGCTGCCCCGGCAGCGCCACCATGCAGTCGACGAGGTCGGCTTCGATCATCGCCTTCCGGATCTCGCCCTCGCCCGACTGCTGCGAACTCATGCTGCCGTTCGCGAGCACGAACCCGGCGATGCCCGTCGGCGCCAGGTGGTGCAAAAAGTGCTGCACCCACGCGAAGTTCGCGTTCCCGGCCGGTGGCACTCCGTGCTTCCACCGCACGTCGTCGCGCAGTCGTTCGCCGCCCCAGTCGCTGTCGTTGAACGGCGGGTTGGCGATCACGTAGTCGGCCTTGAGGTCCTTGTGCGCGTCCTGGTGGAACGAGCCGGCTTCGTTCCAGGCGATGTTGGCGTCGATGCCACGGATCGCCAGGTTGAGCTTCGCCAGGCGCCAGGTCGTGTGGTTGGACTCCTGACCGTAGATGCTGACGTCGCCAATGCGCCCGCCGTGGGCTTCGACGAACTTCTCGCTCTGCACGAACATGCCGCCCGAGCCGCAGCAGGGATCGAACACGCGGCCCTTGTAGGGTGCGAGCATCTCGACCAGCACCCGGACCACGCACTGCGGCGTGTAGAACTGGCCGCCCTTCTTGCCCTCGGCGGCGGCGAACTGGCCGAGGAAGTACTCGTAGACGCGGCCGAGCACGTCGCGCGCGCGGTTCTCCTTGCTGCCGAGTCCGATCTTCGCGATTAGGTCGACGAGTTCGCCGAGCTTCGTCTTGTCGAGGGCCGGACGGGAGAAGTCCTTCGGAAGCACACCCTTCAGGTTCGGGTTGTCGCGCTCGATCGCGGTCATGCCGTCGTCGATCATCTTGCCGATCGTCGGCTGCTTGGCGCTGTTCTGGAGAAACGACCAGCGCGCTTCCTTCGGCACCCAGAAGATGTTCTCGCTGCGATACTCGTCCGGGTCCTCAGGGTCGGCTCCGGACTTGCGCTGGGCCGAGAGCGCGGCGTGCTTCTCCTCGAAGGCATCGGAGATATACTTGAGGAAGATCAGGGGCAAGACGACGTGCTTGTATTCAGCGGCGTCGATGTTCTTCCAGAGCTTGTCGGCCGCCTGCCAGAGGGTCGCCTCGAAGCCTACGTTGGCGCCGGACTGTGGGGTGGTTCCCTTCGGGGCCGGCTTCTTCTTCGCGCTCGCCATGGGTAGCGCACGTTTGTAGCGGCGTGGGGCGGTTGTCGCTAGAGCGTCAGCACGGCAAGTTCGGTGCTGTTCTTGGTCGAGGTGGCCGTCGGGTCGCGAGCGCCACGGGCCGTTGTCGTTACCTTGCCGCGAGTCCGCGGATCGCGATGGACCTCTGATTCGTGCCCTCGCCTCGGCTGGCGGTCAGCCTCCGGCAAGTGCTCGAACGTCACGGTCAGACTCGGTGATTTGCCAAGCAGTCGCATCTCCTTGAGCATGTGACCGTCAG
This sequence comes from Planctomycetota bacterium, assembly GCA_020851075.1. Lineage (GTDB taxonomy): Bacteria > Planctomycetota > UBA1135 > UBA1135 > UBA2386 > JADZDL01. Next base: position 4,844 of record JADZDL010000042.1, on the reverse strand, counting down.
ATTCTGCCTTGGCGTTGTAGGGCCTGGGTGCTGGCCTCTGCTTCTGCGGCGAGGGACGCAATGAAGGTGTCGTCTTCGAAGGACCTGAAATGGAGTGGACCACCCAGCAAGGAGTCTATGAGGTCTTGTAAGTCTCCGATGGGGAGAGTGGTTGGTGTGCCTCGGGGTAGGCTTGGAGCCACCTGCCGGTCCTTCCCCCTTCCGTATGCAACGCTGTCATAGCGCGCACGCTCGGCGGCTCCTTGTTCGAAGGTGTTGATCATCTTCTCAAGGCTGTGGAACTCCGTCGGAAGGCTGGGCAGCGACCGTTGTTTGAGGAGCGCCTCCGTCTTTTGGATTAGGTCGCCGAGGTCGTGCCCGAATGCCTCATCGGTGGTCTTTCGTGAGCTTACGAGCTCTTCCCATGCCTTATGATTCGCGGCCTCCAGTTCCGCATCTTCGTCGCGGAGCGAGAGGAGAGAGCAGAGAATCTGTTTGATAGCCAACTCGACGGTGTGCCGCTGTAGGTAGAAGATTGGCATCCCAAGATCGCGCAATCGGCTTTTTGTGTCTGCCGCGAGAAGCAGCGCGCGCGATGCATTCGCGTAGGATGTGACCAAATCTGGCCTGGAGAAAATCCCCCCTGAATAGCTGGCAATGCGTGATGCGCGAGGCGAAGTAGGCAGAGCATCTGCGATGTTGATGGACTTATTCATGGAGGTCCGATGCTACAGGAAATGCGCCACTCGGCGCACCTCGCCGCCTCCTCCGGTCGCATCCGGAATCCGGATAGGCGACATGCGGAAACTCGTTCGCTGGTTCCGGTCGGTAACGGCGACGAGTTGCCGACCTACCGCCAATCCTTCCGCGGCCCCAGCACGCGTGGCCTGTCATCTGAGTTCGCCGCATTCCATCCCGTCCAAAACGCTAGCCGCGCGATCCTTTCCATCTTCTCGCCGTCGAGCTTGTCGGCGTGGTCGGTGACCTGGTGGTCGTCCTCGTGTTCGCCGCTGCAGAAGAAGATCACGGGGATGCCGAGCTTGGCGAAGTTGTAGTGGTCGCTGCGAGTGTAGTAGCGGTCTCCTGTGGTGAAGGTGACCCCGAGCTCAGCGGCAAGCGGTACGGAGTCGCGCACCAGCGTAGAATACATGTCGTGCGAGTAGCTTGGAGTCACCGCGATCTGCTGCGGCCCCGACTCGGATCCGCTGCGGCCGATCATGTCGGTGTTGATGTCGGCGACGACCTTGTCGATCGGCCAGGTCGGGTGGTTGGCGTAGTAGGCCGAACCCCACAGCCCCAGCTCCTCGCCGGACACCGACAGCAACACGATGCTGCGGCGCGGCTTCTCCTTGCCCTGGGCGTAGGCCGTCGCGATCTCCAGCAGGCCCGCCGATCCCGAGGCGTTGTCATCAGCCCCGTTGAACACGTCGCCGTCCATGCGCTTGCCTACGTGGTCCATGTGCGCCGAGTAGACGATTGCCTCGTTGGCGAGTACCGGGTCGCTGCCGCGTAGCACAGCCACCACGTTACTGGCTTGCGCCTTGTCGTCGTGCGTGATGGTCACCTGCAGCTTGGCCGGCACGTCGCGTTTGCCCTGGGGCATGTTGCCCGCGCCCGCCAGGAACTTCGTCACCGCCTCGGGTGCCAGTTCGAGCTGGGCCATGACCGCGGCACTCGCGGGCACGGACAGCACGATGGACAAGTCCTCGCTGTTGCCGCCGAGAACCGACGCGACCATGCCCATGCCGCCGTCCTCGGCGCCAGGAAACCGCGACGCCAGCACGTCCTTGCCCGGCGCCAACGACAGGTAGTTGAGCACGTCGGACAAGCCCATGGGGTCCGCGACCAAAGAAGTCAATCGTGCAAGGTGTCGTTTCCCTTCTTCCGGTCGCTTCATGTCCGTCGGACATCCTTGTACGCCAGGAGCCGCAACGCGTTGGCCACCACAAGTAGCGTAGACCCTTCGTGGAGCGCGACCGCGACGCCAATGCGCGCGAAGCCGAAGACCGTGGCGGGGATGAGGAATGCGACCATGCCCAGGCTCATAAAAAGATTCTGGCGGATGATGTTCCGCGCGGCACGACTCAGGCCTACGGCGAACGGAAGGGACCGAAGGTCGTCTGCCATCAGGGCGATGTCGGCGGTCTCGAGTGCCACGTCGGACCCACCTGCGCCCATGGCGATGCCTACAGTCGCGTTGGCCATGGCGGGCGCATCGTTGACACCGTCGCCGACCATGGCCACCCGATTCGACGAGCGTGCCAGTTCGGCGATGGCCGCGACCTTCTGCTCCGGCAGCATGTCGCCGCGCGCAATCCGGATGCCCACGTGTTTCGCGACGGCATCGGCGACGCGCTGGTTGTCACCGGTGAGCATGATCGTCTGCTCGATCCCGAGCCGATGCAGCTCGGCGACCACTTCGCGCGCGCTCTCCCGGGGGGTGTCCATCACCCCGAGCACGCCGAGGAAGCGTTCGCCGGACTTCACGACCATCACGGTGCGTCCTTCGGACTGCAACCGACTGACAGCTGACTCGACCGCACCGGGAAGAGCGCCATCGCGGGTGAACAGCCCCGGCTTGCCGATCAACACGAGTGAGCTGTCGACGGTAGCGCGGACACCGAAACCCACGATCGCTTCCACGGCGGTGGCTGCGGGGATGGCGACACCAGGCGACAGACGGGCGGTCCCGTCGTTGACGATGGCGCTCGCCAGAGGATGGTCCGACTGTTTCTCGACGGCGACCGCAACGGCGATCAGCTTCGCCTCGGTCGTTCCCTCGACCGGGACGACGTCCGTGAGCCTCGGCTTGCCTTCGGTGAGGGTGCCGGTCTTGTCGAACGCGATGGCCTTCACCAGACCGAGCGACTCGAGGTGGGCGCCGCCCTTCACGAGCACACCACCACGTGCCGCCCTCGCGACGCCGGAAAGCACAGCGCTTGGTGTGGCGATCGCGAGCGCGCAGGGACTCGCGGCCACCAGCACCGCCATCGCCCGGTAGAAGCTCGCTGCGAAGGGCTCGTCGATCGCGACCCAGGCGAAGAGCAGCAGCACCACGACGGCGATGATGATCGGCACGAACACGCGCTCGAGGCGGTCGGTGAACTGCTGCGTCGGCGACTTCTGGGTCTCCGCTTCGGCAACCATCTTCACGACCCGCGCGAGCGTGCTGTCGGCCGAAGCCTTCGTGACGACCACGGTCAAGGCCGATCCGCCGTTGATGGTGCCGGCGAAGACGCGATGCTCGGCGGCGAGCGCCTCGGGCTTGCCGGCTGCGGCCTGCGCGTCGGCGACCGGCTGCTTGTCGACCGGGACACTCTCGCCGGTGATGGGCGCCTGATTCACGCTGCTCGTACCCGCGGCGACGAAGCCGTCTGCGGGAATGCGCGTGTTCGGCTTCACCAGGAGCCGATCGCCGACGACGAGGTCGGCCACCGGGACCTCTTCCTCGCGTCCGGCCGCGTCGATGCGAAGAGCTGTCTCGGGGACGAGTTCGGCGAGGGCCTCGATGGCCTTGCGCGCCCGGTCCATGGCGTAGCCCTCGAGCGCGTGCCCGAACGTGAACAAGGACAGCAGCAGCGCACCCTCGAACCATTCGCCGAGCACGGCAGCACCGACCGCTGCCAGCAGCATCAGGAAATCGATCTCGAAGCGCCGTGCGCGCAACGCGACGAAGACTTCCTGCACCGTGAACCACGAGCCCAGCAGGTAGGCCAGCACGAAGAGGAGCGTCGGTACGAGCGCGGGCACATCGGTCTTGCTGAGGCCCCAGCCGATTCCCGTGAGCGCTCCACAGCCCAGGCTGAAGATCAGCTCGGTGCGCTCGCCGAACAGGCCCCCGTGGGCGTGTTCGTGTTCCTTCTCCTGCTTCTCCGTCGCAGCCGGAGCGGCCTTCTGCTTCTCCGGCCCCACGGCGATGCCGGCTCGCGTCGCCACGGCGAGCAGTGCAGCCCGGGAAGTCCGCTTCGGGTCGAACTCGACGTACAACCGTCTCGACCCGAACGCGACCGCGGCGTGGAGCACACCCGGCTCATGCGCGAAGACTCCTTCGACGAGTTTCGCCTGCCGCTCGTGGCGCAGCCCGATCACGGGGACGGAGAGATGCTCGAAGCGCGCCCGCAGGTCGGCGCCGGCACTCTCGACGAGGGACTGCAGTTCCTCGAACCGGACCGCGGTGGGGTCGTAGTGGAGACACAACGTGGGCTTCGTTGCATCCGCCACATCGACGTGAGCCTTCACTATTCCTGGTCGATCTCTGAGGGTGTCGATCAGGCGTTTGACGCAGGCGTCGCATGCCGCAGCGTCGCTCGGCAGAACGAGCCCGAGATCCAGCTTGTGCTTCTTCAAGCAGCCCCCGCCGCGGCAGGAACGCGGGGAGCGACGGCGGCAGGATGCATGGAAGGGAACTCCGAGTAGGGGGGTAGTGCGTCCAGGCCAAGGCGCGCGGCATCTCGGTCTCCACGCTGGGCGTCGGGACCAAGTTCGACGAGCATTGCTCCGAGCATTGGCAGACTCCGAGGACCAACGGGCAGTGTCGCATCGGCATCCAGACGCCGAGCCTCGCGGAGTGAGAGCGAGGTCCAGCACACGTCGTCACTTGCTGACATGCGTGTGCACCTGGGAGCCGCCACTCTCGCAAGCGGCGCACTCGACACCCGCAGGAGCACACTTCGAGCAGCGCAACATGGGCTTGCCGTTCTCCTCGTAGAGCGTGACGTTGACTTGGCAGCAGCTGCAGGCGTGAACCCGCGGACTGCGGGAGGCAGTCTGGAAGTGCCGCCCCGAGCGGTGGACCCGCAGCTCCTGCACGGCAATCTCACGGCATTCCGTGCACTCGGGCACGCACTGCGGCGAGGGCGCGCCAG
>JADZDL010000041.1 GCA_020851075.1 Planctomycetota bacterium | reverse complement strand
CAAGCGCAGTGACTTCGGCATGGACTACGGTGTCGCCAAGAATGCGCTGGGCGATGAAGTGACCTTGATGGTCGGCCTCGAACTCGTGAAGCCGAAGAAGTAGGCGCGTGGACCTCGAGCCGATCCTGAATGGCCTCCTGCCGCCGATCGCGGCAGCCTTCCTGCTCGTGTCGCTTGGCGGCGCTCGGCTGGTGCCGCTGGCGGCAGCCGTAGGCCTTTACGTGGCCTACGTGCGGATCAAGCAATGGCCCGCGCTGCCGACGGAACTGTGGAGTTCGCCCAACGGCACCGAGTGGTTGCTCTGGTCCGTGATCGCGGCGCAACTGCTTTCGCTGCTCGAATACGCCAAGGTCTGGCGCGGCCGTCTGGCGACGGTCTCCGCCGCACTGCTCGGCGCGTTTGGGGTCTGGCTCGTACTGCAGAAGGTCGCTGCGCGATGGTCGAGCCTGGACATCGCCCTGCACGTCGGCGGTGGTGCGGTCGCTGTGGCCCTGCTGGCCCTCGGCATGCGTTCGCTGCTGCAACGGGCTCGCCCAGGCCCGTGGCCAGGCGTCGTCATCACGGTGATTCTCTCGCTGGATGCGGTCGCCTTGGTGGTCGGTGGCAGCGCTTTGCTCGGTCAGTTGTGCGGCTCGCTCGCGGCGGCTGTTGGGGCCGCAGTTGGCACGACGATCTGGAAGCGTGGCTTCACGCTCGGCGCCGCCGATGGCACCTGGATCGGCATCGCGCACGGTCTGTTCCTGGTCGCCGGACTGCACCTCGCGTCGTTGACCTGGACGGTCGCCGGGCTCGCTGCGTCTTCGCTCGTGCTGCTCCTGCTCGTCGGCGGCAAGCAGAAGTCCGCGGCCTAGTCCGGTAATCCAAACTAGCCATCGAGGCTCGTCACGATCACGCCCACCACGATGAGGGCGCCACCGAGCATCTGCATGCTGCTCATCTGATCGCCGATCGTGAGCCAGCCGAACAGCGCGGCAAACAGTGGTTGCAGCGCAAACAGCAGCGCCAGGTGCGTTGACGGCACCCGATGCTGCACCTTGCTCTGCACGCCGATGCCGAGCGCGGTTGCGAGCACGCCGAGGTAGGCAGTGAGCAGGATCAGCTGCGGCGTCCAGGTGACGCCGGCCGTGCCGACCGCCGCGAAATTGCCTTCGACGAATCCGGCGACCGTGGCTGCGATCGCAACGAACGTGAGTTGCCACAGGCAGAACGCAACCGTCGGCAGGCCCTTGCCAAAGCGCGACAGCGTGAGGATATGCACGGCGTAACTCGCCGACGAGCCGAGCTGCAGGCCGATGCCGAGCGGCGTGTCCTGCTTGCCCGTTTCTTCCCCGCCGGGCCAGCACAGCAGCGTGATGCCGGCAATGCCGAGCAGCAATCCCGCGATGGATCCCGCGCCGAAGCGCGTCCGGAAAACGACAAACCCACCGAGCGCGACGAGCGGCACGATGAGGCCGGCCAGGAAGCCGCCCATCGACGCGGTGGTGCCGTTCATGCCGACGGTCTGCAGCAGGTAGCCGAGGCCCAGCACGAACCCTGCCGCGAGGCCGAGCTTCCAGGTCTGCCCGAGTTCGGCCAGCGTCTTGCGCCGCACGAACGGCAGCAGGCACAACACCGAGATCCAGAAGCGCAGTGCGAGCAAGGCGAACGGCGACAGCGAGTCGAGCGAGACCTTGACCACGGCATAGCTGCCGCCCCAGATCGCGATCATCGCGGTCATCAGGGCATGGGGAGCGAAGCGGGCGGCGCCAGGGGCGGTCATCGGGGCAAGCAGGATAGGGGCGCGCGCGCCGTTTCCCAGGGGGGCCCAGGCAAGGAGTCCACCGGTGGAAAGGATTGCCGTATCGCTAGCGAGGTGCCCGGACACCCCGTAGACACTGCCCGTGATGCGAACCCTGCTGCGGCTGCTGCGCCTGCACGACGCGACCCTGGTCGAACGCAAGGCGACTCTGTGGACCGCGGCGTTCTTCTTCTGCGTGCTGTGCTCGTACTACCTGCTGCGGCCGCTGCGCGAGGAGATCGGCACCACGTTTGGGAAGGAGAACCTGCTGCTGCTGTTCAGCTTGACCTTCGTGTTCATCACGGTGCTGAACCCGCTCTACATGCTGCTGGCCAACCGGCTGCCGACGAGTCGGTTCTTGCCGCGGGTGATGCGTGGGTTCGCCGGTAGTTTCGTCGTGTTGGCCATCGTTTCGTGGTTGGTGCCACCGCTGCAGCAGGGCGTGTTTTCGTGGACGAGTCCTGAGTGTCTGGTCGCGGCGTTCTTCTACTCGTGGGTGACCGCGTTCGTGGTCTGCGGCGTGGCTCTCGTCTGGGTGCACGCCGTCGACTTCTTTACGACACAGCAGGGCAAACGGCTGTTCGGGCTCGTCTCGGTGGGTGGCACCCTCGGCGCGATCGTCGCCTCCGCGCTCGCATGGCTATCGGCGGAGCTGCCACGTTGGCTGGTCATGGTGGCCGCCGCAATTGCGATCGAAGCTGGCGTGTTCTGCTACGCGCGTTCGCTGCGTGCCTGTGAACTCATGGTCGGCGGCGCTGCCACCAAGAGTCGCGAACGAGTCGCTTCCTCCGGGTCGCTGGAAGGCCTGCGGCTGCTGTTCCGGTCGAGCTACCTGATGGGGATTGCCGGCTTCGTCATGCTCGCCGCGATCGTGGCGACGGCGTTCTATTACACATTGAGCGATCTGGCCCTCACGCAAATCGTGGACTCGTCGCAGCGGCGGGCCCTGTTCTCACAAATCAATTTGTTCTATAACCTCTGCTCGCTGCTGCTGCAGATCTGGGTCACTCGCACCGCGCTGTTGCGCTATGGCACCGCGGCGGTGCTGTGCGTGATGCCGGTCGTGAGCTTGTTTGGAGTCTCGTTTGCCGCATTGGCGCCAGCGGTGGGCATCTTCGCGATCTACGAAGTGCTGCGGCGCGCGATGCAGTTTGCGTTCGACAAACCGGCGCGCGAAGTGCTCTACACGCCGCTGGGGCTCGAGGAGAAGTACAAGACGAAGGCGTTCATCGACACTGCCGTGCTGCGCT
>JADZDL010000040.1 GCA_020851075.1 Planctomycetota bacterium | reverse complement strand
TGGGCGGACTGCTTGCTCGCGCTGCGTTGCACCCACCAGAACAGGGCGATCATGGCAGTGGCGATCACGCCGAGGCCCAGGCCGACGTCATGCATCGTGCTCGATGGATCGACGTTGAACTCCTTCAGGTCCGCGGCAACGAACAGTGGCACCCGGTAGCGATCCCCCTGCAGGCCTTCGTAGGCAAACCAACGGTAGTAGAAGCCGAACACTTCGACCGAGGTGTTGATGCGAAGTTCGTCGGTGCGCTTGGGGATCCACACCGGAATCAGGTGACCACCAAAGTCGCGCACCTGCACGTAAGCGGCCGTCCAGAACTTGATGCCCGCAGGATTTGCATCCGCCGCGATCGTCTGCACCTTGACGAGCGTGCCGAGCACGCGCAGCGGAGTGCCGCGCTCCATCTTGTTGCTGCGCAGCACCGGCATGACTTCCGGCTCGTTCAGCGTGCCGACCTTGCGCCAGTCGGCAAAGGAACGATCCTCAGTGGTGTCGCGCGCAAACGCGGCGATGTGCCAGAGCGGCGTGTGCTGGTCTTCGTCCACGGTGAACCACGCCTGGGTGCCTGGCCAGCAACTCTCGTCGAGGTTTGCGAACAGCTCCAGATCGAGCTTCTTCACGGGGTCCCAATCGAGGTAGTCGCGTTGGATCAGCCGGCCGACGAGCATCGGCGCCTGCGTGATGTCGTTCGGGTAGGTCGTGTCGCGCAGCTTCATGAGGTAACCCTCGACGCGCACGATGCTGCCGCGATGCACTTCGGCACTCGGCGGCAACGAGAACGCTGCCAACACCCGATCGCCCGAGGCCAGCTTGACGGTGGCTTCGTAGATCGAGAAGCCCGTCACGGGATGGCCATCGCGCGGGCCGTTCAGGTCCTCGAGTTCGCCCTTGTACCAAAGCCAGCTGCCGCGCCACGCGGCCGGTTCCTCACGCAGGTCGGCGAGTGGCACCATCGTCTCCCGCATGCCGAGCGAGGCGGCGACCGCGGGAACGACGTTGATGGCGGTCTCCAGCAGGTGGCGGAAGGGCTCCGCTTCGACCTGCAGGCGCTCTTCGCGCGTCGCATCCTTCGCCTTGCCAAGGATCTCCTTGTCGAGCGTTGGCACGGCCACGCGGACCGGTTCGAGCATCGCCTTCTGCGCCGGTGGCAGCGGCGGCTGGAAGAACATCGGCACGTAGACGAGCACCCCGATGAAGCAGCCGAGCATCAGCAGACGCACGACTGGCGGAATCGGGGGCAGCAAGCGGGGGAGGTGGGAGGCGACCATCAGCACGGCGAGAATAACGGTGCTCACCGCCTGGCGGTTTGCTTTCCGTGCGCGAAGTTTCTCGCGGGCCTCCTACCGGGGCCCTCCCTGCTGCAGGCTCTCAGAGAGGGAGAAACAATCGGTTTCTCACTCTCTGCGTGGCCGCGTAGGCGGCCACCATGGGCAATCTGAGAGCCTGTATGATGATTTCTCTCAGGCTCTCAGCTGCCTTCGGGGCGCTCGAACAGGCCGCCCAGGTGGTAGTTGGCGATATCCGAACGGTCGACGATCGTGGCCGCATTCACGCCCAGCGTGATGGCGATGACCTCGGCAATCTCGTCGGACGTGGCGCCCTCGCGCTTGGCCTTCTTCAGGTGGCCTTCGAGGCAGCCTTTGCAACCGCTGGTCAGCGCCGCGGCAATGGCGATGAACTCCTTGGTCTTCAGGTCGATCTTCGACTTGCCGTAGGTGGCCTTGTAGAAGCCCATGTAGAGCTGCTTCAGGTCCGGCGTCAGCAGCGCGTAGCTGCGCATCGTGGAGCTCGGCAGACGGCCATCGACAAGGGGGTCACCAGACGCAGACTTCTTCGGATCGTCGCTCATGAGGGGGCAGTTCGAGGGGGCGCGCGCGCGTTCGGGACGTGGTGGTCGCCGCCGCACAAGTTCGCATATACGACAGCAGGGCCGAAAGTGCTGCCAATTATTGCAGTGCGAGCTGCAGGCGCACCAGCGCGTCGCGATCGGTCGGGATCTCCAATTCCTGGAATGCAGCCTCGAAACCGAGCCATTGCACCTCCCCGACCATTGGGCCCGGGTGCAAATCCGTTACGGGTTCACTCGGGGTGCCGGCCTGCCAGGCGTAGGCCCATTCGCAGAAGCCGAGGTCGCCGAACAGCTCCTTCTGCGGCTGCAGCAGCTGCATGAGGTGCACGGGCCGGCGCAGCCCGGTCTCGGCCTGCACCTGGCGGCGGATGGCGTGCACGAGCTGGTCCCCGGGCGCCACGGCGCCGACGACGGGCCCGAGCGGCCACTCTTCGCGCGGCTTCTGGCGCAGCAGCAGGTACTCGACGCGGTGGTTGAGCACCTGGAACACGAAGACTCGCACGCGGTGTTCGAGACTGAACATGGCTGAGCTCCCCGATTGCCTCTTGTGCCTCTTGGCGAGTTCCAAAGACGGGTGCCTATCGACCCAGAGTCGGTAGGCGGAAGGACTTACCCCCATCTAGTGGGGTTCATCGGCTCAGGTTCCGTCGTGGTGAGGCAGATTTCTCAGCTTCTTCCGGGCTGTTCCGGTGCGGCGTTTGTCCCCGTGCGTCTCGCCAGAGGCCTTCGGCGCGGCGTGGGGGCGGTGCCATGGAACGGAGAAGCCCTCGGTGCCTCGCCTGCTCGCTGATTGTGACCTCCAGTTCTCGCGAGAATAGGACGTGCTCAGGGGTCGCTTTGCGGCCGCGGAACGACTGCGTCGCCGGGCACAACACCCAAACCACCCAAGCGCGTCTATGTCACAACAGACCCTGCTGTCTCTCTGTGCCCTAACCCTCGCCGGGACGGCCGCTGCCCAATCCGGCCGCACGATGCGCGTGAACGCTCCGGCGGTGATCGGGCAGACCGCACGGTTCGCAATGCAGCACCCGGTCGCTGCGGCGGGCAATCTCTACATGATGGTGTGGTCACAGCCGTTCGCCGGCGCGGTGCCACTTTCGGTGCCCGGACTCACGGTGAACGGGCTCGTGCGGGTCGATCTGGCGACCGCGGTTTCGGTGGTGTCGGGTGTTCTCCTGAGCAGTGGTGCGACGCCGGACTTGCAGTTGCCGATCCCAAACGATCCGTTGATCGTCGGCTACGCGTGGGACCTGCAGGGTGTCGACCTGTCGGGTGCGAACGTGCTGACGCTCGCGGACGATGATCTGGAGATCGTTGTGAGCTCGCCACCGCTGCCGGTTGCGAACATGGTGCCGATCGCGCCGGGCTCGTTCTTCATGGGGTCGGCGGTACCCCTCGGAGTGGCCCCGTACTTCAACCAAGCTGCATCGCAGCCCGTGCATCAGGTCACGATCAGCCGTCCGTTCTGGATGGGCAGTTACGAGGTTACGCAGGCAGAGTATCAGGCGGTGATGGGCGTGAACCCTTCCTACTTCTACGGGGTTTCCTACCCAAATAGCGCCAACCAGCCCGTTGAGATGGTGACCTGGAACGACGCGATCGCGTATTGCGCGACGCTGACTGCGCTGGAGTCCGCTGCCGGGCGCTTGCCGGCCGGGTATCAGTACCGCCTACCGACCGAGGCCGAATGGGAATACTGCTGTCGCGCTGGAGTGACGACGGAGTTCCACTACGGCCAAAGCCTCGTCTGCGGGCAGGCCAACTTCGGCTATAGCCATCATTCGAACAGCTCCTGCAGCAGCAGCAGCACGACGGTGGTCGGCAGCTACACGCCGAATGCGTGGGGGCTCTTCGACATGCATGGCAACGTGTGGGAGTGGTGCCTCGACGTGTGGGATGGGACTGCGAGCTATCCACCCGCAGCGGTTGTCGATCCCTTCGTTTCTGGCTCTAGTAGCGGCCCACTCCGGGTCCTCCGCGGCGGCAGCTGGAACGTCAACTCATTCCACTGCCGGTCAGCGATCCGGAACGGGTTCGTCCCGCACGTCCGGCTCTACAACTTCGGGTTCCGGGTGGTCCTCGCCCCAGTTCTCGCCCCGTGAGAGCCGGCGGTTAGCGAGGCCTGGGGCGGTGGTGCAGCGTCGTTGGCCTGCGCCCACAGGCCAGGGCGCATCCTTCGGACTTCTTGCCGGGGCCGGGACGGCAAGGCCGATGACGAAGGGGCCGTCTGCGCCGAAAGCTCTTAGGGGCGGTGGATGCAGACTCGAGCTCCCCGGCGAAACGGGGCAGAGTTGAGGATGCTCATGGTGCCGCATGTACCGCGTCAAGGTAGGTGAACAGCGTTGGCGGTCTCCGTTGGCGGACCCGCTGCGGGCGGGGAGCAGCCCTGGGCGCTTCGCGCCGGAGGTTGGTCACACGGCGGTGCGGCCGGGCTCCGGCGCGGTGGTTGACGGGGCGGTTCACGGTCCGGGAAGGTGGTGGCTTTTTGGTGGAGCAGCGGGTGCGTGGACTAGACGTGGAAGGCGTGTCGCATACGTCGTCCAGTCGCTATCGGCTATTTTCCATGGACTGTCCATCGATGTGGGCTACGTATGCATCTGGTGTTGACGAATTAGTCCACTCGCGATATGTAGGCGAATCCGTTGGCAAGACACGAGGCCGAGCATGAGTGACTTCGAGAAAGATACAGTTCACCTCGTTCGTCTGGCCTTTGATGGCAAAGTGGCCGATGTGGCAGCGCTCTCGCGGCGCTTGCTCAGGATGGTTGCGCAACGGCGCCCTGACCTTGCCCCGGTCGTGCAGGTTGTCCTCGATGCGGTTCTCGCGGGGCCCACGCGCGCTGCGTCGCAACCTCTCCCGGTGGACTTCGATAGCCGCCTTGAACTGCTTCGCAGGGAGCCTGACCCGCATCTTCCGGTGGAACCCACGTGGCCGGCTGCTGTTCGAGAACAGCTCGATGCGGTGGTGGAGGAGCGGGAGCAGGAAGACAAGCTCGCGGATGCCGGCATTGCGCCGACCCGTTCGCTGCTCTTCGTTGGACCGCCGGGCGTTGGGAAAACTCTGGCTGCAAGGTGGCTCGCCGTTCATACGAGGCGTCCGCTGCTGACGCTCGACCTCGCGGCGGTGATGAGCAGCTTCCTCGGGCGCACCGGCAACAACATTCGAGTCGTGCTCGACTTCGCTCGACGGGCGCCGTCGGTGCTCTTGCTCGACGAGTTTGACGCCATCGCCAAGAGGCGGGATGACACCACAGAAGTTGGCGAACTGAAGCGTCTCGTGACGGTGCTTCTGCAGGCGGTTGACGACTGGCCTACCGCTGGAGTGCTCGTCGCAGCGACGAATCACCCCGAGCTTCTCGATCCTGCTGTGTGGCGTCGGTTTGACCGCGTCGTGCAGTTCCCTCCTCCGAATGTCGACGAGGTCGCAACTACGATCCATCGTTTGCTCGGGGACGACGAGGTGATGCGCGATCGGGTCGAGCTCCTTGCGGCCCTGCTTCAGGGACGCTCGTTCGCCGACGTTGCTCGAGTTGTGACCGCTGCGAGGCGAGCTGCTGTTGTGTGTGGGCATTCGACCGGTGACGCGATCGAAGACGTCATCATAGATATGTCTGAAGGCGCCGATCTCGCCTCCAAGCTTCGCATCGCCGCATCGCTTTCTGCGGCTGGGAAATCCCAGAGAGACGTTTCCAGCATCACGGGTCTCTCCCGAGACACGATCCGAAAGCACCTTGGGAGCTCGCACGGGAAGCGAACCAAGAAACCGGTCACTCGTCACGAGGTGCGCAGGTAATGGCACGCGAACACAACTTCTTGCTGGGCCAGGGTGAGCGCTTGGCGTCCGAGGTGCCAATTCGGAAGGCCGGAGGCACGAAGGAGCTGCCCTACGATCTCAGCACGGCGAAGTCGCGTATTGCTCAATGCCTAGCGCGCGTTGAAGCGCAGATCGCGAACCTACCTGATGACGCGTGTCCGCGCGGGGAGGCAGTCGCCATCGTCACCCTGCACCCTCGCTTCCTGTCGAAGAGTGACTACCCGAGCGAGCTGTTCACCGCCGTTGGTTTGCGCGCGGTTGGGAGCCGTTCTCGAACTGTTCGGCCGGATCGATGGGGCGTGGAGAAGCACGGCGAGGAAGCGGTAACAGAGGACATCTTCGTGGCCGGCGCGAAGTCCGCGTTTCACCGGTGGGCGGCTTCGGTGCAAGGGTGGACGGGGAAGACCAGGGGAGCAGCCGACCTCAGTCACATCGAGGATCTCGCGGCATTCGACGCGATGTCGAAGCTTCGCGGCATTCCAGATGGCACGGAGGGGGTGTTGCTTGAGGTTGTTCTGCACAATTCGGGAGCCGATGACGTCGTGCTCGACTTCATCAGGTACGCGCAGGCTCACCGAGCGGAGCCCCTCATCGCGCGTCGTCGCGACGTTCAAGGGCTGACTTTTCTGCCTGTGCGCGTGGATCCGCGGTACGCCGTGGATGTCGCGCGCTTCTCGTTCGTTCGCGTTGCCAGAGGAATGCCTACGCTGCGCCCCTTCCGTCCCAACCTCCTCCGAGGTGCTGCTGGCTTCGACGTGAACCTGCCGACGGATGCGCCCGTCGATGCAGTCAACCGCGCCGCGATCTTTGACGGGGGACTCCCTGTATTGGCCCGGGCCGCCCTGGCGTCGTGGGCAACGCTCGTCGAGCCTGCCGGACTCAGCCTGCCTGTGCCTGCATTTGAGGAGCATGGCCTCGGGGTAACGACGGCGTTTCTATTTGGGCCACTCCAAGCTGGCCAGGCCCCCAGCGCACCGCTCTGCCCAGTCGACCACGTTCGCGTGCTCGACGATAAGACGGGCTCGCCGAGCGACCCCGAGTACTTCGACGTGCTCGACCGCATCGTCAGCCACCTCGACAAGAACTTGGGCCTCTACTCGTTCGTCAACATCAGTCTGGGGCCGGCCCTTGCAGTGGACGACGATGAGGTGACCCTCTGGACCGCTGCGCTCGACAAGCGCTTCGCGCATGGACGATGTGTCGCAACCGTCGCTGCGGGCAACGACGGGGAGCTCGATGCCGCGACTGGTCTGAATCGAGTTCAGCCGCCTGCCGACGGAGTAAACGTCCTGTCCGTAGGCGCCGCTGACCGACGCGGATCCGTTTGGCAGCGCGCGGCCTACAGCTGTATAGGGCCAGGTCGGTGCCCGGGCGTTGTCAAGCCCGATGGTCTCGCTTTCGGCGGCTCGTCACACGAGCCTTTCGGCGTCCTGACTCCACAGCTTCGCGGCGGTGCGATGGAGGGCACGAGCTTCGCGGCACCGTTCGCGCTGCGATCGGCGGCCTCGATCGTGGCGCAGTTGGGAACGCGTTTGGCGCCACTCGCTGTGCGCTCGCTCCTTGTTCACCGCGCGCAGAGCGAAGTTGGCGACGACTGGAAGCAAGTCGGCTGGGGGCGCTTCGAGTCCGATCCGTTGCAGTTGGTCACATGTGACGACGATGAGGCGCTTGTTGTGTTTCAAGGCGAACTCCCAGTTGGAGAGCACCTGCGGGCCCCTATCCCGATCAGCAACGTCCACCTGCTCGGCGACATCATGCTGTCGGCCACACTGGTGATCGCGCCCGAAGTGGATCCCGAGCACCCGGGCGCATACACCCGAAGCGGCCTAGAGGTCGCGTTCCGTCCGCACAGCGGTAAGTACCCCAAGCCGCGCCACGGCAAGCGGTCTTTGCATGCCAAGACGCGTTCATTTTTTTCTGCGACGCTGCTGTACGGCGAGCCAGAGACGGTGCTCCGAGAGGATGGGCACAAGTGGGAGCCGTGCCTCCACCACGAGGCGACCTTGCGGGCAACGTCGTTGTCGGAGCCCTGCTTCGACATCTACTACCACCACCGCGAAAGCGGAATGAAGGCGGCAGACCCGCGACCGATTCCATATGCGTTCGTCGTCAGTGTGAAGGCTCCTAAAGTGCCGGACCTGTACGACCGCGTGGTACGCGCCTACGCGAACGTCCTCGTGCCCCTCCAGCCACAGACGCGCATTCAGCTGAGAACGTAGTTCTGGGGTCGAGGGCGCCAAGGCCGGAGCGGATGCTCGGGCAGGTCGAGCATCGCTTCGATCAGTGCTTCTCGCCGGGAGCCTTCGGCAAAGGCGCAGGCTCCTTGCCCTCGCCGTCTTTCTCCTTGCCACCAAGCAACCCCTGCAGCGCCGAACCGCGTGCCGCCGCGGCGCGGAACCCATCGCCGACGAACTTCAGCGACGACAGCAGGGACTCTTCCTTGAAGCCCGAACCCCACGCGTGGCCGCCGCCCTGCACGAGTTCCCACGTGTGCGCGACCTTCTTCTTGGTCAGCACCGCGTCGAGCATCGCGTTGGTCTTGCCGAACTCGTAGCGGTCCTCGGTGCCGGCGTCGAAGTAGAGGCGCAGGCCGTCGAGGGCCTTCGGGTCGAGCGCTTCGGCGAGGCCCAGCGGGTTGGTCTCGCGCCACAACTTCTCGTCGATCGGGTTGCCGAACACGTCATCGAGGCCGAACTGCGAAGCGCGCTTCACGAGTTGCGGCGGCAGTTGCTTTGGATCCGCGGGGAACACCGCCGAACTGTGCACGGCGACCGTGCCGAACAGCTGCGGGTGCGTAAAGCCGATGCGCAGCGCGGCCATGCCGCCCATGCTGATGCCCATCAGCGCGCGCTGGTTGCGGTCGTCGGTGATGCGGTAGGTCTTCTCGAGGAAGGTGATCAGGTCCTTCTGCACGAGGTCCTGGTAGTTCTTCTTCTCGCCCGCGTTGATGTACATCGAGACGCGGTCCGCGTTCGCGAGCACGAACACGCACGGTGGCAGCAGGCCTTCGGTGACTGCTTTGTCGAGCACGGGCGCGCCGCCGCGGTTGTGGAAGCGCTGGTGGTCTTCCCACATGCCATGCAACCAGACCACGAGCGGCCACTTGGTGTCCTTGTTGGCTTCGTCGTCGTAGCCCTTTGGCAGGTAGATGCCGTAGGCCATGTCCTTGCCCACGGCTTCGCTCTGGAACTTACTTTCCTGGTGCGTGAAGTTGACGAGCGCCGCGGGTGGGGGCGGTGGCTCGCGACGTTGGCGGCCGCCGTTGGGCCGGTCCGGATTCTGGGCGGGCAGCAGGGTGGCGCAGAGCAGGATGGCGGCGGTCAGCGAACGGGATTGCATGCGATACCTCTCGGACTCGGGGGCCGGTAGTGTTACGGGTCGGACCCGGATCGCCCAGGGGGCGGTCGCAATTCCCGACCAGAAGCGCCACTCCGCCGTGGACCACGCCGCCCTCACTCTTGCCCCGCTGCTCGACCTGCTGGTCAACTACGAACGCACGCGCCCCGACAAGCGCCTGTGGGATCTGGCGACCATGCGGCTGCAGTTGGCGCGTCTGGACCTGCCGGCGGCGCCACGGCCGGCCGTGCAGGTGGGGGGGAGCAAGGGCAAAGGCACGACGTGTGCCTTCCTCGCGGGGCTCGTGCAGGCTGGGCAGGGTGTGGCTGGCGTCTATACGTCGCCGCATACGACGACGCTGCTCGAACGCATTCGCTGTGGCGACCAGCAGGTCGATCTGGCGACGCTCGACCGGCTGTTGCGGCGTGTGCTGGCCGTGCCCACGGGCGAACGTGCGCTGACGTTCTTCGAGGCAATGACGCTGTGTGCGGCCAACTGGTTTGCCGAGCGCCGCGTCGATCTGGCGATCTACGAAGTCGGCCTCGGTGGTCGGCATGATGCGACGACGGCGTTGCCGGTGGATGCGGGCATCGTGACCATGATCGAACTCGAGCACACCGATGTGCTGGGTGACACGATCGGCGCGATCGCGGCGGAGAAGGCACCCGTGATCCGGGCGGGCGGCATCGGCTTTACGGGCACGACCGGCGAAGCGTTGGCCGTCGTGCGCGCGCATGCCGAGCAGGTGGGGGCGCCGTTGTTCGTGCTCGGGGAGCAGTTTGGCTGGCGCCCGATGTTGTGGTCGGACGAAGGGTGCCGCAGCACGCTGTGGTTGCCCGATGGCCGCGAACTGCCCGTGTACTTGCCGGGCGCCCGCGCATTCGAGATGCCGGCGCTGGCCCTGGCGGTGGCGACGCTGGCGCGGCTGATGCCAGACCTGCCGCTGCAGCTCGATCCGGCCCCGCGGCCAACGTTGCCGTGCCGGTTCGAGATCCTGCGTGAGGCGGATGGCGAGGTGCTCGTGCTCGATGGGGCGCACACCGAACAGTCGTTGGCCCTGGTTGCTGCCGAATTGGCCCGCCGGTGGCCTTTGCGGCGCTGTGCGGTGTTGTTCGGCTCGGCCACCGGCAAGCGTTGGCGCGAAGGTTTGAGTGCGCTGCTGCCGATTGCCGATAGGTTCGTTGTCACCGAAATCTCGGGTACGGCCAGCGAGGACCCCGCTGCGATCGCCGCGTTTGCGGCCTCGCTCGGGGTTGCGAGCGAAGTCGCGACCGATGTCGAGCACGCCCTCGCGGCCTTGCGGCGCGGGCCCGGTCCTCGTCTCGTCGCGGGTTCGTTCTACCTTGCTGGGCAGGTCCGCGAGCTCGTGACCGCCGCTGCGCGCTTGGACCGACCATGAATCAGCCAGAACCGAACAGCTCCTCGACTGCGCCCGTATTCGTCGAGGACGTGTTCTTGACGGACGTGTTCCTCATCAAGGGACGGCTGCCCAACAAGAGCAAACGACTGACCAACCTGCTCGAGGACTTCCAGCGCACGTTCCTGCCCGTGCACGATGCGACGATGGTGTCGCTGCGGACCAACGAAGTGATCCGCACGCCGATGGTCATGGTCAACGTCAACGAGGTGATCCTCGCGCACGAACTCGTCGAGATCGCGGGTGACGAATCCCTGCGCCGGCTGGCCGGCAGCAGCCAGAAGACCACGCGCATTCGCGCGTTCTACAATGGCGCTACGCAGTTCGAGCTGGCGGGTCAGATCGAAGCGGGCGCCTATGAGTCGCAGCCGATGACGGGCCGCAAGTACTTCATCATGCAGAAGCCGGTCGTGCGCGGGCTCGATCTCGGCAACTCGGAGCTGGCGCTGCTGAAGGGACTCGACTACGCGATTGTCCGCAAGGACCGAATGGCGTACGTCTACGACTTCAGCTGAGTTTCGCGCCATCCGCAGTTCATGACCCGATCCGGGCCCTCGCCACGTACCCCGTTTACGATCCCACTTGCCCAAGGGCCGGTGGCGCCGTGGGCGGATCGAGCGGTGGCGCTGCTGTTCGTTGTGATCACGATCGTTTGTGTGGTCGGTCTGTGGCGCACGGACCCCTCGACGAAGGGTTATGACACGCACGTGCAGTTCGGCATGCAGCCGTGCAGCTGGCCGCGCCTCTATGGCGTGCCGTGCCCGACCTGTGGGTGTACGACGGCGGCGTGCCTCGTTGTACACGGCAAGTGGATCTTGGGTTTCGTGACCCAGCCGTTTGGCGCCGCGGTGGCCATCGTCGGGTTCCTGCTCGGCCTGCATGGCCTCTATTGCCTGTTGTTCCGCCGGTCGTTTGCGGATCTGCTGGTGCGCGTGAAGTTCGCCCCGATCCTGTTCGGCGGGTTGCTGCTGATGCTCGCGGCGTGGTACTACAAGTATCTGGTGTTCCAGCCATGAAGCCCGCCCCTGCCGAGGATCCCGCACTGCCGTCGTGGCGATGGCCGATCGCGCTCGGCGCCATCATGACGGTGGTGCTGCACGTGCCCGTGTTGTGGGAGAACGTGCTCTGGGTCGCCGTCTGCGGCTCGTTTGGCATCACGGGCCTGTTCTGCGGCGTGTTGCCGGGTTGGTTGGCGATGCGCCGCGACCCGGAGCCTTCGCTCAGTTCGGGCTTTGCCGTGTCGTTCATCGCGGTTGGCAGCGGCGCGATCCTGTTGGCGATCGTGACCTTGCTGCGCGGGTTCAAGGTCCTGCCCGAACACGAAGCGCAGTGGCGCGCGCAGTATGCGGGCAGCGAGGTCAGCCCGGAGATCCTCGCGGACTTCTTCGCACGCTTGCGCGGCGGCGAGGGTGAATCGTGGACCGTGCTCGCGGCGGCGCTGATGGCGTTTGGCGGCGGCATGGCCGGCGCCGTGATCGCCGCGTTGCGCGCGCGCCGCACGGCCAAGAAGGCCTGAGCGTTCGCGGCTGCCGAACTCAGCGCCGCGGCCGCCAGCGCCCGCCGCCGCGCGGCTGGGGCTTGCCGGACTTGCCGGGGGGGCGCTCGGCTTCGTGAGCGTGTGCGAGCATCGTCTGGTAGGAGCGGTAGCGACTGACCGGGATCACGCCCTTCTGCACCGCCGGCCGCACCGCGCAGTTTGCTTCGTCCTCGTGCAGGCAGCTGCGGTATTCGCAGTTTGGCAGCAAGGCGGCGATCTCGGGAAACAGGAACTGCAGTTCCTGTGTGCCGACGCAGAACAGGTGGAAGTTGCGTACGCCCGGCGTGTCGAGCACGTGGCCACCACCCGGCAGCGGGATCAGTTCGGTATGCGTGGTCGTGTGGCGCCCCTGACGGATGTGGTTCAAAGCACCCGTGCGCAGTTGCACGCCGGGCACGACCGCGTTCAGCAGCGTCGACTTGCCTGCGCCGCTGAGGCCGCAGAGCACCGAACGGTTCTCGTGCAGCAGTTTGCCGACCTCGGCCAGGGTGTCCTCGGTGCGGTGGCCGGGCGCCGTGCTGACGGCGAGGATGCGCACGCCGCTCGCCTGGTAGACGGCGGCCCACTTGGCGGCGGCGGCGGGATCGAGGTCGCACTTGGTCAGCACGAGCGCGGCTGGGATCTTCTCGCGCGCCGCGGCGGCCAGCAGGCCGTCGACGAGTTCGGGCTGGAAGGGCGGCTCGGTCACGCTGGCGACCGCGAAGACGAGGGAGACGTTGGCGGCGAGCACCTGGGCCCGCTCTTCGCCTTCGGTGGCAGCGCGGCGATGCAGTTGGGACGTGCGCGGCAGGATCGCGTCGATGGCCTTGCCGGTCGGGTCGAGCACGACACGATCGCCGACGGCGAGCGGGCGCTTCTCGTGGGTCTTGGTTTCAAACAACTTGCCGGCCAGCGGCAGTTGTAGAGTCTGGCCGTCGACCTCGACGTGGCACACTTTGGCGTCGACGCGTAGAACGAGCCCTTGCGATGGCGATTGCATCCGAGACGAACTGCGTGGGTAGGCTGGCGCCGAGTCCGACGGGTGCCCTGCACCTCGGCAACGCACGCACGTTCCTGTTGGCGTGGCTGTCGATCCGGTCGCGCGGTGGCACTCTACTGCTGCGCATCGAGGACATCGATGGTCCTCGTGTGAAGTCCGGCGCGATTGCGCAAACACTTGAGGACCTGCGCTGGCTTGGCCTGCTCTGGGATGGCGAGCCGGTCGTGCAGGGGGAGCGGCTCGCGCTCTATCGGGCGGCCGCCGAACGGCTGGTCGCCGAGGGCCGGGCGTATCCCTGCGTGTGTTCGCGCAAGGAGATCGAAGAAGCTGCCTCTGCGCCCCACGAAGCGGGGGACGATGGGCCCATCTATCCGGGCACGTGCCGCGGTCGATTCACGTCGTTGGCGGAGGCCGAACGGACCAGCGGGCGCCCGGCGGCGCTGCGGTTTGCCGTCCATGGCAACGCGGTGCCGTTTCTGGATGGTTTTGCGGGTGCGCAGGCGGGGCGCATCGCGGGCGACTTCGTCGTGCAGAAGCGCGATGGTGGCCCGGCCTACCAGTTGGCGGTCGTCGTCGATGACGCGGCGCAGGGAGTGCGGCAGGT
>JADZDL010000039.1 GCA_020851075.1 Planctomycetota bacterium | reverse complement strand
CTGTCCCAGAACCACGCCTTGTCGCGCGTCTGCAGCGCCACCGGCAGGATCTTCTCGCGCCGGAAGAACTTGAAGCCCGTCTCCGGATCGCGGAACGGCACCGAGAACAGCATGCGGAACAGCATGCGATACCCTCGGCTGAGGATGTGGCGCAGGATGCTGGTGGGGCGCCAACCGACCGTGTACTCGCGGAACGCGGTGGCGCCGTCGGCCCCGGTGTCGATCGCCGCGATCACGGCGGGCAGGTAGCGGCAGTGCACTTCGAGGTCGATATCGAGGAAGCCAACGATGCGACCCGTGGCCAGCGTGAAGCCTTCGGTCACCGTGCCGCCGCGCCCGACGTTCTTCTCGTGGTAGACCGCGCGCATGTTGGGCTTGCCTTGGACGATCTCGGCAATGATCTGGGCGGTGCGGTCGCGGCTCTTGTCTTCGACGAAGAGGAGTTCATAGCTGCGCCCCATGGTGTCCAGCGTGGCGCAGAGTTTCTGCACGGAGTCGACCAGGTGGCCTTCTTCCTGGTAGCAGGCGACGACGACCGAGATGTCGTAGGGTTCGGGCTCGGCAGTCACCGATCGCATCTCCTCGGATGGGCTGCGCCGTCTGGTGATTGCGGCAACGGGTCGTGATTCGGGGTCAACATCAGATCTCGGATAAGGTCGTCGCCGTTGGCGTGGTTGCCGTCGGAACGGTTGTCGGCCGCCTCAACTGCCGTGTTCCCTTGGCAATTGCGCACATTGTTCGATCCCCCTCGAACGGCAAACGAGCCCGTTACGCAGGCCATGGCGCTGCGGAACTCAGACTTGGCGTGACTGTCCATCCGGAAGGTTGAAAGAGCCTAGCCTCTGCGCGCAGCGATTGCTCCCTTCGCTTACAAAGGATCCTGTCGTCGTTGGCATGGGAGCGTCAGGATCCCAGGTTGGGACAAACGCCGGGCTCGGTGCTCACCGGTTCGCGGCGCCCCGCGGACTCGTGCCCCAATCACTGGGGACCCATCCACTAACGACCCAGCCACTAACGACCCATCAACTAACGACCCATCAACTAACGACCCTGCACGGCGCGCACCCAGCCGGCATACCCCCGGTCGAACCGGAACGTGAGCAGCCGGCGGGCGCGATGCGTGGTGGTAAAGGTGCCGCGTGTACGGTCCAGGCTGCCTGCTTCGAGGAGCACGGGGAACTCCGGATCGCGATCGATCGTGGTCGGCACCGTGAGGCCCTCACCGGCCCAGGCCGCGCCGACCAGGGCCGTGATCGCCGGTTGTCGACTGCGCTTGTCCTCGGCGAGGAAACGCAGCATGTCGATCCAGCCGTCGTTCGGGCCCGCGAGGTCGTAGTCGAAACAGAGGCAGCTCAGGTAGCCGTTTGCCGTGAAGATCGTCACGCGATAACCCTCGGGCTTCACGCCGGGGGTGCGCAGGCCGAAGCTCGGGGCCCGATCCGCAAACAGTTGCGTCGAGCGGGCTGTGAACTCGAAGAGGCGTTGGGTCGAGAGGTCGACCACGCCAGCGTCCGAGACGTCGCCCGTGATCGTGAGGTCCGGTGGGCGCGGGGACGCTTCGGTGGCCCGGCCCAGCGCGGTTGCATCCGCGAAGAACCACGTCGATCCCTGCGGCAATGCAAACGGCACGTCGCCCGGCGGTGCCAGCCGGATCACGCCGGGCACTTCGGCGAGCGGGCGCAGCGCGTAGAGTCTGGTGCTGCCGGGGCCGAACGGCGGTTCGAGCAGGCGATCGACGCCAAAGTGCAGTTGTACGACGGAGCCCGTGGCGTTGCCGTGTGGCAATCCGGCGACGAACATCGGTGACGCGGCGCCCTCCGCAGCTTCGCGCAGCATGGCCTTGTGCATGGCCGCCGATTCGCGGTCGGCGGTGAACTGCGTTTGGCGCATGGCCACGAACGGCGCCAACAAGCCGAGCAGCGTCAGGCCCGTGACGATGCGCCCGCCGCCGGCCACGAGCCCCGCGAGCACGATCGATGGCAGGTAGAAGTAGCGCAGGCTGTGCACGTTGCCGGGATCCGCGAAGAATGCGGCCATCGGTGCGCAGGCAACGAGGAAGAGCAAGAGCGCGGAGCCGAACGCGCGTGGGCGGCGCAGCCACAGGACTGCGGCGAGAAGTCCGGGTACTGCCGCAACCCAGGTCCAGACGAGCGCCGAACCACCGAACTGTGCGATCGCGAGTTCGCCGCCGATCCAGCGCATCGGCACGAGCAGGTTGGCGGTGATCGTCGCCAGTCCCTTCATCATCGGCCACGCTTCGTACGTGGCATCGAGGTAGCCACCGAAGCGGCCGAGCGCCGCGTAGCGAAGGCCGAAGTAGGCCGCGAACAGGAGCCACAGCGGCAGCGTGGTGCGGGCGGCGAAGGCGAGGCGTGTGCGCAGCGGACCTTGGTGGGCGAGCAGGAACGCGAGCAGCGAAGCGAGCGGCGGCACCACGAACGCGAGTTCCTTGCTGCACAACGCCGCCGCCGTGGCGAGCAGCATCGGGGTCCGGGCCGCGGTGAGACCTTCGCGCCGGCGTTCGACCTGCCGCACGCAGAGCAGCAGCGCGAGCAGGCACCACACGGTCGTATGGCTGTCGACGCGGCCGACGGCCCACGCCAGCGATCCCACATGGCTCGGCAGCAGCGCCCAGACGAGGCCCGCCGCAAAAGCCTGCCCCGTGGGCAGGAAACGCCGCCACAAGAGGCCCGCGAGCAGCGCGCTGCAACCATGCGCGAGCACATTGCTCAGGTGCGATACGAACGGATCGCTGCCGCCGAGCTGCTGGTCCAGCCAGAAACTCAGGGTGATGAGCGGCCGGTAGAAGAGCCAGATATCGGTCGCTGCGTACTGCGGCCCGACAAAGTCGGCGAGCGCGTTGGGCAGGTGCTGCGCGTAGTGCAGGGCGAGGAAATCGTCGCTTTGCCAGTAGGGGGCGATCGGCCACCAGGCGGCGATCGCGAGCGCCGGTAGGAGCCAGAACCAGCGCGGCAGGGCTGCCAACCCGGGTTGTTCCGGCTTCAGGTCCACCGCTTCGTCGGGCCGTGGCGGCTCGTGGAACAAGGACCGTTCGATCAAGCTGCCGCCCCGCCTGTCACAGCATCACGCCGAGCAGTTCCATCTCCATGGTCATCTGCCCGTTGCTGAAGACCTGGGCGGGCATACGCGCGAGGCGGCGGCCCGAGATCTGCGCATTGCCGCTCACGAAGTAGACGCGCGCGGGCGGCACGATCGAACCGCGGAAACGCACTTCGTTGAGCCCGGCGAGGCCGACGAAACGGTCGATCTCCCACGTGCTCGTCTTCTTGATCAAGAACGACGCGACCTGGGCGGCGCCTTCGATCATGAGCACGCCTGGCATCAGCGGCATGCCGGGAACGTGGCCGCTGGCCCACCAGGCGTCCTTGGGCCAATCCTTGTAGCCGACCGCAAGTTTGCGTTCGGGGTCGAAGTGGCAGATGCCGTCGAGCAGCTGGAAGTGGTCCCGGTGCGGCAGGATCGCGCGCAGCTCTTCCTCTGGAATGACGGAGCGGCTGAGGTCGAGGCTCGCCAGATCAACGATCGGTTGTCCCATGACAGTAGCGCGAATCTAACGGGGCGAGGCGGCGTCCGGAAGGACGAAGGCAGTCGCTCGTGCGAAGTCCTGTCCTTGCGCGGCCCGCCAACCCTGGCGAATTGCCGTCGCGCTCAGCGCAGGCGGACCAGTTTGCCTTCGACGGGCACCGGCGGCTGGCCGTCCTTGATCGTGATCTGGCGCGTCGCGCGCTGGAAGTCATCCTTGATGAAATCGATCTGCCAGACGCCCGGCGTCAGATGCGGGAACTCGGCGCGGCCGTTGTAGTCGGTCACCGCTTCCAGCTGCGTGAGTTTGAGGCGGTCGGTCGCTTGCAGGTGGACCTTCACGTCGGCGACCCGATACCCGCCACACAGCGCGAAGACCTCAAGTGCCTGGCCGCGTTCGATGGTCATTGAATAACACTGGGCCTGGACCGTGTTGCCCAACCTGGTCATGGTCGCGCCCGGCTGCACGTTGATGACCTCTGGAGTCGCGAGCGGTAGACCCTTCTGGCCAGTGACGACCTGGTAATCCCCGGATAGCACCTGTTCGAAGAGCGCCGAGCCGAAGTTGTTCGTCGTGGCCTGCAGCGGGGGGCGACCTGGCGGATTGCCCACCGGGATCAGGCGCACGTCGACGCCCGCGTAGGGGGTGCGGTCCTGGTCGCGCAGCAACACGGAGAACGGGGATCCCGGCGTGATCCTCAGCACGAGGTCCTCGCGCAACTTCGTCTTCTCGTCGATCGTGATCGTGCGGCTGCCGCCATTCAGGCCAGGCACGTAGAGGCTCACCGTGTAGGGATACTCGGAGAACGGGATGTCCTTTACCTCGAAGGTCGGCGTGCCAATCCCGAGTTCGACCTCCTGCATGATGATCTTTGGACGCTGGAAGGGCCGTCCGTCCGGGGCCAGCGGGCTGCGCAGTTCTTCCACGACGACGGTGATCCTCTCGATCTGGTCGAGACAGGAAACCGCGATCTCCACGTCGCCGCGAACGATGCCCGAGGTCCAGCCCGTTGTGTCCACGCGATCGCCTGCCTCGGGACGGTCACTGCGCCGCACGAACGCTTCGACGGGGGCGCTGTCGTCCTCGGGGACGGTGGCCTCGACGGGCACGTTGGGGGTGGCCTCGGCGGCGACCGGCGCGAGGCGTTCGTTACCGCCGGGAGGAGGCAGTTCGAGGGCCAGGGTGTCCGAGCCCATCAGCACGAGGCCGAGGCTCGCACCGAGGCCGAGCGTGCCAAACAGGATGAGGAGGTCGCGTGGGCGCATGACTAGGGGGAGCACCAATCCGGGGGGACTGCTGCCGACCGAATAGTAACCTGCGCACGGGGGTCAACCGGAACTCTGGCCCCTCAGAAGCGGGTGGGAGGCTGCCGACGGGCCTTCTCAGGCCAGATTTCGCCCTTGCCAGGGGCGTTTCGGCGACTGCTGGCAAGCTTGGGGAAATGTGGGCCTTTCCGTTCCTGGCCCGCCGCCTGGCGGTGGTTGCGCCAGGCCGAAGGGGTCACTGCTGGCTGGCGGTGGCTTTGGCGAGCGGGCGGGGTCGAAGGCGCCATTTTGACCCGCGGAATCGGACCAGGCTCGCGATGGCGACGAGGCCAAGACCCGTGCAGAGCAGCAACCAGAGATCGGGCGTGGTCGTGGGCATCGAGGAAAGCGAGTGGCGCCACGATGCAGGACGGAGGCCAGGAGTGTGCGAATCCCAGATGAAGGTTGTCCGCAAACCAGAGTCGAACCGAAGTTCAGCGGGCGCGGTTGTGCAAGCCGAGTCGGATCGCGGCCACCAGCGGTTCGACTTCCAGAGTGGCGTCGACGGCAAACCCCTCCGCCGCGGACAGGGGCTCCAGGGTCGCGAGCTGGCTATCGAGCAGCGTCGCCGGAAAGAAGTGTCCGCGGCGGTTCGCGAGGCGGTTTTCGAGCACTGCGCGCGGCGCCTGCAGGTGTACGAAGGCCAATGCCGGGAGGTCGGCGGCGAGGCGCTGCCGGTAGCTGGCCTTCAGCGCCGAGCAGGCCATGACGAGTCCTTCGCGGTGCTGGGCTGCGGTCGCCAAGCGGTCGTGCACGGCGGCGAGCCAGGGCCAACGATGCGCATCGTCGAGCGGCAGGCCCTGCTGCATGCGCGCGGTGTTCGCCGGTGGATGCAGGTCGTCCGCGTCGCAGAACGGCACCTGCAGGGCCATCGCGAGTGCCCGGCCGACCGTGGTCTTGCCAGAACCCGCAACCCCCATCACGACGACGAGCCGCACCATCTCAGTTCTTGCGCGGTTCGTTCGCGGGAGCGAGCGGGGTGGGTGGCGCGGGTGGGTCGATCGCCTGCATGAGCCGGTCGACGTCGCCGAGGAACTTGCCGAAACCATCGAGGTCGACGGGGGTCGGTTTCGTGGGTTTCTGCGCGCCGGGCTGCAGCAGGCGCATCATCTCGTGTTCGCGCGCGCCTTCGTCGTAGAGGCCGTTGCGGTCAAACATCGCCGCGGCCTGCAGGTGCACGTAGAGGTTGCCTTCGTGGCGCGAACGCGCGTTGCGCATCGCGGCGAGCGCCGGCTCGGTCGCCCCTTCAAGTTCGAGAATGCGGGCGCGCGCGACGGTAGCGCGCGGGTCCTCATCGCCGACGGCGGCGAGCACTTCGCGCGCGCGGGCCAGCGCTTCGCTGCGTTCGGTGCCGGTAGCCTGGTCGGCGAGGTCGAGCAGGTACTCGGCGACGAGCGCGCGCGTGTGGGCGCTCGGGTCGATGCGCAAGAGGCTCGTGAGGTCCTGCTGCAGGCGTCGCATCGACGTGCGATCACCCTGCTGCCGCAGCGCGTCGATGCGGAAGTGCAGGATCTCCGGGTTTGCCGAGCCAAACAGGCGTTCGGCGGTGTCGAGGTCGAAGATGGCTTCGCTGTATTGCTGCAGCCGGTGGTGGGCCTTGGCGCGCACGAACCACGCCACGGCGAAGTGGTCATCGCGGCGAATGGCCTCGGAAGTCGTCGCTACGGCCTGCAGCAGCAGTTCGCGCACGCTGTCGGCGGATCGGGGGCGATCTTGTTCATCGCGCGCGGTAGCGGCGGTGGCGAGCAATCGCTCCGCCTCGGCGAGGTCCTGTTCGATGGCGCTGCGCCGGCGTTCCTGCTGGAACAACAGGCCACCCAGCAGCACCAGCAGCACGAGGGCGGTGAGCAGCGTGGGGACGGGGCGCCGCGCACAGTAGCGCACCGTGCGGGCGAACAGCCCCGGCAGCCGCGCGTGTACACGTTCTCCGCGCAGGAAGCGTTCGAGGTCCTCGGCGAGTTCCTGGGCCGAGCCGTACCGCTGCGCGGGCTCGCGGTGCATCGCCTTCTGCACGATCGCATCGACCGCGACGGGCAGATCGCGCCGCAGTCGGCTCGGCGGTTCGGCATCCTGCTCGAGCACGGCCTTCAGCACACCCTGCGCAGTCGGCCCGTCGAATGGCGGCTGGCCCGTGACGAGCGCGTAGAGCGTGGCGCCGAGGCTGTAGACGTCGCAGAGTGTATTGGCCTGGGCACTGCCACCGAGCACCTGCTCTGGCGCCATGAACATCGGTGTGCCGACGATGGCGCCACTTTCGGTCATCGAGCCGGTGCCCGTTTCCCGCGCGAGGCCGAAGTCGGTGATGGCAACGCGCAGTGGGGCATCGGCGGCGGCATCGGGGTCGGCGTGCCGCAGCATGAGATTGCCGGGTTTCACATCGCGGTGCACGATGCCGCGGTCGTGGGCGAAATGCAGCGCGCGCGCACCCTGCGCGGCGATCTCACCCGCCTGGCGGACCGGCAGAGGGCCGACCTGCAGCCGTTCCTGCAGCGTCACACCATCGACGAACTCCATCGCAAACCAGTGCAGGCGGCCTTTGTTGCCCTGGTTGAGGAAGCCCACGATGTCGCGGTGGCGGATGCGCGCCATGATGCTGCCTTCGCGATGAAAGCGCGCCAGCGCCCGTTCGGTCAGCGTGAGGCTTGGTGGCAGCACCTTGAGGGCGATGCGCTCGCCGGAGCTGCGCAGGCGGGCTTCGTAGACGATGCCCATCGAGCCCTTGCCGATCTCGCGCACGATCTCGAACTCGGGAAACTCCTGCGCGAGCGTCTCCGGGGCAAACGTATAGAAGTCGAGCCGCGACCCCCAATCCGGGGCCGGCCCTGCTGGTGCTGGCGTGTCCGGGGTCTGGCTCACGGGTGGTTCACGGCGGGGGCGCCAGTTGGGGGGGGAGGGCCAGCTGGCGAATGGGTCAGTCGCCGCGCAGGGCGTCCTGGATCGCGCACAGGTCGCGCAGCAGTCTTGGCAGGTCTTCGAGGCGCAGCATGTTGGGGCCGTCGCTGGGCGCGTGGTCGGGGTCTTCGTGCACTTCGAGGAACAGGCCGTCGATGCCGCAGGCGACGGCGCTGCGTGCGAGGAATGGCACCTTGGTGCGATCGCCACCCGTCTTCGTACCTTCGCCGCCAGGGCGCTGCACGGCGTGCGTGGCATCGAACACGAGCGGTTGGCCAAACGAGCGCATGGTCGGGAAGCCCGTGAAGTCGACGACGAGCGTGCGGTAGCCGAACGTGACGCCGCGTTCGGTGATCATCGCGTTGGGATTGCCCGCACCGGTGACCTTGGCGAGCACGTTCTTCGTGTCCTCCGGGGCCATGAACTGCCCCTTCTTTACGTTGACGGCGCGTCCGGTCGCCGCGGCGGCGAGCAGCAGGTCGGTCTGCCGGCACAGAAAGGCCGGGATCTGCAGGCAATCGACCACTTCCCCGCAGGGGGCACATTGCGTGGCGTCGTGCACGTCGGTGAGCACCGGTACACCGAGATCGCGCTTCACCTCGGCCAGGATCGCGAGGCCTTCTTCGAGGCCCAGGCCGCGGAAGGCGCCGCCGGACGTGCGGTTGGCCTTGTCAAAGCTGCTCTTGAACACGAACGGTACGTTGGCCGCAGCGCAGATACGCTGCAACGCAGCGGCGTGGCGCAGGCTGTGCTCACGACTCTCGATGACGCAGGGGCCCGCGATCAGGGCAAAACCACGACCACCGCCAAAACGCACGTTGCCAACGGCGACCTCACGAACCACAGCAGCTCCAGTCATCCGCGCGATGTTACCACGGTCGCGGGCGCGGCACCCCATGCTGGTGACGTGCGGGATCCTGGCTATTGCGGAACGCCGACATGGGGATCGCGTGCGATATGTGGTTTCTACGAGTTCGCAATGAAGATAGCGCGGGTTTTTGTCCTGGCGGTGATACCCTTCGGAAACCACCCCTTTGTAAGGAAGAAAATGCACAAGTACCTGCTCGCAGCATTGCCACTTTTCACCCCCGTCCTGCTCGCGCAGGGCAACCTCGAAGTCGAACCCAACAACGACGCCTTGACGGCCACCGTGCTCGCGTCCGGCTCGCAGGGTTACGGCGCCATTGACGTCGCCGGCGACTTCGACTTCTACAAGGTCACGCTGAGCGCCGCGAGCGATCTGCGGTTCTGGATTGGCCCGGGCCGTGTCGGCACCCTCGACGACAGCGATCTCGCGTTGCTCGCGTCGGACGGCACGACCGTTCTGGCGACCAATGACGACGTCAGTGGCGTCACGAACTGGCTGTCGCGCATCGTCGCTGGCAACCTCCCGGCTGGCGACTACTACCTGCGCGTTCGTTCGAGCCAGACGTTTGATCCGGCCGGCGTCGGCACCTACACGATCGACGTCATTGCGGCGGCGCCCGGGACCTACGTTGGCCTCAGCGGCCCACTGACGCCGGCCATCGAAGGCGCGGAGAACAACGATCCGCGGCCCGCGTACGGCAGTGGCGTGGCCACGGTCACGGCGCTCGGCACGGAGACCCTCGGCAACCTCAGTGCGGCCGTTGGCGGCACGTCCTTCACGGGCGTCGGTGACTACGACTTCTACGAGATCTTCGTGCCCGTGGCCGGCATGCTCACGGCGTCGACCAGCGTCGCTGGCACGATTCCCGCGCCGGCGATGACGGACACCGTCGTGCACATTGCCGACGCGTCGATGACGCGTCTCGCCTACCACGATGACGTGAATTACCCGGCGAATGCGTTCTCGACCCTGAACTACGCAATCACGACGCCCGGGACCTACTACATCGTCGTCAGCGGTTACGACACGGGCAACTACCTCTTGGACATCACGATGGCTGCGCCGGTGCCCACGGGCGCCTCGACGGTCACGATGCAGGCTGGTGGCTGCGGCGTGACGCTCGGCAACCGCGCCTGCAACCAGGGCGATCGCCCGGAAGTGCCTGTGCTCGGTTCGGCCTTCTTCCTCGATGGCGCCGGCATGGACGCCAACGCTCCGGCGTTCCGCGTGATCGGCCTCGGCACGCTGGGCTCGCCCTTCGACCTCGGCAGCGTCGGTGGCCCGCTCGGCTGCAACGTCGAAGTCGACCCGATCAGCGCGGTCTTCTTCGCCGCGGATGCGTCGGGTGAAGATGCCTGGCAGCTCGCGCTGCCCCTGGACCTGGGCCTCATCGGCCTGCCGCTGGAGCAGCAGCTCGTCGCCCTGAGCGGCGCGCAGGTCATCGTGGCTTCGAACCGGGTCACCTCGGTCTGCGGCGTCACGAACTGATAGGCCGCCGGGGTCGATAGCGACTCCGAGTCAGAAGCCTCCTAACCAGCAAGCCAGGTGCCCTTCGGGTGCCTGGCTTGTTTCGTTCTAGGCGGCACTGCCGGTCGATGTCAGCGCGCGGGTGCAAAGATGCGGGCGCGTTCGGGCAGCAGCGTGATTCCCACAGGGCTCTGCCCACCGTGGTCACCGTCAATCTGGAACGGGGCGTCGCCCGCGACCTGCACGGCCGTGGTGGTGCGCACTTCGAGGTGGCGACCTTCGCGCATGCGGTGGCAGAAGCCGCGTACGCCTTGCCAGAGCCAGGCGAGGCGCGAGTGCATGCGGAAGCAGTGTACGTGCAGCAGGCCGTCGTCAATATCGACGCCGGCCGTGAGCTTCACGATGCCGCCGTAGTTGCGGGCGCGTGTGACCAGCACCGAACTGAGTCCGTCGAGCGAACTGCCGTCCGCAAACGTCGCGCGCAGCGAATAGTGTGGCCAGTGCCGCACGGTGTGCAGGATCGGCGCGGCCCACTTGTGTTTGCCGAGGGTGCCAGTGCGCACCTCGCTGAGGCGCTTCACAACGGCGCCGTCGACCCCGATGCCGCAGAACAGCAGAAAGCGGCGTTCGCCGGCTTTGCCGATCGCGAGGGCGCGCGTGGTGCCCTTGCTGAGCATGGCGGCGACCGCTTCGGGGGCGGAGGGCAGGCTGAGCTCGAGGGCCAGCACGTTGGCGGTGCCGACGGGCAAGATCCCGAGCGGGCGGGTCGGGTCCGGCATGCCGTTCAGTACTTCATTGACGGTGCCATCGCCGCCGCAGGCGATGAGACCGTCCCAGGCTTCGGGGCCAGCGGCGCGCGCCCGAACGGCGGCGTCGCCAGCGGCCTTCGTGAAGTAGGGCTCGGCCGTGATGCCGTGCCGCTGCAGAGCCGCGCAGAGGGCGGGGACGAGGATCCGGCTCTTGCCGCCACCCGAGATCGGGTTGCCGAGCACGAGCAGACGACGAGGACTGGACAATGGGCTTCCGTTCACGGCGAGGCGCGGCATCCTACGGTCTGCATGCCGCCGCTTCGCATTCTCGTCACTGGTGCCACCGGGTTTCTTGGCCCGTACGTGCAGGGCGCCCTCGCGGCTCGCGGCTACGAAGTCGTCACCACGGCTCGTTCGGGCGGCGATGCGATGGTGGATCTGACCCAGCCCGGCATGGTTGCCGCGGTGCTCGAAGCGCTGAGCCCGGCCTTCGTGCTCAACCTCGCCGCGATGGCGAAACTCGGCGACTGCGAGTTGGACCCCGAGCGCGCGCATCGGACGAATGCGCAGCTGCCCGGTCTGCTGGCCGAACGTTGCGGGGATCGTCTGCTGCACGTCTCGACCGACCTCGTCTTCGACGGTCGTTCGGCGCCGTACGACGAACGGTCGGCGACGGCTCCACTCTCCGTCTACGGGGGCAGCAAGGTGGAAGGCGAAGAGGCGGTCGTTCGCCTCGGTGGGCGCGTCGTGCGCCTGCCTTTGCTGTTTGGGGCGGACGCGCGCGGGCGAGGTGCGTCGTCGTCGGTGCGCAAGGCCCTGCGCGAGCAGCGGATCGTCGAGTTGTATACGAATGAGTACCGCACGCCGCTGCACGCGCTCGATGCCGCGCAGGGGCTCGCCGAGCTCATCGCCTTGCGGCGTTGTCCGCAGATCCTGCATCTGCCGGGGCCCGAACGTTGTTCGCGCTGGGAACTCGCGCGAAGGTTATGCGCCTTGCACCAGCTCGAGGCGATGCCGCTCGTGCCCGTCGAATGCCAGGATGGGCTGCGCCCGCGCGATGTGTCCTTGTGCGGCACGTGGCAGGCGCGCCGTTCGCTCGACGAGATGCTAGAAGACGCCTGAGCGGCTTTAGCCGCGCCGGCGGCGGTTGGCCGGACGGCTGTTTTGTTCGTACTCGGGCAGTTCGTGCGCTTCGGGCGGCAACGCCGCGATCGCCGCATCGATTTTCTTCAGGAGTTCGTCCTGCTTCTCGGTGAGCGCGCGCCCGCGCAGCATCTCGGCCGTCTGCATCGCCGTGGTGCCTAGACCGTCGACGCTCGCTGCGGCGCGCGGGGCCAGCTGGAACACGGTCTGCAGCGACGCGAACGTCGCGTTCAGATCACCGGCGAGCAACTGCGTGCGCGCGATGCCGGCGTGGGCCATGGCGATGTAGTGGACCCCGTCGGTGTTGCCGGTCGCCTTCTGGTAGTGCTCGAAGTGCGCGATCCCACGCTGGTAGGCGGCCACGGCGAGGTCGTTGTGGTGGGTGCGGCGGTGCGCTTCGGCGGCGCACAACGAGGCGTAGCCGGCAAACCAGGGCATGGTTGGCGAGGAGCCTGACTGCGAGGAACCTGCCGCGGCGACGCGCCGCTCATACTCGGCTTCGAGTGCGGCGGGATCCTGCTGCGCGAGCAGGCGCGAACGCAGCCGTTCGTGCAGCATGGGGGACGCAGGGAACCGCTCGATGCCGCGGTCGAGCACGGCGTCGGCCTCCGGCGTGCCAAAGAAGTGCAGGAAGTCGTAGTGGTAGGCGAAGTGCGCGTCGGTGCCCAACGGATGCCGTTCGAGCACCGCGTAGGCGGCGTGCACGTCGGTGGTCCACTGCGGCGGGAAGTCCTTCTTCTCGCGCACGGCGGTGACAATGCCCTCCTGGCGCGCCGCGGCAAACAGCGCGAGCACTTCCATGGCGAGTTGCCCCGGGGCCTCGGGTGGCAGGTTGGGAGCCGCGCTGATGGCGAGGTCGTAGGCTTCGTGGATGCTGCCGCGTTCGCGCGCGCACAGGCACAGGATCGCATCGAGGCGCCAGCCCGAAGCCCCCAGCGCGATCGCCGAATGCGCGGTGCGCTCGGCATCCTGGAACAACATGCGGCGATACTGCTGCGCCTGCCGCGAACCGCCGGGGCCAGTGCCCGCAACGGTCGACAGCGCCTGCAGCAGGTTGGTCTCGGCGACGTCGAGCCGGGCCTCGGGGCTGCGCGGTTGCGCCGCGATCGCGGCGTCGCGCTCGCTGCCCTTCTTGGCCAGATCCTCGGCCGAATAGGCACCTTGGTAGGCCGCGCCTTCGAGCACCGATTGCCACCGGGCGGTGTTGATGACGGTGCTCTCCTGCTCGAACCCGCGGTGCGCGTTGGCGAACGTGCGCGCCTTCATCGAGGTGTCGGCGAACTTGCCGAGGGCTTCGACGAGTTCGTGGCGTTCGTTGGCTTCCAGTGGCGCGCGCAACGTGTCGGCGATGAGGTCCACGGTGCCCGGGTCCTTGGCCTTGGTCATGCCCTGACGAGCCTGCTTGTTGAGGTCTGTGTCGAGGCCGTAGGCGCCGAGGCGCAGCAGTTCGATGGGGGCCTGTTCGCCGAGGCTCAAGGCCGCTTGCAACAGGCTGCGGCGCTGCTCGGCAGTACCGCTCGTATAGGCATGTTCGACTTCGGTGCGATCCCGACTGTCGGCGCTGGCGACCTTCTCGAGGATCGAACGATCGCCCTTCACGATCGGCGGGGCCTGGATCGCGCGGTTCTTGATGCCGTCGTCGATCGCCTTGAACACCGAGGCCGTGTCCCACGTGTAGAACACGTCGTAGGTCTTCTTGCCGTCGAGTTCGACCATGATGTGGCGCGGCGAGATGCGTTTGCCATCGAGGAACTTCTCGAAGACGATCGGCTCCATCGCAATGTGCTCGCCGCACGTGCAGTCGCCGAGGCGCGGGCAGGGAATGCGGCGCCCCTGGTCGTCGTAGTCGCGCGGATTGTGGCGATACACCGACGCGATCACGCAGATGTAGGGCTCGTAGAACCTGGTGATCTCCGGATCGCGATAGCGGATGCCGGCGTAGTGTTCGCTCGCGATCTCACCGTCCATGTTGACGCAGACGAGAATCGGGCGCTTCGTCTCCTTGCTGAGGCGCACGGCATCGTCCCACGTGCGTTGCCACTGGATCAGCACGGGCTTCTGCCAGTCGGCGGCGGTGGGGGCTGGCCACATCTGCTCCGGCACGAGGCCTGGCGGGGCGGGCACACCCTCCTGGGCGGTGAGCGTGGTGGCGAGGGCCACGGGAGCTAGCAGGAACGGCAGCACCCCGAAGGCGAGCGCAGCGAGGTTGGGCAGACGGCGGAAGGACGCAGCGGACATGGGCCCCAGAATAGCGCTCGGCTCGGCTGTCTGTCAGGCCCAGATGTCGCGTCTGCGTAAGGAGAAACGCAGCGTCAAAGGTGCTGGCCGCGCAGCCCGTCCTCGGCGCGTCCACGTTCGCGCACGATGCGTGCGGAACCGCCGGTGATCATGACTTCGGCCGGCGTCGCATGGCTCAGGAAACCGTGTGGGCTGTACGTAAGGCCATAGGCGCCCGCCGCGAGCACGGCCAGGAGATCGCCACTGCGCAGTGGGGGCAGGGCCAGCTGCTCCGCAAACTGGTCCGCCGGCGTGCACAACGGCCCGCCGAGGGTGACCTTGGCCACCGGACTGCCGCGCAAGTCGGTGGCATGCACGAGCAAGGGCGGACGCCGCAGCACCGTGCCGATTCCGCAAGCTGCTGCGTGTTGGTGCATGCCGCCATCGAGCGCCAGGTGCGCTTCGCCGCCGCTCAGTTTGCTGCGCACGACGCGCGTGAGGTAGACGCCGCACGGCGCGGTGAGGAAGCGGCCGAGTTCGACCAACCACACGCGGCCTGGCCGATCATGTTCGGCGATGAGTTCTTGCAGGCCGCGGCCGGCCGCCGCGAGATCAAACTCAGGATCGCCCGCGTAGGTCGCGATGCCAAAGCCGCCACCGAGGTCGAGTTCGTCGAGCGAGATGCCGAGTTCACGTTCCCACTGCTCGGCGGCGAGAACGAGCGCCTTGGCGTGGCGCACGAACGCCGCGGCATCGAAGCCCTGCGTGCCCGCGTAGACGTGCAGGCCGCGCAGGTGCAGTGGAGCCGAGGCGGCGATCTCGCGCAGCAGTTGGGGGGCTTCTGCCGCATCGACGCCAAATCGGCTCGTGCGGCCACTCATGCGCATGCGGGAACCGCCGAGTTCCTGCGGCAGGTTGATGCGAACGGCGACACCAGCGCGTTGTCCCGCCGCTTGGGCTGCCGCCGCGATCGCGCGCACTTCGTCGGCGGACTCGACGTGGAAGCAGCCGAGGCCGAGTTTGAGTGCGGCCTGGATCTCGGCGTCGGTCTTGCCGGGGCCGGCAAAGCGCAGTGCCGAGGGTGCGTGCCCGGCCGCGATCGCCAGGTGCAGTTCGCCGAGCGACGCGATCTCGGCCCCGGCCCCACCCGCTCGCAGTCGCGCGGTGACCGCGAGCGACGGATTCGACTTGATCGAATAGAGCACGCCGAGGCGCGGCCCGAGCGCGTCCTGCACGGCGCGTAGGCGAGCATCGAGCACCTCGGCCGAGAACACATAGAGCGGCGTGCCGAAGCGCTCGGCGAGTTCGCGCGCCGGGATGCCGCCGATCACGAGTTCGGTGGCATTGGCGCAGCCGAGCGCGCGCAGGGCGTTGGCGAGGGCAGGATCGTCGGTCGGCGAAGTCACGGCGGCGCATGCTACCGTTCGGCCCTTCCTGCGCAGTGCACTACGTGCCATGATGTGCTGCATCCCAACGCCTGCGACTCCGTCCGACCCCGCGCCGTGCTCGAGCCATGAACGAAATCGTCCGGTTGCCGAGTCCCGCGCGCAGACGCTTTGTCTGGCTGTTGCCGCTCGTGTTTGCCGTCGGTGCCACGCTCGGTTCGGTGTGGCCTGGGCAAGGCGGACAACTCTTTGTGATCGGCTCCTTGGCGGGCGTTTGGGCCTGCTACCTCATGCCGTCCGGTGGCGAAGTGGTGGGTTCGTTGTTGCCGACCTTGGTTGGCGGCATCCCCATCCTGCTGCTGTTCGGGCGACTGCTTGATCGTCTGCGCGCCGAGTTGTGGCTTTGGGCGCTCGCGTGCCTGCTCGTGAGTTCGGGCGCCGGGTACGTGTTGTTGCAGGGCTACGGCGATTTCGAAGCCGCGATTGCCTTCCACGGCTCGTTCCTGGCCTACTGCATCTGTGCGCTGCAGCTCGGTAGCTACGGGGCCACACTCGTGGTCTTGATGCTCGAAGCGGGCCGCGGAGGAATTGCGTGATGCAGGGGCTGGAGGCGGCGGAACGGCAGGCTTTGCTTGAGGCGGCGCGCGCGGTGCAGAAGCATGCGTACGCCCCGGCTTCCAACTTCCGGGTCGGGGCCGCCGTGATGGCCAGCGACGGCCGCATCTTCGTCGGCTGCAACGTCGAGAATGCGAGCTACGGGCTCACGATCTGCGCCGAACGCGCGGCGGTCTGCGCGGCGGTGGCGGCGGGGGCCCGGACCTTGCGCGCGGTCGCCGTGGTGACGGACCTGGCGGCGCCGGCGCGGCCTTGCGGCGCCTGCCGGCAGGTGCTCGCCGAGTTCGGCCTTGGCATGGACGTGCTGTTGGGAGGGCGCGATGGCGCGGAGGAGAGAACCACGCTCGACCGGCTGCTGCCCGAACCGTTCACGTTCGCGGACGTGCATCGCGGCACGAGCTGAGCGCGGTGCGGGCAGGACCGCAGCTACCGTGGCAACCGCGGGAACCACGGCCTCGCCGTCGACATTGACCCGCGCGCGCGGCACGATCCGCTCTCCCCGAAGCACCCGCATGCCGCATTCGCTTAGCCCCGTCGAATTCCGCGTTCCGCCCGTCTGTGCCGTGGCGCTGGAGACACGCGCCGCCGACCTGGCGACCCGTTCGCTGAAGAAGCAGGCGAAGCTGCAGGGACTGCGCCTCGCCATCGCGATGATGGACCTGACCACGCTCGAAGGCATGGACTCGCCGGGCAAGGTCCGCCAGCTCTGCCAGAAGGCGATGCGGCCGCTGCCGCAGCGCAGTGACGTGCCGTCGTGCGCCGCGGTGTGTGTGTATCCAGACCTCGTCGAGACGGCGGTCGAAGCGTTGCGCGGCAGCACCGTGCAGGTGGCTTCGGTGGCCACGGGTTTCCCCGCCGGCCGCACGGATCGCGCGACGAAACTGCGCGAAGTGCAGCTCGCGGTCGCCGCCGGCGCCACCGAGATCGACATGGTGATCGATCGCGGCGCGTTCTTGAGCGGTCGCTACGGCAAGGTCTACGACGAGATCTGCGCGGTGAAGGAAGCTTGCGGCGCCGCCCACCTCAAGGTGATCCTCGAGACCGGCGAGCTGAAGACCTACGACAACATCCGCCGCGCGTGTCGCATCGCGCTGTTGGCCGGCGGCGACTTCTTGAAGACGAGCACGGGCAAGGTAACGCCGGCGAGCACGCTGCCCGTCGTGTTGCTCATGCTCGAAGCGGCGCGCGATCACTATCTGGAAACGGGCCGCATCGTCGGCGTGAAGGCCGCCGGTGGCATTCGCACGAGCAAGGACGCGCTGCGTTATCTCGTGCTCGTCAACGAAACGTGCGGCGACCTGTGGATGACGCCGCAGTGGTTCCGCTTCGGGGCCAGTTCGTTGCTCAACGACGTGCTGTTGCAGCTCGAGAAGGACCGCACGGGGCGCTACCAGCGGCCGGTGGACTTCAGCGCGGACTGACCGCGGCGACCGGAATACCGAGAGATCATCATGGCGAAGAACGGCGAAAAGCAGCAGGCGACCGGCACTCCCGAACTGGTGTTCGGTGGTGTGTGGAAGTACGACCCCGCCCCCGAGAGCACGGAGCACTTCACGATCGCGCCGCGGTACGAACTGTTCGTCGGTGGCGAATGGAAGGCACCGAAGACGGGCAAGTACTTCGCGACGATCGATCCGGCCACCGAGAAGCCGCTCAGCGAAGTGGCGCTGGCCGGCGACAAGGACGTGGATGCGGCCGTGAAGGCGGCGCAGAAGGCGTTCCCAGCCTGGAGCAAGTTGTCGGGCGAAGACCGCGGTCGCTACCTGTTCCGCATCGCGCGCATCCTGCTCGAACGTGCGCGCGAGTTTGCGTGCCTCGAGACACTCGACAACGGCAAGCCGATCAAGGAGACGCGCGACGTCGATGTGCCGCTCGCCGCGCAGCACTTCTTCTACCACGCGGGTTGGGCCGACAAACTCGACTTGCTGTTCCCGGGCCAGACGCCTGAGCCGCTTGGCGTGATCGGGCAGGTGATCCCGTGGAACTTCCCGCTGCTGATGGCGGCGTGGAAGATCGCGCCAGCCCTCGCCGCCGGCAATTGCGTGGTGTTGAAGCCCGCCGAGACGTCGCCGCTCACGGCACTGCGTCTCTGCGAAGTGTTCCAGCAGGCCGGGCTGCCCGCTGGCGTCGTGAACATCATCACGGGCGATGGCAAGACCGGCGCCGCGCTCGTGCGTCATCCGGGCCTCGCCAAGGTCGCGTTCACGGGCAGCACCGAAGTCGGCAAGGAGATCCAGCGCGCGGTGGCCGGCCGCGGCATCGAACTCACGCTCGAACTCGGCGGCAAGGCGGCGCACCTCGTGTTCGAAGACGCCGCGATCGACCAGGCCGTCGAAGGGGTCGTGCGCGGCATCTTCTTCAACCAGGGGCACGTCTGCTGCGCGGGCTCGCGCCTGCTCGTGCAGGAAAGTGTGCACGACCTGTTCGTGCAGAAGCTGCAGCGGCGCATGGCGCGCATCCGGGTCGGCAACCCGATGGACAAGAACACCGACATGGGCGCGATCCACAGCGCGGCGCAGCTCGCGCGCATTCGCGAACTCGTCGCCGCCGGCGTCGAAGGTGGCGCCAACCTGCACCAGAGTGCCTGCGAACTGCCGAAGAAGGGCTTCTGGTTCCCGCCGTCGCTGTTCACCGAGGTCGCGATGAGCCATCGCATCGCGCGCGAGGAGGTGTTTGGCCCCGTGCTCGCGGTGTTGACGTTCCGCACGCCCGAAGAGGCCGTCGAGAAGGCCAACAACACGAGCTACGGCCTGTCGGCGGGCATCTGGACCGACAAGGGCGCGCGCATCCTGTGGCTCGCCGAGCGCATGAAGGCCGGTGTGGTGTGGAACAACACCTACAACCGCTTCGACGCGGCGTCGCCGTTCGGCGGGTACAAGGAGTCGGGATTTGGCCGCGAAGGTGGCCGCCAGGGGCTGCGGGCCTATGTGCGGCTGGCGGGCGGCCTGCTACCGGGTTAACTGCGGCTGGTTCACGGTCCTTGGCATCGGCCGTGCGGAAATCCGGGGGAATCCTGATCCCTGGCCGAGCCTGCCTGCGCTTTCCAGGCAGGGACACCTTGTGCGATCGGCGCCGGGTTCTCGTGCCATCCCCATGGCGAAAGACCCGGCGCCGATCTCTTTCATTCAGGACGTGGCGCGCGGTCGAGTGTCCAGTGCGCGCTTGCGCCGCCGCCACCGCTGCGGCACCGTAAGCGCCATGCCCGTCCCTGTTCCGAAGACCTACAAGCTGTTCGTCGGTGGCAAGTTCCCGCGCAGCGAGAGTGGGCGTTCGTTCCAACCGACCAGCAACCCGGCGATCAACGTCGCCCGCGGCAGTCGCAAGGACCTGCGTGATGCCGTGGTCGCGGCGCGCGCCGGGCTCGCGGTGTGGAGCGGCAGCGCGGCCTACCTGCGTGGGCAGATCCTCTATCGCCTGGCCGAGATGCTCGAATCGCGCCGCGATGCGATGCAGCGCGAACTGCAGCTCGGCGGCCTCTCGGCACCACTCGCGAAGCGCGAACTCGACACGGCGATCTCGCTCACGATCTGGTACGCCGGCCTCTGCGACAAGGTGCAGAGCCTGCTCGGCAGCCAGAATGCGGTGCAGGGGCCGTTCTTCAACTTCTCGATGGTGGAGCCGACGGGTGTCGTCGGCGTGATTGCGCCCGATTCGCCGTCGCTCGTCGGCGTGCTCGCACTCACGTTGCCATTGCTCGCCGGTGGCAACAGCGCCGTCGTGCTGGTGTCCGAATCGGCACCGTTCGCGGGACTGGCGCTCGGCGAAGTCTGTGCGAGCAGCGATGTGCCCGCGGGTGCGATCAACGTGCTGTCGGGGCTGCGCAGTGAACTCGCGCCGCAGTTTGCTTCGCACCGCGATCTCGATGGACTGCTCGTCGCGGGCGCACCCGATGCGGCGTTGACGCAGAGTGCCGCCGACAACTGCAAGCGCGTTCGCTTCTGCTATCTGTCCGCTGCGGATTGGAGCAAGGTCGAACGGTTGCGCTCGCTCACGTGGGTCGAACCGTTCGTCGAGTTGAAGACGCTCTGGCATCCGGTGGCGCAGTAGCCGATGCAGAACCATCCCGCCCGCCTGATCGCGAAGAAGCGCGACGGCAGTGAACTTACTACCGCCGAGATTCGCGATCTCGTCTCCGGCGTCGTCGACGGCTCGCTCGGCGATGCGCAGCTCGGCGCCTTCTTGATGGCGGTCTGCTGCAACGGCATGACGCCGCCCGAGACCGCGGCACTCACGCTGGCGATGCGCGATTCGGGGCGCGTGCTGCAGCATACGAATGTGACGCGGCCGAAGATCGACAAGCACAGCACGGGTGGGGTCGGCGACAAGGTGAGTCTGTTGCTCGCGCCACTCGTGGCCGCGGCCGGCGTCGCAGTGCCGATGGTCAGCGGGCGCGGCCTTGGCCACACGGGCGGCACCATCGACAAACTCGCGTCGTTGCCGGGCTACCGCACGGACCTGAGTCCCGAACGGTTCTCGCAGGTGATCGAACAGTGTGGGTATGCGATGGCGGCGCCGAGTGCCGAGATCGCTCCCGCCGACCGCCGCATGTATGCGACGCGCGATATCAGTGGCACCGTCGAGAGCATCCCGCTGATCACGAGTTCGATCCTTTCGAAGAAACTCGCCGAGGGCATCGATGGGCTCGTGATGGACGTGAAGTGCGGTCGCGCGGCGTTCATGCAGAAGGAGCACGATGCCGTGCTGCTCATGGAAGGGCTCGTCGCGACGGGCAAGCAGGCCGGCATCAAGATGGCCGCGTTGTTGACCGACATGGACCATCCGCTCGGCCTCGCGCTCGGCAACTCGCTTGAAGTGGCGGAGGTGATCGCGGCGCTCGATGGGCATTGCCCGGACGACCTGCGCGAAGTCACGCTCGCGCTCGGCGTCGAGATGTTGCTGCTGGCGGGTGTTGCTGCCGATGCCGAAATGGCGAAGGCGACGTTGCAGCGACTGTGGCATGACGGCGTCGTGCGGCAGGTGTTCCGTCACAACCTCGAACTGCAGGGCGGGGACCCCGCCGTGCTCGATGATCCGACGTTGCTCGGGCGCGCGCCGGTCGTTCTGCCGGTCGAAGCTGCGCACAGCGGCTTTGTGAGCGACGTCGATCCGCTCGAACTCGGGCGCGTCGTCGTCGACCTCGGTGGCGGCCGTCGCCAACCGGCCGATGCGATCGATCCGCACGTCGGCATCGTGCTCAAGAAGGTGCTCGGCGATGCGGTCGAAACGGGCGATGTGCTCGCGTTCGTGCACGCACGCGACGCGGCTGCGGCGAAGTCGGCAGTGGCGCGGGTGCTCGCGGCGATGCCGGTGGGGCAGGAGCGGCGCCGCCGTGGACCGCTCGTATTGCGCCGCATGGCGTGAGTTGCGCGCCTACTTGGGAACGCTGGTCTTGCTCATCAGTTCGGGGCGCGCGGCGAGTGGCGGCGCGAGCAGGCAGGCGCGCATGGTCTCCGCTTCGGTCTGGCTTAGGCCTTGGATCAGACAGGCGCCCGGGATGCGACTTACGATGCGCGCGACGGTGATTACTTCGTCCTTCCACAGGCTCACCAGGAACTGGTCCACACACCGTTCGCTCCACATGGCGTAGTCCCCGCGGCGGGTGGCGACCGTTTGCATGACGACGGCTGGTTCCCCCGCGGCCGTGGTCTGCACATCGACGTGCTTGGGATCAAAGTCCACGTTCTCGAAGTGGATCTCATCCATGTTCACTGCGATGAGCTCGAGAAGTTGGCGGAGTGGGGCGGGCCGCGCCTTGATGGCCTCGGGCAGGGTGCCTTCAT
>JADZDL010000038.1 GCA_020851075.1 Planctomycetota bacterium | reverse complement strand
GTCGGGCTTCACCGATGCGGCGGGCGCGTTTGCCGCGCCGTTCCCGATCCCGATCGATCCAGGCTTCCTCGGGTTGAACCTGTTCTTTCAGTGGGGCATCGCCGACCCGGTCGGCGGCATCTTCGGCTCATTCTCGGCCAGCGAGGGACTGCAGGTGCGAATCGGGCCGTGAGCCGCGAAGGGTGGTGCGACACACCGATGGGACACAATCCGCAAAGGGCGGGGGCCGGTAACCCAATTGTCCTATGGCGACCCGGCGATTTCTCGAAACCGCTTGCGGCTTGCCCCGTGGCCTAGCTATCAAGGAACTGAGGACCATTAGCAATCGAGCCAAGGCTCCATTGCTCACACCTAACCGTCGCACCCCCATGTCCGATATCAAGCGGTCGTCTCCCTTCCTCTGGGCGCTGATAAGTTCAGCTTTTGGCGGTGGTCTATGGGCGCAATCCCCGCAGGACCCCATCCAGCTACTTGCCCAGCTGCCGGCGCGCATTGTCCCAAACCAGGGACAATGGAACTCGCCTGAGCTCTATCGAATGAGCGTCGGTCACATGCAGGTGTTCCTCGAGCAACAAGGGTGGTCGCTCTGGTTGCGCGAACCCGCCCCCAGCACCGGCGGGAGCATGCCGCGGAGCATCGCGTTCGGGCCTGAAGCGATGCCCTCGCGCCGCGCCGTCTCGGTCCGAATGACGTTCGCCCATGCGAACGTGCCCACGGCAGTCGGCAGTCAGCAGCTCGCTGGCACCTCGAACTTCTTCCTCGGCAACGCGACAGAACGTCATCGCACGCAGGTCGCGGCCTTTGGCGAAGTGCTCTA
Source organism: Planctomycetota bacterium (assembly GCA_020851075.1). Classification (GTDB taxonomy): domain Bacteria; phylum Planctomycetota; class UBA1135; order UBA1135; family UBA2386; genus JADZDL01. The sequence goes on along the minus strand of JADZDL010000038.1, from coordinate 4,794 downwards.
TACCCAAATGTATGACGGCATCGACGTGCGCGTGCGCGAGGCCGCCGGCAGCATGGAATACGACCTGCTCCTCGCGCCCGGCGCAGACCTTGCCAAGGTCCGCGTGCAAGCTGAAGGCTCGACGTCGCTGTCGATCGACCCATCGGGCGCACTGATTCTCGAAACGGCGCTCGGAGCGGTTCGGCAGCCAGCCCCCACGAGTTGGATGATCCACAGCGGTGGCCAGCAAGTCCCCGTCCTGTGCCGCTACGAGCTCCACGGGGACCATCACTTTGGCTTCCGCGCGCCGGACCGCGACCCACAGCTCGCGCTCGTCGTCGACCCACCGCTCTTGTACGGATCCTATTTCGGCGGTTCGGCGTACGACGAGGTCAACTCCGTCACGGAAAACACGAGCGGCCATATCCTCGTATCGGGCTACACCGAGTCGCTGAACTTCCCGACCACGCCAGGCACGATCCAGAACTCGATTGGCGGCGGCCCAGGCGACGGCTTCGTGTTTAGCATCGACCCCTCACAACCACCGGCGAGTCAGCTCCAGTTCGCAACCTATCTGGGTGGCAATGCGTGGGACTACATCTTTGAAACCGCCGTACTGCCCGGTGGCCAGATCGCCTTTGCCGGTGGCTCCGAAAGCCCCAATCTGCCAACCACGGCCGGCGCCTACCAGACCGTGAAGAGCGGCTTCGGCGACGGGATCGTGGGCATCCTCGACTCGACCGGCACGGCGTTGCTCGGCCTTACCTACCTCGGGGGACCGAACTTCGATTGGGCGGTTTCGATCGACGTCGGCCCCGGCGGCAACCTCTACCTTGGCGGTCAGGCGCTCGTTGGCGGCTTCCCCGTGACGGCTAACGCATTCCAGGTCGCCCACGGCGGCGGGGTCAACCGACGCGACGGTTTCGTTGCCGTGATCGACCAGCTCGTATCGACCCTGACCTATGCGACGCACGTCGGTGGCAGTGGCGATGAGTTCCTGCAGAAGGTCGTAGTCGACGGCAACGGGGTCGTCACGATGCTGACCAGCACCAACTCTGGCAACTTCCCGACGACCCTGAACGCGCTGGATCGCACGGCAAACGGCGGCGGCGCCACCTGGTATGGCTCCGATACCGCGATCGCGCAGATCGATCCAAGCCGCGCCCCCGCGCAACAACTGGTCTACGGCACCTATCTCGGCGGCTCGGGCGCCGACCTGCCAGGGACCGTCACGCTCAGCGCCGCCGGTGAGATCGTCGTCTGCGGCACCACGACATCGCCGAACTTCCCCACCACCGCGAACGCCTTCCAATCGACGTTTCGGGGCGGTGCCTACGATGTCAACTTCTTCATCGCCGGCGACGGTTTTCTCGCCAAGATCAATCCGGCCCTGTCGGGAGCTGCCAGCCTGATCGCCGCAACCTACTGCGGCGGTGGCGGCATGGACCAGGGCCTCGCGTGCAGTTGCGACCTGGCCGGCGAGATGACCTTGGTCGGATGGTCGAATGCGAACAGCACGGTGCCAACCACCCCTGACGCCATGCGACGCGTCTACGCCGGCGAAGATGGCTACCTTGCCCGTTTCAGCAGCGATGCCAGCCAGCTGCTCTACGGCAGCCTGCTCGGCGGCACCAACTACGACGGCGCATGGCGAGTGCATGCTCATGCCGACGGCACGTCGACGATCGTTGGGATCACTTTCTCAAACGATCTGCCCGTGCAAAACGCTGTGCAGCCTGCACGAAGCGGTGGCGACGACATCCTGATCCAGCGCGTGCAGACGATTCCCACCGGCACCCTGCGCCGTGGTGCCCCCAGCCTCGGCAGCAACGGCCAGCCGACGATCCACGCCATGGGGGATGCCGTCGCCAACAATGCCCAGTTCGGCATCGCGTGCTCGCGCGCGCCAATCAGCAAGCTTGGGGCGATCCTGTTCGGCCAGCAACCGGTCGCCGGCGTCCCACTCTTCGGGATCAACCTCTATGTCGATCAGGCGTCCCTGATCGCAACCCCTTTCGTGCAATCAGACATCCGAGGCGAAGTCGTGTGGCCGCTGCCACTGCCGTCCTTCGCGTTCGGCACGCTCCATGCCCAGTTTGTCTGGCTGGAAGTTGCCTCGACGATCACGCTGAGCGCCAGCGACGCCCTGCAGATTCACTGAGGGAAGGACGAGGGCTGGCCCGCCAACGACGCCCGTTCCACAGGAAGGAACGGGCGCTGGAGCCCGTGATCAGAGGTGGGTCCCGAGCACCTGGTAGAGTCGCGTGCCGGCGGCCGGCGCGGAGATCACGGTCGGTGTCGAGCTGCCCAGGGCGGCCCATTCCACGCGGGCATTCACCGTCGGCACCGTCGTGGAGCCGGTGCCGATCGACCAGCAGACGCCGGTCGGTGTCGCGCCGCCCGTGAACACGATCGAACCATCCGTGATGGTCTGGCCAGCCGGCGCCGTCACCGACGACTGCACGATCGTGTTCGTGGTCAGGTTCATCTGGAACACATTCTCGCTCACGTTCGAGACGGTGTTGGTGCGCTGAGCCCAGGCGATGTGATTGCCGTCATCCGAGATCGTCAGACTCTCGATCTGCTTGATCGCGGTCAACGCGCCCCGCGTCGTGTTGTTGGTCAGCTGCACCGCTGGACCGCCATTCTCCATGTCGAAGCGGAACACGTTGGCGTCCTCGAATACGCCTGCAACCCCGGTCTCCTTGCGGGCCGTGAAGTAGGCGTAGTTGCCGACGGGCGCGCGGCGCAGCTGCATGCTGACTGCGAGCCACGGATCCGTCGTCGTGTTGAACGAACCAGTGCGCAGCGAGCCAACCAAACCGCCTCCGCCAAACTCTGCGCCGGTGACGTCGTGGACGGCGCCGGTGGCGCACTCAACCGCGACAATGTCGTTCTGCATACTCGCGGTCGTGGAGCGGAGGAAATACCACCAGTCCTTGTTGCGCGAGAAGCAGTTGCCGCGCGTGCGGATGTTCGTTGCTGTGCTGACCTGCGTGATCGTGCCAGTGGGCACATCCAGGCGATAAAGCGCCGTGCTCTGATCGGTGGCCGAAACCGCGGTACCGGCGAAGAACATCACGGTGTCGTTGTTGAGGAACGTAACCTCGGAGTAGATGTTCGCGCCGGCGACCGTATGCAGCGGTGGGTTGGCCGTCCCGTCCGCGACGTAGATGCCCGGCCAGACGGTGTCGTTCGGCGTTGCCGCGACGAAGGCGATCTTGTTGCCATCGGGGGAAACCGAGGCCTTGAGACCGACCCCCGAACTGGTGAGATTGGAGGGCGTGACACCATTCAAGCCGAACTCGGCGATGCCGGTCGGCACCGCAAATTGCGTGTAGTTGCTCACCAGTGGCACGCCTGCGTTGTTGGTCACCTTGACCATGTCCATCTCCTGGCGGAAAGCCGCGAAGGTGCCACTGATGGGCAGATAGGCAGCACTGCCGTCGCGAGTGATGCGGGCGCTATAGAAGAACACGACCGCGTTCGGCAGGTTGCTGGCCGTCGTGTTCGGGAAGGGCAACGGCACGAGACTGGTCGGCGCCGTGGCCGAGGTGTACATCCAGCCAGAACTGCCGCCGACCAGCAGGAAGTCGTTCGTGTAGGCGATGGTGCCGTCGTAGTACGCAGCGACGACGGGCGCGCGCGACGAGATATCGATCGCCGGGCTAAGGCCATCGGTGCGAAACGCGATGATGCGGTCGTTCCGGACCGTGACCGCGTTGCTGTCATTCTGGATCAATGCGCCCCACTGGCCATCCTTCGAGATGCCCATGTAGAACGTCTGCTGGACTGCTGGCGACGGGCCGGTGTCGAGCCAGGACGAACCCGGGATCTCGCGCGGAGTGCCGGTGGCGCGCTCGTAGCTGAGGATACTGAACCGATTCGTCAACGACGTACTGCGGACGATCGACACGTCGTAGCCATTGGGACAGGCCAGCACCTGGTACGCGCCGTTCGCCGTGCGACGGCTGACGCGAAACCTGCTCAACGAGTCGATGTCCGAGTTGTGTGGCGTGTTCGTCAAGGAAGCGGCAAAACCCTCGACGTAACCTTCTTCGCCACGGTTGCAGGTCGGGAGGTAGGCGAAGGTCGACAGGCCGTGCCCCACCGGCGCACCGATCGTGGCGTCCGTGATGCTTTGCAGGTTGTTGTTGCCGAGCAATAACGAAGTCGTCGTGGCCGAGGCGATCTCGATCGTGCCCAGCCCAGCCGTGACGACGACGTTGAGTTCGTTGCCTGCGAAAGTGAGCGAGTTGGTGAGGAAGTCGAGATCGAGGCTCTGCAGGTCGAACGAAAGGCCCAACCAGAACGGATGGGCAGGGATCGTGAAGTTGTTGACCACCGAGCCACTCGAGTTGAGCACGCCCGTCCAGCCCGCGATGAAGTGGACCGGGTCGACGAGAGCCGCACCGTTGACCGCAAAGCCGGGCAGTACGATCGGCGTCGAGCCCGGGAAGGGTGCCGAGTACAAGAACGCGTAGAGGTTGCCTGCGGCGCCGGTCGGATGCGTCATCTGGAACGACGCCGTCTGGCCCAGGAACGCGGGAGCGAGCAGGTTCATAGTGCGGCCAGCCTGGCCGGCCGCGGCTGCGGCAATCACCAGCGTGGACACGGGGACGAGAAGGTTCTTCATTGGGGATCCTGGTCGGGGACAACTCAATAGGCGCCATTGGCACCATGGCACCACGCAATCCGCACGCGCTGTGGATGCTGGATGACTTCGGTGCGCGGGTCAATCGCCGATTGCGACCGAGGCGGCGCACGACTCGGAAATCTGCGTGCCACGGCGGATTCCCGAGATTCATGACAGCG
>JADZDL010000037.1 GCA_020851075.1 Planctomycetota bacterium | reverse complement strand
CTGCGGAATCCTGCGTGACCAACTCAAGACTCGACCCACCCGATAGCCTCCTCGGCCGACTCCAGCGTGGCCGCGGCGACGCCGTGCGCGAGTTGCTCGCCATGCCGGTAGCGCAGGCGGGGCCTGTGCTGGTCCAGTGTCTGTGCACGCAGGACGGGCCGAGCCGTGGCTTCTCGCAGCATTGCGAAGCCTACGTCGAACTCATTCTCACGCTGTCGCCAGATTTGACCGAGTGGTTTCGCTGGGTCATGGAACTTGGTCCGGACTCAAGCGAGGACACGGTCGACTACGCAGTGCAACTGCTCGCCGAGGCCGCTGTCCGTGGGCACTCGGAGTCGATGCGGTTCCTGCGCGGCTACGTGGTGCGTGGCCACCACTGGAACTCGGCCCTTTCGGCGATCCTCGGCCACGAACTGGTGCTCGATGTGGACACGTGGGCGCAGTTGGTGCCACGCCTCGACGACGACGCGCTCGCCCGTCACATGGGGGCGGGCGGCGCTCTTTGGGACGAGCTCGCCCGGCGAGAGGAACGAGTCGCCCGCCTTCTGCGAGACGCGTTGCAGCGTCAGGCTGAGTACGGTGCGCGGACCTCGTGGTCAGCCGCCAACTACGCAGATGCGGAACTGTCTCAGCAGCGCTGGCGAGTGCTCAAGGACTTGATCGATCGGGATCCTGCCTCGGCGGCTGCCCTGGTTGCGGACGGCCTCTGGGATGGAAGCTGGATGTACCGCAACCGGTGCATCGAACTCTGCGACCTTGATCTGCCGCGTGTGCGCGAGCGCGTGCTTTACCTGGCCTCGATGGCCCAATCCCATTCCGCGGAGGTTGCCCGCCGGCGTCTTCGCAATTCCAAGGGAATGCACTGACGTCAATTTGGTTGATCGACCTTGGGTCTGCGCAGAAGGGCGAGGACTGTGAGGCGATTGGCGGATGGCACCGTTGGTACAACCAGGAAGGAACGTCGAGCGGCTGCTACCACTGCGAAGTGGAGAGACCGGGGCGGCTGTGGGAGGATGGCACGCCATAACAAGCCGCAGTGCCGGTGAGCGCCGCAGCGGTGTTCTCGAATTTGCACCCAAACCACCAGCTGGCCGCCTTCCCATGCAGCAGAGTTTCGACGATCCGCAGCGCAACTGGGTTCGCCAGCGGGCGCGGGTGGGCCTGATGCTGGGGCCGGGGTCTCTGCTGCTTGCCGTGTTCCTGACCGTCCTGTTGGTGGGTGTGTTCGTTGACAAGCCCAGTGGCGCTCAGGGTGGCGCGGCCCTCAGTGTGGCTCTGATGCTCAGTGCAGTCGTGCACCTCGCCTCGCTCCTTGAGTTGGCGGCCACCGCGAAGTTCCTCAGGGGGCCGGCGTCGCCGCTTGCCCTTCGTTTGCTGGCAGGCTACTGGTGCCTGCTGGTGGTCGTTGTCATCGTGGCAAGTATCGCCAGCTAAACTCGGCGCCGGAGCGGCGCAACTGTCGGGTACCCTGCGTCGGAATCGAATGGAGAATTTGCTACAGATGCTTCCTGGGCCTGACTCGATGGCGATTGCTGCGGTCGTCTGGTGGGGCCTTATCATCCTCGTGCACATCGGATTTGCCGGCGCTGTGGCGGCGCACTCTCGCAGTCGTGCAACGGAACTGGTGCGTCCATGGTTGTGGGGCGTCGCCACGTTTGCGTGTGGTCCCCTTGTTGCCGTGGGCTACTGGTTCGTCAATTCCGCCGCACCCGTAGTCGAGGCTCGCGGGCGCGAAAGGCCGCCCAGACGAACCTGAGGACATCCCCACGAAGTTTGACTGGGTGTTGCTGCGGAGGACGTCGAAGTGCCCCGTTGGTAGCATGGCCACACGTACCGTCGGAACAAGCGCAACCGTTGGGCAGGTCCTTCCCGTGCCGATTCTAGAACTGCACACAACGATCGATGCACCGGTGGAGCGGGTGTTTGACCTCTGCCGCAGTGTTGACGTGCACGTTGCAACCTCGGTTGCAACCGGGGAGCGACCGGTCGGGGGAGTGACCGCCGGGCTGCTTGGCTTGGGGGATCAGGTCACGTGGTCAGCGCGGCATTTCGGGCTGCGTTGGCAGCTCACCAGTCAGATCACAAAGTTTGACCGCCCGCACGGGTTTCGCGATTCCATGGTCGCCGGCGTGTTCCAGCGGTTTGACCACGATCACGAGTTTGAGTCCCTCGGCGAAAGAACGCGAGTTCGCGACGTGTTCGACTTCACGAGCCCGTGGGGCCTGCTCGGTCGCGTCGCGGATCTGCTTGTCGTCACTCGGCACATGCGTCAGTTTCTGGAGCGCAGGATGCGAGATCTCAAGCAGATTGCCGAGTCCGATGCGTGGTCGCGGTATCTGCCGGCGGCCCAACCTGGTGCAGGAGATTGCGATGGCCACAACGGTGCTCACCGTGCCGCGCCCGGCAGATACACAAAGTGAACGCCAGCCAAGACCAGAGGTCCAAAGCATGATTCGGTTTCGAGACTTCCGAGGCGTCAACTGCTACGTCGGTGCCTTCGTGCTCCTGCTTGGTCTGCTCGCCCTTGGTGGCGATGCGACAGCCCAAGGTGCCGCGATGCGGTGTGGCTGGGGCCTGGGCATGTTTGCCGGCGGTCTCAGCGTTGGGGTGGGGTTGATGCGCAACGCAGGCGTGCGTCAGAAGGTCCTGTCCAAGGAACTTAGGTGACCAGCGTCACCTGGGCGCTCGGGCTCCGTGGTTGCCTCGGTGCACCCGCTGGACAGGGATGTGCCTCAGCCAGATAATCGGGCGCCCACGTTTCGCCGCAATCGAAGGACTGCGCGACCACGCGACGGAACTCAAACAACACCGTGCACGGTCCGCGGCGGAGCGAGATGGTTGGGCGGATGGTTCTGTAACTCGATGAGGAACTGGTGGCCATGTTGAAACACTTGATCACTGTGGCGGTCGTCTCCGGATTCTGCGCTGGAGCCGCGATTCTCTGTTTTTGGTGGGCTGACCCGGAAACGCGGCGGATTGCCGCGCTCGTCGCAGGCGTTGGGAGCGCCGCTGCTTTGGAAGCTGCCCGCCAGCAGGCGCGCTTTGCGCTAGGTGAGGTGCAGGAGCCCACTCGAACTGGTGGATGAGCTTCCTGTGACTCAGCGGGCTGGACTTGCTGCGGTGTGGGCATGTTGTCGGATCGTCCACTCGGCGTGGAAACCGGCGAGCCGAGTGCGGAGGACCAACCTATGCGCGGGCAGCCAACCTTGAGACGACTTCTCGCGTTCGCCTGCGGCATTGCATCCTTGAGTGGCTGCGGATCGGGATCGTCGGGGCCGCCACCAGGCACGCGCCTCGCCGAATCGCCTGTTTCGCCAATTGCCCTGCCGCCGGCGGGAATCCGGGCTTTCGTCGACTTACCGGATCAGGCCAGCGAAGAACGCTGGAATGACCGTTTGCACTTCTGTGTGTTCGACAATGGCAGTGACGATTGGATCTACGTGGGAGTGAAGTCCGGCGCTTGGGCCTCCGGCGAGTTCGATCTGCAGAGTGGTTCGCGGCTTGCGTTCACGGGGCGTGTCGACTCCCTTCAGTACGGCGGAATCCTGCTGCGAATGGGCGATGTCATTCATGGGCAGCCGGATCACGGGAGCTTGCGGATCACTCGCGTCGCTGGGATGCTGAAGTAGTCGCAGAGTTCGATGCAGGAACCGATGAGTTCTAGAACGGAAGCCACGATGACTTGCGCAGACGTTCCCCACCTGCGCCATGGTTGCCACTGCCAAGGTCCTGCGGAATGCAGCGATCTTCGTCGGCTGGTAGGATGCAGTGGTAGACGCGCGCACCAGGCGCTGACAGGAACATCATGGGACTGATCACTTGGATCAAACGCCTCTTCGGCGCCGCTAGAACGGAGGGCTCCGCTGGTTTTGACCCGGGCGCTTTCGTCTTCGTCGTGGTCCGTGATAGTAGTGGTCCTCTGCAGCGTGGGGAGGTGTATGAGGACCCGATCGATGCGGCACTTCGCGCGCGCGATCTGGGGCAAGTCACTGGTGGCGGTTCCCAGCTGGGCGAGGCCAAGGCAGATGGCACACCGACGATCGCGTGGTGTGGCATCGACGTCGATCTGCCGAGTGCTGCGGAACTTGAAGAGGCTCTTCTGCTCTTGCGTGCCGAGTTGCAGCGGCTTGAGGTTCCGGTGGGGTCTGAGCTGCACTACACCGAACGCGGCAGTCGTTTCCTGGACAGGTTGGAGGCCAATGGATGGCAGCTGCGTCAGCCGCGGGACATTCTCCACCCTGGCTTCCGGTGCTGACAAGTGGCGTCCGCAAGGGGTGGT
>JADZDL010000036.1 GCA_020851075.1 Planctomycetota bacterium | reverse complement strand
TGCCAAACGGGAACGGTCCGTACGACACGTAACCTGCCTTGGTCATCGCGTCCGGCTTGTTCTTCGTGAACGGATCGATGCGCCACTTCGGCAGCTTGTCTTGGGCTGCGGCGGATGGCGCGGCCTGCGCCGGGGTCATGACGCTGAGGAGCAGGATGCTGGCGGCGAGGATGGAACGCATGCCGGTTTGGGGTTGGTGGGCTTTGGGGTGGCGTCGGTCGGCGGGGTGCATAGCGAGCGGACTCAGGCCTTGTTGAGCCATTCCTTGGCCATTTCGATGGCCTGGAACACCGACAGGTTTTCCATCGGGGCCTCGCCGTGCATGACCCGCATCGCGTTCACGGCTTCTTTCTTTACGCTGCCATCGGCGGCCTGCAGGTAGCCGCGCAGGATGATCGTGTGCTCCTTCACTGCTAGATACCGCGCGAGGCGAAGTCCCACCATCTGGTCGGCGGAGGGGGCTTTGGCGATTGCCTCAAAGACCCAGCTGCCGGCCTCGTTGCTGCGCGCGTTCGGCAGCACTTCGGCGCAGATCGGGGCGACTTCGCGCCAGTGGTTCTTGCTGTAGGCGAGCACGGCCGGCAGGTGGTCCTTCTGCTTCAAGGCGAGCCCGCCAAGCGCGGCGAAGAACGCGGTCTCCGGGTCCTTGTCCTTGGCGGCGCTCGCGAGCACCGGCAGCATGTCGCTGTCGAGGAAGCGGCACAGGCGCTGGACGAGGTATCGACGCAGGGCGACCTTCTGCTTCTTGCTCTCGCGCGCCATCAGGGCGGCGTGTTTGGGTTCGAGCAGCGTGTCAAACAGGGCAAACAGCTGCGTGTTCACGTTGTTTGGGTTGTCCGAGACCTGCTGGAACAGCAGCGGCATTGCCGCTTCGCCGATGGTGATCAGCTGCTTGGTAGCAGCCGCATGCAGCTCGGGATCGGCTTTGCGGAACTGGCCGACCAGACCGAGCACGCGGTCCTTGTCGGTGTCCTTGAGGGCGGGCCACTCGCTCAGCTTCTCGACCTTCGTCGGTTGCCCCTGGCCTGCCGGTTGGTCCTGCCTGGTCTCCGGCTTCGGATCACTGCCTTGCGCGCGCAGGCTCGCAAACGGGGCCAGCAGGGCCAGAGCGGCGATGGCGATGCGATTTCGTGGGTTCATGGCAGTTTGATCCATTCAGGCAGGTGATCGCGGTAGGCGGGGTTCACGTAGGTCACCTTGTCGGCGATGCGTAGTTGCTCGAGATTCCACCACGTCTGCCAGTCTCCTGGCGTGTGCGTGAGGAAACCGACCTGCACGGCGTCGACGAGGTCGTTCACGACCTGCGCTCCTTGCTGCAATTCGAAGGCGCCCGCGACGATCCAGCCGCGCGGCACTTCGATGGGTTGGCTGGCGCTGCCGGTCAGCAGCGGGTCAAACAGGAACTCGGCGACGGACAGCTCCACCGCGCGGCGGACGATGCCCTTGCGCTTGATCACCTGTTGTGCGCCCTGCTTCTCGATCTCCAGGGCATTGTCGGCGACCGAACGCAGGTTGACGGCGCGTTCGTGCATCTTGGCGCGCTGCTCGGGGAAGGCGCGTTGCGCGAGGCGCAGTGGAATCGTGAACTCCTCGAGCACGCGCCGGAACTTCACCTTCTTGGCCCACTCGGGGCCGACCGAGTCCAGGAAGTCCACGTGAGGCGTCACTTCCTCGATGGTGATATCGAGCCCGTCGATGGTGAGCAGCAGGTTGGCCGGATGGGCTGGCGGGGCCGGGGCCTTGCTGCAAGCCACCAGCAGCACGCCGCACAAGAGCCAGGTATAGGAACGGCAGTTCATGGTCTTCGGATCAGTGCGTGTCGAGGCTGGCCAGGAAGTCGCAGACGGGCCCCGTCAGGTAGCGGTAGGTAGCGTGCAGATGGTTGGCAAGTTGCGGAGCTTCCGTCGCCGCGATCGCACCGGCGAAACTGCCGGTGTTTTCGATCCACAGCGAACGAGGATCCTGGGGCCAGGTCTCGACGCGTACATGATAGGTGTCGCGGGCCGGTTCGTGGGGCGGGAACACGAGACGAATGCCCAGGGACTGCAGCGGGCGCCCGAAGGTGTTCCAGGCGTCGTTGCCAGGGGCGATCAGGCGCTGGCTCAGGAACTCGCGGCCGTCGCGGAAGTGGCGCGGGGCGATGAGCGACCGGACGGTGAACTGCTGGGCCAGGGTCGCCGGGATCGACAGCGCCGGGAAGGCCAGGGCGGCCACATTGACGACCCGCGTGGCGAAGTCCTCGACGGTCGTGCCGCGCAGTTCTTCCCTTAACACGAGGCGATCCCAGGCAAACGACGCCGAGGAGATCTGGCCCGGGGCCTGCGGCAGATTGGTCAGGTGGATGCCATCCGGGGCCACCTGGAAGTTCTGGTAGCCGATCGCCGGTTGGCGGTAGAGCGTGTTGTGGATGCTCTGGACGAGGTCGGCCCGCAGCTGGTGAGGGGGATACAGGAGCTCGGCGGTGAAGGCGATGCTGCGGGGGTCGTAGGACATTGCTGGCGGGCATGCTACGGGCCGGGGCGCCACTCGGTAGAGGCTCCGTGCGAATGCGCGACCGGCCGGCTTTCGGCGGCAATCCGGTGCCAATCTGCACGACCCGGGAGGAATCCCACCCGGTCCTCGTTTCGTCGCGCCTCCGGGGTAAGCTCCCACGCCCTTCTACTCAGCCCGAACGCCGCAATGAATCGCGCAACTGTCCTCTGGGCCGCCATCCTGGCGGCGACTGGTTTTTCCCTCCGCGCCCAGGATCCGCAAGAGCAGATCAAGATGCTGCGCAAGCAGGTCGACGTGCTCAGCGACCAGCTCGTCGAAGAGCGCGCCAAGCTGCTGCTGGACCTGAAGGTCAACGGCCAGCGCCTCGACCCGAAGGACGTCATGCGCGAAGCGGTCTACCTGACGGGCGGCAAGCTCGTCGAGGCCAAGGTCGCCGACTTCTTCATTCTCGAAGAGCTCAAGAAGCAGACCGGCCAGGGTGGCAAGGACCCCAAGGCGTTCATCGTCACTGACGAGGACGTCATGACCGAGCTCGCGCCGATGAAGGCCGACTTCGAGACCAAGAATCCGGGCGTCGATTTCTGGGAGGTCGTGCGGTCGCAGTACGGTCTCAACAAGGAGACCTTCCTGGAGCAGCGCAAGCAGGCCATCCTGTTCGACCGCGTGTTCTTCCCGGGCACGCCGAAGGACTGGCCAGATATCACCAAGGAAGCCATCAAGGCCCAGACGCAGAGCGATCAGGGCCCCAAGTTCATCGAGCAGCTCGAGAAGGCGACCGAGGGCGTCGACGAAAAGGGCAACCCGAAGAAGCTGCCTGATTTCTGGGTCAACATGATGCGTCAGTTCGTGCAGAAGGGTCTGCGCAACTGGAGCGATATCCGCTACGCCTCGAACGGCCTGCCGTCGAATATCGTGCTCAAGGTCAACGACCTCGAATGGAGCACCGACGACGCCTTCACCTTCGTGAAGAAGGGCATGTTCGTGCAGGATCTCGAGCGCGCAATGCAGGAAGTCGTCGTGCGCGAAGCGCTGCGCCAGGAGCTCGTTGGCAAGGACGCCTACGTCAGCGACGAGGAATTCCAGCGCCGCTACGAGGAGTATCGCCAGCCCTACGACACGACGCCGTTCACGGTCGAAGTCATCGCCACGCGCTTCAAGGGCTACCCCTGTCTCGAAGCCTTCCGGTCGCGCTGGCGCCTGATCACGTCGTACGGCGACATGATCAAGGACGAGATCAACGATGCCAACCTGCAGGCCCACGCCGACAAGTTCGGCGCGTTCTTCGCGGATGGCCAGGTCAGCATCGACATGATCCCGTTCCAGGCCCGCAACCCGAAGACGGGTGCGTGGGAGCCGGACGGCATGGACAAGGCGAAGGCCCGCTGCGAGGCGGTGTTCGCGGCGCTGGAAGGCAAGAAGACGACCTTCGACGAAGCCTTGAACGAGCACGCCGAGTTCTTCGCGAACGACGAGAAGCGTGGTCGCCTCGGCTTCCTGCCGCTGAACCAGCTGAAGCAGCAGCTGCGCGAGAATGAGTTCACGCAGTTGCTCGACGGCTACTCGATCAGCAACCACCTGTTCTTCGAAGCCGAGGTCGGCAAGACCTTTGGCCCGATCGCTGGCCCGGACGGCTACTTCATCGCCCGCGTCAACGCGCGCACCCCGGCCCGTCGCAAGATCGACGTCCAGAACCCCAAGGAGCGCGAATTGGTCCGCGAGGACTACATCAACTACCGCTTCTTCGACTGGGCGACCGCCGTCATCGGCAAGGCCAAGTTCGAGTAGAGCCGGCGTTCTGATTTGCGGGGGAGCGCGGCTACGATGCCGCGTGTGACCGAGAATCCCGACTCCCCCGCCAGCGCCCCCCGTGCCGCGGACCCGCGCGCCAGTGTGAAGGCGCTCCTGCGCCGCCTGTGGGCCGCGATCGTGCGCTACAGGACCATGGTCCTGGCCATGATCGGCTTCGGCTTCCTCGAAGCCGCCTTCACCAAGCTGCCGTTCGTGCTCGTAAAGCCGCTCATGGCGGAGATGGGGGCCGCGAGCAGCAAGGAGTCGATTCTGCCCAACGTGTGGCTGTCGCCGTTGCAGCCGAAGGGCGAAGGGTTCTTTGACCGGCTGCTGAACGACTTCAATGAGGTCTTCCGCAGCTTCGCGAACGGCATGGCCGACTGGTTTGGCTTCCACTTCGCGCATCCCGGCATGAACATCGTGGTCGCGTGTGCCGTGATCGCGATCGTCTGCGGGGTGTTGGGGTCGGTGACGATCTACTTCGTGCAGACGATCTCGCGGTTCTTCGCCGTGCGCATCGTCGCCGACCTGCGCAGTGAGCTCGCGCGCCACTTCCTGGCTTTGCCGATCCGGTTTTTCGGGCGGCAGCGCATGGGCGAGATGATCAGCCGCGTCACCAACGACACCCAGGTCATGCAGCGCTCGTTCGAGCTCGCCTCGGACAACATCGTCGTCGATCCGATGATGATCGTCTGGAATATCGCGATCCTGGCCTGGTTCGTGCCGCAGGCGATCTGGGTATTGCTGGTGATGGTGCCGGTCATGGCGATCCCGCTCTATCGCCAAGGTCGCAAGGTCAGCAAGCGCAGTACGAAGAGCCTGAAGGCGATGGGTGAGACGACCGAGTCGCTCAACCAGATCCTGTCCGGCATGCGCACCGTGAAGGCGTTCCAGCTCGAAGAACAGCGCCTCAGGGAGTTCGAGGCCAACACGGCGACGTTCCTCGAACGCACGAAGAAGATGCTGCGCGCGAAGGGGCGGTCGATGGCGCAGACCTTCGTGAGCTACCAGGCCGGTTTTGCGGTGTTGCTCGTCATGCTCGGTTATGTTGTGCTCGTCGAGGGCACCGTCAAGTTCGACGACGTGGCGGTCGTCATCGTGCCGTTGGCGACGACCTACCAGCACGTGAAGCGTCTGACGCGTTCCTACCACGTGATCATGGAGTCCGCGGGCGCGCTCGAAGGCATCCTGACGATCCTCGAGACGGATACCGACGAAGCCAATCGCGGTGGGCGCCCGCTAGCCACGGTGCGCGGCGATGTCGAATTGCGTGATGTCGTGTTTGCGTACGGCGACGAGCCGGTGCTGCGCGGCATCAGTCTGCGCGTGAAGGCGGGCCAGACGGTGGCATTTGTTGGCCCCTCGGGCGGCGGCAAGTCGACGACGATGGACCTGCTGCTGCGCTTCCATGATCCGCTCAGCGGGGCCGTGCTCATCGATGGTGTCGACCTGCGGGAGATCAAACTCGCAGATTTCCGGGCGCACACGGCGGTCGTGAGTCAGCAGGCGTTCTTGTTCAATACGACGATCCGCGAGAACATCGCCTGCGGCAAGCCTGGCGCGACGCAGGCGGAGGTCGAAGCCGCGGCGAAGGCCGCCAACATCCACGACTTCATCCTGTCGCAGCCGCTCGGCTACGACACGCTGGCTGGCGAACGTGGCTGCAACCTGTCCGGTGGGCAGATGCAGCGCATCACGATCGCGCGCGCGATCGTGCGCGACCCGGCGATCCTGTGCCTCGATGAAGCGACTTCTGCCCTCGACAGCGAGAACGAAGAGGTCGTGCAGAAGGCGCTCGACAACCTGCGCAAGGGGCGCACTTCGTTCGTGATCGCGCACCGGCTGTCGACGATCGTCGATGCCGATCTCATCGTCGTGCTCAGCGAAGGGCGTGTGATCGAGGCCGGCTCGCACGACGAGCTGGTGTCCCGCGGCGGCGTCTACAAGCGCATGTACGAACTGCAGGTCAGCTGACGCCTATTCGATGGCGGGCCCAAGCAAGGCCACCACGGTTGCGCGCATCGCTTCGCCGCGCCCGATCGCATCGACCTTTTCGCCGGTCTTGCCTTTGACGTTGACGCGGTCGGCGGGCAGTTCAAACAGGTGCGCAAGCTTCTCGCGGATTGCCTGCCGATGCGGCGCGAGCTTCGGCGCCTCGGTCTCCACGACGGCGTCGAGTGACAGCACGCGCAGGGATTTGGCGCGCACTCGCGCCATCGTCGCAATGCAGAACTCCGCCGAAGCACGGCCTAGATTGGCCGGATCGCGGTCCGAGAACAGCGAGCCGAGGTCGTCGAGTCCGGCCGCGCCCAGCACGGCATCACAGGCGGCGTGCAGCAGTGCATCGCCGTCACTGTGGCCAACGGGGCCGACCTTGGCGTCGAAGTGTACACCGCCGAGCATGCACGGGCGCCCGGGTTCGAGGCGGTGTACGTCGATGCCAAGGCCGATGCGGGGAAGGTCGTTCATGCGATTCCTGCTGCGAGCAGTGCGGTCGCCAGCGGCAGGTCTTCTGGCCGGGTGACCTTGAGGTTGGTAGCGGAGCCCATCACGACGGCGACGCGTTCGCCGAGGTGTTCGACGAGCGAGACATCGTCGGTCCCCGCAAAGCCGGTGGCCGTGGCATGCGCGAACGCGCGCAGCAGCAGGTCGCGCCGGATCACCTGGGGGGTCTGCGCCTGCCAGAGGTTGGTGCGGTCAACGGTCGCGGTGACATGTCCGTCGCACACGCGCTTCAAGGTGTCGGGAACCGGCAGCGCGAGCAAGGCGGCGCCGCTGGCCGCCGCCGCCGCCACACACTCTTGCGCGGCGTTGATGGGAAACAACGCGCGCGCGGCATCGTGCACGAGGATCAGGTCGGCGTCGGCGTCGGCGATCGCGAGCCCGTTCTGCATCGATTCCTGGCGCGAATCGCCACCCTCGGCGAAGCGCACGTCGCCGAGTGCCTGCAGGGCTGCTTGGATCGGCAGCAGATGGGAGGACCGGTCGTCGCGGTGCACGACCACGATGAGCTGGTTGCCGGCGCGCAGATCGACGGCGCGCGCGAGCCGTTCGGCGGAATGCAGCACCAGCGGTTTGCCCAGCAGGGGCAGGTAGGCCTTCGGGATCGGACCACCAAACCGTGATCCGCGACCCGCGGCGAGCAGCAACATAGCGACCTTCACGCGCCGAGACCTTACACTCGGCGGAGTGGCGGTGGTGCGGATTCTCGGCATCGATCCTGGCACGCAAGTGGTCGGGTTCGGATGCCTCGATATGGTCGTCGACGGCCCGCGGCGTAGTCGTGGCCAGTTGCCTCTCGCCATGCGCGCCAGCAACATCATCCAGGCCGGGGGTGGCACGGGGGATATCACCGTGGCGGCGATGGGCGTCTTCCGCCTGGGTGGGCGCGACACCGAGTTGCCGATGCGGCTACTGTCGCTGGCCGACCAGTTCCGCAAGCTGCTGCAGGAGCTTGCGCCAACCGAGGTTGCGATCGAGCAGGCGTTCTACGGCAAGAGTGTGCAGGCGGCCCTGCGCATCGGCGAAGCGCGCGGCGTAGTGCTTGCCGAAGCGGCCCGCTGCGGCCTCCCGGTGTTCCAGTTTGCCCCGGCCCGCGTGAAGCGCTGCGTGACCGGGCGGGGTGCCGCTACCAAGGAATCGGTGGCGGCCATGGTTGCCCAACTCGTGCCGTTGGGGCGGCGGGGTGTTGGCATGCCGGCGGATGCCACCGACGCGGTTGCCGTGGCGCTGACCCGGGTCGAGGAGCGCCGATCCCCCATGATGCACCTACCGGAAGCCGACTGATTCGATGCGCTTCTGAGCATTTGTTTCGCAGTGGAACGAATGCGATTGCGGTGGGGCGTTGCATTCTTGCGGGGGACCACTTCTAATCGGCCATCCGGTCAGTGAGGCTCCTACCCGTTGTACCAACCTAGGCGGTTGGAAGATGCGGCGGTCAGTCGCATGTTCCTTTTGGCGCGATGCCAGGGCTACTCGCCTTGGCGTCCGGGGGAAGTCTCACTCCACGCTGTGCCGGCGGTTGCCCAGATGCCGCGTGGCGCGCTCGTTCTCGTGCTTTGTAGGAGAGAAGCATCATGATCCGTGGCCCTGTTCTGCCGCAGATGCGTGAGGGTCTTTGGGCCCTCGTCGCTGGTCGCCTGGAAGCTATCGAGACGGGTCTGCTGCTCGTTCTAGAGGATCTCGATTGCAGTGGTGGGCGCCTGGGCGCCGTCGAAGGTCTCGCTCGCGATGCGGCGGGCGCGCCGGTGTTGCTCACGATGGCGACGGATGGCGATGCGTTGCTGGCCGGGCGCGTACTGGCGGCGAGTGAGTTCCTGCAGCGGGTCGGAGATTCTCTCGCGGCCGCGGTGCCCGAAGGCAACTTTGCGCCCGGAGTCAACGGGCGGGTCGTGGTGGTGGGAACGGAAGGTGCGTCTGCCAGTCTCGAGTCCTTGCGCCGTCTGTCCTTGCCTGGGGTTGCGCTCTGTCGCTTGGAGCCGTTCCGAATTGGCGGGGTCGAACGATTCGCGGTGCGTTGGCTTGCGAACGGGCCAGAAGCGGCCGCCAAGGTGACTGCTGCGCAGGTCGACTTCGCAGTCGCGGCGGACCGTCGCGCGGACTGGCAGACCATCGAGCAGCTCAGCCTGCGTCTGGATCCAGCGGTTCGCATCGACGGCGATCGCTTCTTGCGGCGGATCACCTGGCAGGGGCGGTTGCTCGGCGAAGTGTGTGCCGCGGACGGCACCCTGCGCGGGTCAGGTGCGGATGGCGTCAGCTACCGCCTGCTCTCGCCGCGCGATGTTCGCGAATTTGGAGACCGCCTTGTGCGCCGCTACGCGGAGCTCACCGGTCTTTCGATGGATGGTGGCAATCGGGCTGGCGAACCTTCGGCTCGACCTCGAGAGGACGAGGTCGGTGGCGGTGGCGCGGCTCGAAACGCCAAGGGGGTTGCTCCCGGGGAGTCGCTGCGCGCGTCGCTCTCCTCGGCTCGGCTGACTCCTGAGGAATATTCTGCGCTCGGTGGTCCGGCTCGTTTGGCCGGCGGCGGAACCGAGGTCGCAGGTGTTGCCGAGAACGTCATCAGAGCCGTCTCGGCACAGGAAGGTTCGTGGGCAGGGCCGACCATGCGCACGGACTGATCGAATCGATCTGCGCCTCGGCGCAGGTTGGTTCCTGAGGTGCTCTTGGAACCAGACCTGGACGCCAGCAAAGCTGGACGGGGCTTCTTGCGGCGGATCTTCCGCTACAAGGCAGCACCCGATGTGTCTCGCGACAGAGAGGCTCTCGTCATCGCCTTCGCCAGCGGCAAGGGTGGGACGGGCAAGTCGTTCCTGACGACGAACGCTGCGATCGGCCTGCACCGGCTAGGCCGGCGCGTCGCCGTCGTCGACTGTGACTTTGGGCTGGCGAACGCGCATCTGCTGTTTGGCGTGAATCCGCGCTTTACGATGCAGCATCTGCTGGACGGTGCCATCTCCGCGCAGCAGGCACTCATGCCGACGCCCTACGGGCCCGGACTGATCGCGGGAGGTTCTGGCATCTCAAGTCTCGCCGAGCTGGGGGCGCGGCACATGCAGGTGCTGGGGCGCGCGCTCGGTTGGGTTGCCGCCAACCACGACGTCGTGCTACTCGATTGCCCGGCGGGTCTCGCGCCGCCGGCGATGATCACCGTGCTCGCCGCGCAGCACGTCGTGGTCGTGACCAACCCGGAGATCGCGGCACTGACGGATGCGTATGCCTTGATCAAGTGTCTCGCCCGCCAGCCGTCCTGGCCGACGGTGCACCTGGTCGTGAATCGCGTCGCCCAACCGGGCCTCGGGCGAGCGACGTTTGAACGATTGGCCGAAGTTTCCCGCCGATTTGCGGGGTGTGAAATCCACTACCTGGGAGAAGTGCCGGAGGATTCGGCGGTGACGCACCGCCGCCTCGGGCAGGCCCCCTTACTAGTGAGTCACCCCGAATGTCCAACTTCCCTGGCGATCCAATCGATGCTCTCCACCCTGGAGAAGAACGTGGGGGGGCTGCAGATGCAGGCCTCGGCCAACCAAGGCGTGGAGGCGCGCATGGCGGCCCAGATCCGGCGCTGGTAGCCCGCGAGCGGCTGTTGCTGGTGGCGTGGGCGATCTTGACGCTCGGCTTCGCCGTGCGAGCGTTTGCGGCCGGCTGCTTGGGTGAAGATGCAAGTCGGCCGCCGCCGCGTGTGTTGCCGGTCCGCATCGACCCCAATCGGGCAGGGGTTGCGGACCTGCAAGCCCTGCCAGGCATCGGTGCTGGCCGCGCCGAAGCGATCGTTCTCGATCGGGTGCGGCACGGTCCGTTCCTGCGGGCGGACGATCTTGATCGGGTCGATGGGATTGGACCGGCGACGGTCGATGTCCTGCGCCCGTTCCTGCTCCTCCCTGAGATCCTGCCCGAGGCACAGGTGCCTCGGTGATCGGGGTGCGCACTGGCCAACTTTCGTGTAGGCTTCCCGCGACCTCCATGGACCAGAACGCTGCCACCGTCCAAGACTGCGTCCGGGCTGCCCTGGCTGAGGACCTTGGTCGCGCCGATCTGAGCTTGGATGCCGACGTTACGACCAGGTTGTCGGTGCCGGCGGGGACTCGTGGGCAAGCGCGCCTGCTGGCGAAGGCGACGGGCGTGTTGGCGGGTTTGGACTGCGCCGTCGCGGCGTTCCGCATGCTGGACGCACGCGCTGTGGTCGATGCACGATTGCGGGAGGGTGATCGCCTGCAGCCGGGGACCCTCGTGCTTACGGTCGCGGCCGACATGCGGGCGATCCTCGGGGCGGAGCGCACCGCGCTGAACTTCGTGCAGCGAATGTCCGGAGTGGCGACGAAGACGCGAGCGTTTGTCGACGCCGTGGCTGGCACCGGCGCCCGCATCCTTGATACCCGCAAGACCACCCCGGGCCTCCGCCTGCTCGAGAAGGCAGCGGTGTTGGCCGGAGGCGGCCACAACCACCGCATCGGTCTCTACGATCAGGTCCTGCTCAAGGAGAACCACTTCGGATTCGCGCTACCCGCGACTTACGAAGAGGTGGTGCGCCGTTGCGTCGCCGGACAGGCTGCGCCCGTCGTGGCTGAGGCGCGCACCCTGGAGGAGGCGGTGGCGGCCGTTCGGGGCGGTGCGAGCGTCGTGCTGCTCGACAATTTCCGACCCGGCGAGTCGCTGCGCGCGGCCATCGCTGCGGTGCGCAGTGCGGCAGAGCGGCTCGGCCGTCGCGTGGAAGTCGAGGCTTCGGGTGGTGTTGATCTCAGTACCGTGCGCGCGTTTGCGGAGTGCGGCGTGGATCGGATCTCGATCGGCGCGCTGACGCATTCGGCACCCGCGGTCGACCTATCACTCCTCGTGGAGGGCCTGCATTGAAATCCGGCCGCTTGAGCTTCCCTCCGAGTCAGGTGGCGTTGCGTCAGCTCCGCGCGGACGTTCGGGCTGCCACCGCGACGCTTGGGGCTGAGGCCAGGATTGGTGACACGGTTGCGCTCGTTGTCGATGAACTCGTCAACAACGCGATCGAACACGGCGCGGCCTACCGTTCTCGCGGTCTCGACCTAGCCGTGCAGGTTGGCGTGGTGGCGGGGCGGATCACGGTCGAGTTCTTCGACCAGGAGATGCCGGAAGCCACCGTTCGCGAGCTTGCCGAGGCCTTGTCCCAGGCCGCAGCCGGCATGCCTTCGCTTGAGAACGAGCGGGGACGAGGACTGTTCTTGCTGTCGGTCTACCTCGACGAACTGCGCGCCGAGGTTGCTCCGGGCGGCGGCTTGCGACTTGCCGGACTGGTTTCCTGCGGATGAGAGCCCTGGCCTTGCTGGTGGCCAAAGGGCCCCGGCTTTTGCTTGTGTCGTGGCTCTCGCTGCCAGTCTGGTTGCGTTTGCTCGCCCCGCCCGCGGTCATGGTCACCCTGTGGCAGCTGTCCTCGATCACACCTGAGCCGAGTCCGCCCAGCGTCGTGCGCGCCTTCCTGCACAACGGCGCCCACATCGTTGCCTATGCCACGTTGGCCAGCACATTCCTGCTGCTGCGACCGTTGCCGGTCTTGCTAGCTCGCAGTATTCCGTTTGGTTGGGCTCTGCTCTCCGTGTTGCTGTCTGCGGCCTACGGCATGGTCGACGAGTGGCATCAGTCCACCGTGCCTGGCCGGGTGTCTTCGTACGGTGACTTGCTCTCCGACTTCAGTGGTGGCGTTTTGGGGGTCGTGTTGGCGCTGGCGGTGCTGCGGTTCGACCGTAATCTGGCACTTTGCGTGCCAATTTGTCTTTTGGTGTGCGCGACTTGCGTCTCGATAGCGACCTGGGTGTCCTGGTAGAACGTCGCAACGTCCTCCCGGCGATACACAGAAGAGTCGACGTAAGCTGTTGTGAAATATATCGTTCAACGCGCGGAGCGGCCGTGGGGTTGACGGCGCTGAGGGATGGTCATGAAGCGACTTCCCTTGTTCTGCGTGGTGGCCCTGCTTGGGGCCGCCGTCTCGGTGCCCGCTCAGGTCTCGATCGAAGGCCGGCTCGGGCGCAACGTTCGCGGCAGTGT
>JADZDL010000035.1 GCA_020851075.1 Planctomycetota bacterium | reverse complement strand
GGTCTGGGACTTGGCCATCGGACCTTACGTTCGAACGACGACGGTGCGCGAGGTCGCCGTGAACGGCAAGAGCAGTGGCGAGAGCAGTATGTCGGTAAAGCTGTACGTCGTGTCGATTGTGTAGCTCGTCAGATCGGGAGCCAGGTGCTGGGTCGCAACATCGTTGATCTGGTACTTGCCAAACAACCAATAATACTGACGGGCAACCACCTCTCCCGAGCCTGTGCCTCCCAACCCCACGACGTGGGTGTGGGACATGCAGCCAACCCCCAGCAGGGCAGTGCACAAAACAGCCAGACGTGAACGAAAATACGATGTCGAAGGAACTCGCACGTCCGACGTTTTACCAGTTGGCCAGCTCGTCCTGTGCGATCTTCTCGGCCTCCGCGAGCCGCTTCTCGAGTTCTCGCGCCAGAAGTTCGCACGTCGCGTCATCAGGGTCCGCCGGCACAACCAAGGGCTCGGCAAAGTTGACGACCACCTTCGCGAACGGCAGCGGCAGCACGAACCGATCCCAACTGGCAAAGACCTTCGCCCATCGCGCCGCCCCAACCACCGGCTGCAGGGAGCGCCCCGCCGCGGCCGCCAAACGAATCAAACCTGGCTTGACGCTGCCCCGCGGCCCTTTCGGGCCATCGGGCGTCACGGCCCACGGATTGTCAGGAAAGAGCTCCAACAACTCGTGAACCGCGGTGCTCGCGCCCCGGGTCGACGAGCCCCGCACCGTGACAAAACCGATGTGTTCGACGGCCCGACTGATGACCTCACCGTCACGATGCCGACTGATCATCACGGCGATGCCGAGCTTTCGGGTCAGGTAGGCTGGCAACAGCAGCGTGCCATGCTGCAGCGCAAAAATCGGCCGGTCGGTGCGGATCGTGCCAAGCACCCGGTACCGCCACGTGCAGCCGAGAAACCGGAGCAGCAACCCGCCGAGGGTGCCCAACCATCGTTCACGGCGTCCGGTCACTTAGACCGTCCGGTGCGGGTGGCCCCTGCAACTCCGGCGGCGCAACGTCGGGTTCGACTTCTTGCTCGGCAGCAAGTTCCTGCCCTTCGACGTCTGGCGGCAACTCCGGTGGTGGCTCGAACACCACCTCGCCCTCGGTCCGAGCCAACCGCGCCGCGGCCCGACGTTCGCGCGCAAACCGCCGAACCAAGGCCACGGCGAACAGCGGCAGACTGGCGATGAGCAGGATGTTGAAGCACTGATCGAGCAGGAGGCGCCAGGAGGCGCCGGATTCGTGCGTCACGTGATACCGCCAGGCATCCTCAAGCTGCAAGGTGGTTTGTCGAGTTGCCCAAACGAGTGCGCGTTCAAACGCAACCGACTCATCGAGGTCGCGCACCGCCTGCAGCAAGGTGGCCACTCCAAACGTCTCAACCAACCACGCGACGTACGAATAGCTCTGCGCATACGCGGCCTGCAGGTCCTCCGGTTCCAGCGGGAAGCCATCGCTCAATTGCCCAAACGCAGG
Organism: Planctomycetota bacterium; assembly: GCA_020851075.1. Taxonomy (GTDB): domain Bacteria; phylum Planctomycetota; class UBA1135; order UBA1135; family UBA2386; genus JADZDL01. The sequence goes on along the minus strand of JADZDL010000035.1, from coordinate 17,571 downwards.
CATGCGCCGTGCCGCCAATCGCCACAGCAGATCTTCCTCGCGAGCACCAAGGTAGGTGTCGCCTGCCAGCACCTGCGCCAACCCTTCGTGAAACCAGCGCGGCACCCGCGCGCCATGCGGTGCAGCCCATTGGTCGAGCAGCTCATGCACGAGCTCGTGGGTCACGACCCCCTGCGCCACCACGCCAAGGCGACGCATCTCTCCCCAAACGAGGTGAATCTGGTGCTGGCCGAGCAATGCAAACCCTGCCGACCCCGGATGCAGGTGGCGGGCGAGCGCCTCCGGCATGGAGCCGCGGCTCTCATGTACGTTCACCCGGAACGGCACCCGCTGCAGTCCCCGGAAAACAGGCTGCAGAACGGAAAGTCCTTCTACAACTTGGCTTCGAACCGCAGCCAGCGTCTCCTCGGAGACCTCGCCACTGGCGGTTGTGACCTGGAACTCCCCCGTCGATTGCACTGCCGTGGTCGCCGGCTTCGGCTGTTGTCCGAGATCCCGTTCCACCATGGGCAAGAGCCCAAGGACCGACAGCAAGGCGGTGAACAGAACGGAGATCACTGGCAGAAAGTAGGCAACTGTGGCGTCATAGCCAGGAATAGACCCCAGGTCGCCACGAGAGAAGAGCGACTGCGGTACACCCATCGGAGGCCCTCACGTGAAAGCCTGGAAGCTCCTTCTGCCCATCCCGTTCGTTGTCGCCCTGGCCATGGTTCCGCAAGGAACCCAAACCCCTGGTGACCCCTCGCTGACCGACATCGTCAGCGTGATCCCGATCTCCGAACTCAACTACGTGAACCCGCAAGGCAACACGACGGTTGTCAATGCGCGCAACGTCGTCGAGATCCGTCTCCTCGAGGACGTGCCGCACGGAATCCGCCTCGAACTCTTCTACGAGAACGGCGACTACTCGCTCATCGATGCGCAGGCGTTCCATCTGCTGCGCAACGGCGGCAGCACTCGCGAAGTGAAGCTCGTGCGCGGCAAACAAGCTCGCATGCGTTTCCCGAAGGGCATCTGAGAGCGTTGCCAAGGGCGCTTTCGCGCCTCGGTGTTGCGAGCTTCACCGCCGCCACCACGAATGCCGAAACCAGTCCCGCAGGCAGGATCGGGCGGCTTCGTGCGAGGAATGACGCAACCACCGGTATCGCTGAGCCAACACCTGCTGACCCGCTCGGATCTCGCCAAACTCGGGATCCCGGCGGGCCGCATCCTCACATGGCTGGGGAACGGTTGGCTTGACCAGGTGGGCGCCCTGCCCGGCCACGGGACCCAAGGGGATCCTGTTTTTGCGGTCCTCACGCGCGAGCTTCGCCACGAACTCGCCAATCGCCTGCTCGAACTCGGCAAGGACACCGTCGTGTTCTCGCCGCTGCGAGTGCGCTCCCTGCTGATGCGTTCGCTGTTGCTGCAACAGCATGGCACCACGCCCCCCGCCAAAACCGCCGCACCAGCCACTGCCGAGCCGCCAGAAGCCGATCCCGTCATCGAGGCCCTGCTCGATCCGGATGTCGCCGACGCGTTGCGTTCGACGGCGCACGACCTCGAGCGCGAAGTGGAAACGGTGCTCGAACTAGCACGCGAGGAAGCCCGCCTGGAAGCCATCGAACAAGCCGCTGAAGCAGCCGCCAACTCCGAGGGAGATCCGATGGAAGACGGTTTCCGTGCGGCCGACGACGACGATGCGGCTAACGAGAGTCACGATGTCGACTTCTTTGATGTCGACGATCTCGCGGACGAACTCGGCGTCTGGACGGAGGATCCGCCGCGTGCGGCTCCGCCGGTTGAGGAACCGGCCGAGGATCAACCGGCCGTCAACGAGGTCGATGCTGACGTCTCGCCAAGTCCCGCCGAGCCACTCCAATCCCCGATTGTCGAGCCAACTCAGGATGCTGTGGCCACCGACGTGGCCGCGCAGGACGTGCCCGAAGAAGCCACTCTCGACGACGTCGCAAGTGAGATCGTCGAGCCTGTCCTCGAACAAGCGGGCGCCCAAGAAGGCGCTGACGAAGAACCGATTGCGGAACAACCTGTTCCTGACAACGAGGTCGTTGTTGATGTCTCGCCAAGTCTCGCCGAGCCACTGCAATCCGCGATTGCCGAGCAAACTCAGGATGCTGTGGCCACCGACGTGGGCGCTCAGGGCGCGCCCGAAGAAGCCACTCTCGACGACGTCGCAAGTGAGATCGTCGAGCCTGTCCTCGAACAAGCGGTCGCCCAAGAAGGCGCTGGCGAAGAAACGATTGCGGAACAACCTGTTCCTGACAACGAGGTCGTTGCTGACGTCTCGCCAAGTCCCGCCGAGCCACTCGAATCCGCGATTGCCGCGGATATCGAGGGCCCATCAGAACACAACATCGAGCCAACTTTGGCTGGGGTAGCACCCGCGGAGGGTTTCGTGTCGCACGCAGAACAAGCCGAATTGGAACCAACAATGGCCGCGGCGACCGACGAGGTCCAAGGAACTTCGGCGAGCGCCGAAGCCGCCGAAATCTCACCGCCACAGAGCCCGGAAGCGAACGCGCTGGAGGACATGCTGAGCGCGCCGATGCAGCCAGCGGAGGCCGACAGTGAGTTCGCGGCTACTCCTGCCGCGGCTTTCGAGGAGGCGGCGCCCGCCCCAGAGGTCCCGACGGAATCCCCCACCCTCGCGCCCTCGGCGACAAGCACCACGATCGAGCCAGTGCGCCAGGAGCCAACTGGTGTCGTCACTTCGGATGCCGCGATGCAGCGCGTAGAGTCCTTCCTCGGCGAACTGCGGGGCGTGCTGGTCGAACTGGCCACGCGCCCACCAGCCCCCCCAATCGACGTGCAGCCGCTCGTCGCGGCGGTGCAGCAAGGGTTCACCCAGGCTCGGGACCAATCGCAGGCTACCGACACGGCACTCGCATCGTTGACGAACCGGATCGGCGACTTTGGCGAGAAGGTCGAACACGGCGTCGCCCTGGCTGTTCACGCGGCCCTGGGGAGCAAGTCGACAGCTGTGCCTGGGCCGGTGATGTCGGCGCCCGCCGCGTTCGTGGTTCCTCGCCAAGATCGCACCACCGTCGCGCTGTTCGCGATCGGCTTCCTGGTGCTGTGCTGGACCGTGATCTTCTGGTTCAAGACCGGCAGCCCGCGCCTCGCACTCGGCACGCTGATCGGCGCCAACGTCGTTGGCTGCTGCCTGCTGGTCGGCCGCCGCAGCAACTGACGATCAGGAGAAGGTGCAGGGCGTGAGCAGGTTGGCGAGCAAGCGCACCGCGCCTGGGTGCAGCTTCTTCAGTTGTCGCCACAGCGAGAGCGCGCAGTATACGTATTCACCTTCGCCGGTTTTTGTATACAGAAGTGCACCATGTTCGACGGGTTGTCCGGGGTCCTGCATTTCGAGGATCTCCTGGTATTGCCCGGCATACACACTCGGGAAGTAGAGGCCACGCTCCTGCTCCCAACCATCCCAATCACTAGGCAGAATCGTGTTGGGACTACGCATGAGCACGTGGTCAGGCATCAACACACGAACTGGCACATCCGATCTCGTTACACGGCCTTTCCCAATCTGGAAGGGTGAGAAAGGTGCGCCGATGAAGCCCTCTCCCGCGGTGTGGAACTCGACGTCTTTTTGATAAAAGACCACGAGCCGGTGGCCACGACTGGCTGCGAACTCAAGCAGACGACGGAAACCACGCCGGGCTGCTGGGCGATCGCGCAGAGCGCGCACATCGATCACGATCGTGTCGAATTGCAGCAGGTCCGCAATGGCGATGTCCGTGTCGCTGAGTTCGGACCAGGATAGGCCAAAACCACCGACGCCGAGCACGCCGGGCAACGTGTTGTCGCGACTGCGAACCACGCCGATTCGAAGGGACGCCGGCACCTTCACATCAACCTTGTGCACGGGCAACACCACGCGCGTCTTGCCCAACCCGATGCGCAGCACATCCACGCCAGCCTGTCGATCGTTTGCCGCCAGCACTTCAAAACTGAACAGATCGCCGCGTTGTTCGCGCAGGGTCACGCGACGGTGATCCTGCTCGGTCGCGTACCCGGCGGGTGCCAGGACCTTGATCTCGTCATCGACAGGAAACTGGCTGTTGCGCACCACGCTCACGCTGAATTGCACGGCGCGGCGAGCCTTCGGCAGCAACAACATGCTGGGCACTACGGACAGCTCGACCGGAGCTCGTTCTTCCACCGGAATGGTGACCACGGCGGGCAGTTCGAGCTTGTCGACTCCGACCACGAAGCGCACGCGCACCGGCGGCACGAAGCGATCCGCGCGAAACCGAGCCTGCATCGGGTCGTCGCCGCGATCCGTGCGCAATGGCATTCGGATCGTGGCATTCGCACGAAGTGGCCCAGGCGCCCCGTTGCCAAGGTCGCGACCATCCACCGTCTCGAGCTGCACATTCACGCCCTCGAGTCCCTCGGCGCGCAGCGTGGTCACCAGTTGTGGATCTGCATGCAAGTGAACCGTGACCACAAACTCCTCGCCGGCGACAGCGACGGTGCCGGGTGGCGTGTCGACTTCGATCTGCAAGCCGAGCATACGGAACAACAGTCGTTCGAGCGCCTCGATGCGGCGGCGAAGGCGCAGCGACAACTCGTCGTTGCGGTCCACAGCGACGGCCGCATGCTGCTCGGCAAGCTGACGGAGACGGGTCAGCACCTGCTCGACCGCTTGCCGCGGCATGGGCCGGAGCACCTGGTCGGGAAGCTCGCGCGACAAGAACAACTCGATGCGCTCCGCTTCCTCTCGGGTTCCTGGCCACAGCCCGACGTCAAACAGGCTCGGCAAGCGACCAAAAGGACCGGCCCCAGGAGGGCCCAGGAATTGCGGATCGAGCCGAATCTCCGGCTCGAACACCGTCTCGATGGGCGCCGGCGCCCCGGGACTGATGTGCGCATCGCGCAGCACTTCGTAGGCCAGTCGGCGCAGCGTTTGACCGCGGTCGGGTTCGAGACGATCGGCCGCCACCCGGAGCAGAGTCGGCGGATTGGCCGACGCCCCGCCCAGCAGGAAGGCTCGCACCTCGTGGGGCGGCGCATCCGTGATGAACGTGGGGTCCTGCGCGAGCTTGACCGCTTTGGGGAGGAGCTCAACGACGGCGAGATCGTGGCCGTGGGACTCTTCGGCGTGATGAGTCGTCACGATCACGTCCGGGCGAATGCGCCGAATCAGACGCACCATGTCGCGCAGCGTCTGGTCCCTCCCCCATTCCGCGAACGTCTCCTCGGCGGTGCGCCGGTAACCACCATCGGGCCGCCCGAGGTACCAGCATTCGCCTCGGAAGTGCGAACAACCTGCTTCCGTTTCCAGCGTGCGGATTCGTTCGAGGGCATCCCCGGTCTCGGGACCACTGCTGTTCTGACCACCACCACCGCGCGTCGCCAGCAGCACGGCGATGCGGTAGCCATGGCAGAAGCTCAGCCACGAAGCTGGCAGCACATAACGATCATCCGGGTGCGAGGCGACGAGCAGCACGAGAGTATCCGTGCCCGCGTCGCGAGCCGCCTGCAGCAACTCGACGTGGCCGGCCGGAGTACTGCCGCAGGTGTCCTGCCACTTCTGGGCCAGCAGACCGACGCCGAGCCCGAGGATCGCGGCGACAAGGCGCATGACCGGGACTTACACGCCCAAAGCGAGGCGGTTGGCCAGAACGTCTGGCAACCCCGCATCGCGGATCTTCCGCTGCACTCCCGGGATGTCGTAGACCACGCGCTTGATGTTTGCGATGCCAAGGTCCGTGTCGACCAGACCGTAGGCGGCGCGGGGATCTTCGTCGCGAGGCTGGCCGACGCTGCCCACGTTCATGAGGATGCGGTCAAACCCCTTGTAGGAGATCTCGGCTTCCGAGTGCGGGACGACGTGGATGTCTTGCGGCGAGTCATCGCGGCGCAGGTAGATCGCCGGCACGTGGCTATGGCCAACAAAACACAGCTGCGTGTCCTGCTGGTCCAGCGAATCAATCGCTTCGACGGGGCTGATGACGTAGCCAAACTGGTCAGGCATGTGCAGCGAGCCGTGCACGACCGTGAAGGGCGGACGCCTTTCCACGAGCTGCAGACCACGCAGGAACTTCAGATCCTCAGGACGCAACCGAGGCTTCGTCCAGTGGATTGCCGCCCGCGCGAAGTTGTTGAAGTACGAAGTGTCGAGCAGGTCGAGCACCGCCGCATCGTGGTTGCCGAGGCACGTGACGCAACCGAGCTCACGCACGATGTCGATGCACTCGGAGGGCTCAGGGCCATAGCCAACGATGTCACCGACCTGCACGAAGACATCGACGCCGTCTTCGCGCATGGACTTCACCACCGCAGTCAGGGCTTCGGTGTTCGCGTGAATATCACCAAGGATGCCTATGCGCATGACTGCTGGGGTCTGCCGCTCGGAGGAACCGAGCGTGGAGTCGACATCGTCAGGGCTGGACACCTGCGGGTCGAGTGCCAGCTTGATACGGAGTTGGGGTCCTTGGGGAAACCCTGAAACCGAGAACTGCGGCGGTCGCGAGCAGGGAGGCGGAAATCGGTCGCCAAGGCACATCGCGGGAGGCCGGAACAGCCAGGCAAACCGAGACGCCAAGAGCGGACCACTGCACCGCGCGTGCCCACTTCGCAGAAACACGGCCGGCGTTGCTCCAGGCTGCCACGGCCGGCAACCACACAACTACGAACGTCCAACACGAAGCGAGATAGCGAGCCGGCTCAAGCTCCGCAGGTATGAGCACGTCCAACGTGAACCCCAACGCTGCTTGAGCCAGCGCGACAATCGCCAGCACGAGCACAGATGCAAATACGCTGTTGCGTATATTAAACTCGTGGGATGAGCGGGGCGCGGCCAGGATCAACGAGGCGAGAAGTATGGTGGCACCGAACCAAACCGCTTGCAGGCAGACGTAGATGCCAAAGGGCCTGAACACGTCTGCCGGATCCTGCAATCGGGCGACGAGGCCCCAAGTGCCGAGCGCCAACCAAGGCCATATACCCACCGTGCGAAACCGGACCTTGAGGTCGAGCAGGAGGGCTCGCAGCCAGGCAGATCGGCCAGATATCATGGCCTCGTTACTCTCGCACAACCACCGCTGTCGGAGCAAGGGGACGCAGCCTGATTGCACTGAATGCTCTTCACCCACCCTGGCGCCGTTGTAGCATGCACGCCTCGCGCATGCTGACTCGCTGCAGCGTTAGCACGGCGGCAACTTCCCACGCAAGCTGGACACAGGTCCCGGAGACAGTTCCCTTGGAATCCCTGGTATTGGCAAACCAGAAGGGTGGGGTCGGCAAGACGACCACGGCCATTCATCTAGCTCACGGCCTAGCCCTTACTGGCGCCCGGGTGGCACTGTTCGACCTTGATCCCCAGGGTAACGCAACGGTTGCGATGCAGGGCATGATCCAAGACGACGTGGAGGGCCAGGAGATCCTCGTGTCCCTTGGCAAGGACTTCTGGCTGCTGCCTTCGCCTGGTGCTCGCGCGGTCCTGGAACACAAGGTCACTGTCGATGTCAACAAGCTCCAAGGGCTCGTTGACAGTCTGAAGGACTCCCTGGACTGGCTGGTGGTGGACTGTCCGCCCCGCATGGACGAATGGGGCTGGGCGGGCCTGCAGCTGTGCGATCAGGTGATCGTGCCAGTGCAGGCTGAGTTCTTCGCCATGCACGGCCTGAGTCAGATGCTTGCCTCCCTCGATTTGGCGCGAAGCCAGTTTGCTGGCAAGGCCAAGCTGCGAGGTGTTCTGCCAACCATGGTGGATCTGACGGAACCCGTTAGCATTGAGGTCCTTGAGGACCTGCGTCGGAACCTGGGAGACCAGGTTCTCAATTCCATGATCCTGCGCGATTCCCATTTGGTGGAAGCAGCGAGCCATGGCAAAACAGGCTTTCAGCACTGCCCGTGGTCGGAAGGTGCTCTTTGTTATGCAGAACTGATCAAGGAGATCATCGATGGTTGATCGACGACTAGGTAGGGGACTGGACTTCTTTCTGTCGGGCGGCCGTGGCGCGGCAGCACCGGGAGTGACTCCGCCTGCCGTTGCGAGCACCGACTCCTCGCCACAAGCCCCCGCCTCAGCCGGTTCGAAAGCACCGGCGGGTGATGAGACCCTCATGGTTCAGGTTGGCCTGCTCGGTCCGAGCCCCTACCAACCACGTAAGGATATTGCCGCGGCAGAGCTGGCAGAACTGGCCGAGTCCATCAAGGTCAGCGGCATCTTGCAGCCGATCCTGGCCAGGCGGGTGGGCGATCGCTACGAAATCGTGGCGGGCGAGCGACGCTGGCGCGCCGCACAACTGGCGGGCCTCGAGAGAGTTCCAGTGCTCGTTCGGCAGATCACCGACGACGAATCTGCAGTATTCGGCCTGGTCGAGAACATCCAACGAGAAGACCTGAACGCCATTGAGAAGGCCAAGGGCTTCCAGGTGCTCATGCAAAAGCTGAAGGCGACCCAGGAAGAGGTGGCTCGGCGCGTGGGCATGGAGCGATCAACTGTCGCGAACTTCCTGCGTCTGATCGATCTGCCGGAGGAGGTCCAGGCGCATGTTTCACGTGGAACACTCTCCATGGGCCACGCGCGAACCCTGCTCGGCCTGGTCGACCGCGAAGCCATGGTCAAGTTTGCCGACGAGTGCATTCGCCAGGCCTGGTCAGTTCGGGTGCTTGAGCAGCAGGTCAAAGACGCCAACCAAGCCTTGACCCAACCAGCATCGGCTGCGACGACCAAGACAGCGGGCGCCAAGAAGGCCCGGCCAGTCTGGCTCAACGAGCTCGAGGAGAGCCTCGTCGACGCGCTGTCGACGACCGTGGCGATTCGCTACGGACGCAAGAAGAGCCAGATCGTCATCGAATGCGCCGGCCGCGAAGAGTTTGAGCGCGTGTTCCAGCGACTCAAGAACGCGTAGTCCCCAAGTCTTGCTGGGCGGGGGACTTTGCGCGGGGGAGCTTTTAGTGCTCAACCTCGCGCGCGCGGCGAGACCATCCGCGGTCTACTTGACCTGCGTGACGTTGGTGACCGTGACCCGGTCGGTCGGCACACCCACTCCGGCCTCGTCTTCCTGAGCAGACATAGCCGACTCACAGACCTTCTTCACATTCTCGAGTCCCTCGACAATGTAGCCGAAGACCACGCGCTGGCCATCTTGCTCGGCAGCATCATCCGCGACCACGTAGAAGCGATCCGCAGCCGACTTGCCATCCGTCTCGACCCGCGCAGCCACGGCGCCGGGGAAGTGGCTCAGGCTATTCGTTTCAAACTCAACGGTGTTCTGGCTCGGGTCCGTCTTGATCCACTTGCTCTGTTCCGCTTCCTTGGTCGACTCGAAGCCGAGGCTGAGCTGCATCGGGTGCTTCGCGAAGCCTGTCCCGTTGCGCTGGATTTCGTCGACACTGAGCCCCTTCCAGAATGGACCGGTTTCCTGGGTGGCCAGCTTCTTGAACGCTTCGCAGGTCTTTGGCGCCTGGTCAGGCATCAACGCAATCGTGAACGAGCCATTGTCGCCGGACAGCTCGAACTTGAAGCGAGGGTTGTCCGCACCGATCTCCGGCTTCGCAAACCGCGCGGGAGGCACAAAGGCCTTGGCCGCGGCAATCTGCTCGCGAAGCAACGAAACCGCACTGCCCGCAATGGCCGGCTTGAGTTCCGGCTTCTTGTTGCGAGGCTGAGTTTCCTCGGTGGCGTCCTTCTCCTTCTTCACGTCCTCTCGGACCTGAACCGGGTAGGTGCTATTCTCGACCAGTGAGTGCTTCGGGAACTGGGTGGCCAACTCGTTCAGGGCGGAATCCGCGCGATCCCAGGCCTTGTTGAGCATTGCTCGGCGGGCAATCGCCAGCAGCACATAGGGCTTCTGGTTTTGATCCGCAGCGGCGAGATAGGTCTCCAACTTGGGCAGGTCAGCCAGCAGATCAATCACACTTGGATTGATCATACTGCTCATCTGCACCAACTGCTGATCCGTGTAAGCAGTTTCGAGGCCTGTACTTACAGCAAATTCCGACCAGTGCTTGTCGACCTGCTTCTGGTTGTAGCTCTTGAGCAGGTAATAGCCCGCGACCGCGCACAGACCCAAGGTCACTACGAGGTTGAAGTGCCGGCGGTAGCGTTCCCAGAGGAACTCGATCTGACTCGGCGCCTGGGTGCCGGCCAATTGCTGTGGAGGAGGGGTAGCAGACATGTCAAAGCTTCTTTATCGGTCAGCGGGAGGTGTAGTCCGTCCGGTAGTCGACCACCATCTGCATGCGTCCATCCATTCGGGTGAACTTATACTCTGCAGAGTAATAGCCACGGACAAATCGAAGTCGGTTGGTGTTCTCATCGACGGCATCATCCGCGACGAGTACCCAACTGTGTTGCGGCATGCGCTGGCGCACGTAGGTGACCGCCTCTTCCCGGCGGGTGCTTCCCGTGTAGACGAAATGCCCCATGCGATAGCTGGCATTCTCGTTCGAGTGGCTCTCGTGCGCGTTGTCGACGAGGTTCAGCCCGTCGGGAACCACGATGTCCTGGAACTGCTTGGCAGAGATGACTTCGTCCCGCGGCGACGAAACGCAGCCTGACAGCACGATTGCAGCCATGGGGGTGACCGCCACGGCAACCGCGAGCACTCGGGTCGCAACCGCGCGGGACCAGGCTACCGGGCCCGCGATCCCTGCGGCCAAAACCGTTGAGAATCGGCCCCTGGAGCACGATCCAAGGCTCTTTTCACAACGACGCCACAGCCATGGCGATGCTCGCCGCGGATCCGCGTGTGGGTTCATGGTCTTGCCGGGTAGCAGAGGGTGGACTGCAGAAAGGGGGAGCGAGTGTAGCTGTGTCCGGAGTCCAGGGCAACGAGAGGTAGGACAAGAACCGCGACGTCCCCAATACCGCGGTCCATGGTGGGGGCATTTGCGGCAGCACCCGCCGAGCCTAGACTCTCGGCCCGAGGCTCCTCGGCATCCACTGCGGGGACCCGTGAGGCGACCAAATGCGGCTAAGCGACGATGCTCGAAAGGCGAGCCTGCTTGAGCGGGCAACCCTGGTGCTGAACCGGTCCTGGCGTCCGGTTCATGTGACCACCGTGCGCCGTGCCCTGTGCATGGTGTTTCGGGACGCCGCACGCATTGTCGCTCCCGACACCCTGAGCACCTACACCTTCGAGGAGTGGCTCCAACAGCCGGTGTACGAGGATCGTTTCGCGATCCGCTCACCATCCGTGCGAATGGCGGCTCCCGAGATCATCGTGCTGTCGCGTTATGACCGGGTGCCCTGCCACGAAGCACCCTTCACGCGGCGAAATCTGTTCTTGCGCGACGACTTCACCTGCCAGTACTGCGGCCGGCGATGCAACTCGGATCACCTCAGTGTCGACCACGTGCTGCCACGTTCGCGCGGCGGTGCGACGAGCTGGGAGAACTGCGTCCTGGCCTGCATCGGCTGCAATGCACGCAAGGCCGACCGAACGCTCAAAGAGGTTGGTTTCCGCCTGCTCCGACCACCGGTTCGCCCACGCTGGACGCCCTACCTGACCCTGCGCCCGAATCAGCGCATGGACTCCTGGGCGCAATTCGCCCCGGAAGCCAAACGCCGGACCACTGGTAGTTCGTAGCCGCCAAAGTGCCGCGGCGATTCGCCACGCAGAGTCCTCGCCTTGGCCATAGACAGGATGGTGCCGTTGCCGCGATCATGCAGCGCCCGCTTCTGCGTCAAGCAACCACCATGAAGGCAGTCCTCGCCGCACTCTTCGCCCTTGCGATTCCCCTGGTCGCGCAAACACCTGCCCAGCTCAAGCAGGAATTGCGCAAGATGGAGACCGCAGCCAAGAAAGATCCCGAAGCGCTCTGCGAAGCCGCGAAGTGGGCCGGTGACAAAGGCCTGGCCAGCGAGGCCAAGCGCATCTACCTCGCCGTGCTCAAGATCAAGCCCGATCACGAGGGCGCCAACCTCGGCCTCGGCAATGCACTGTTTGAAGGCAAGTGGTTGCCCGCGAAGGAAGCCGAAACGCTGCGCAAGAAGGCCGAAGCCGCCGAGTTCGCCGCCAAAGGCATGATGGAGATCCAAGGTGTCTGGGTCGCCAAGGAAGAAGTCGAAGATGCCAAGCTCGGCATCTTCCACCACGAAAATCAGGTCGTCAGCAAGGAGGAGAAGCTCGCGCTCATGCGCGGTTTCATCCGGCACCCCGATACGGACGAACTGACCGACCCGAAGTTCGCCGACAAGTTGCAAGCGCATCTCTTCCCGATCGGCAGCCCCGTCAAGTGGGTCGACGAGAAGGAAGCCGACAAGTACCACAGCGACCTGAAGCGCCCGTGGGTGGTGCGCACGACCTACAGCACGATCTTGTCGTCATTCCCTCTCGCCAAGATCAACGAGTTGAGGCTGCAGGTCGATCGTGGTGTCGAGTGCGCGGCGCGACTGCTGGGCAATGCCCCGCTTCTGCCTGCCCATCGCCCCGTGGTGATCATCGCGGCCACGCAGGAGGAGTTCCGTGAGTTCGGCACCCAGCTTGGCGACGAAACCAGTGCCTGGGGCGCGTTCCTCATGCGTGAGGAGGCTTCGATTCAACTGCCTTTCAGTGGTGCGGTTCGCGGCGCGGTTTGCGACGGCACCGGGCAGCTTGGCCCGTACAACGTCCGGGATGCCGCAGGCATCGCCTACGCCCACTGCAAGTTCGAGCAGGATGGCAACGAGGCGCCGCTCTGGGTTCGGCACGGTGTTGGCACCTACGCCAGCCGGTTCGAAAACAAGGGATTGGCTGCGTTCTACGGCGCCAACCACTTGAAGCGCGGTGGCGTGAAGAACCTGAAGGGCTTCTTCGCCGGCTTCGCCATCGACGGCGACAAGTCGAGTGAAGAGCTCATCCACAACACCTACCAAGCCGGCCTCATGTTCGACTTCGCGGTGGACGGCGACGACCCCGCTTCGAAGGCCGCGTTGACCGATCTCGTGACCGCGTTGGCGAGCCGCAAGAAGGGCGCGACCAGCCAGGCCACCGAAAAGCTCCAGGCGGCCCTGATCGCTGCCGAAGCTAAGATCGCGGTCTACCTGCAGAAGCTCGCGACCACCAAGTAAGCCTCCCCAGAACCCCATCAGACCGGCGCCTGGGCGTTCTTCGACAGAACCCCAAAGCCGCCGTCCACTACGGCCAGTCCTGATGCCCGCATGGGTCCTGTAGACCCGGCGCCGAATCCCAAGCAGAACAGTCATGAAGCAACGTAACCTCCCCATCCTGGCCACTTTGGCGCTCTTTGCGGCGCCGTCGATTGCCCAGGGTTCGCTCCTCCAGTACCTGCCCAAGGACACGATCCTGGCCGTCTCGGCGCCCGACCTCGCGACTTCGATGCGCGAGTTCCAGCAGATGCCGCTGGCGAAGATGTGGGCCGAGAAGGAGGTCCAGGACTTCGTCGCCGACCTGCGCGCGATGGTCACCAAGGAGATCGAAAAGGGTCTCGCGCAGGCGAAGGAAATGCACGCTCAGGGCGCGCTGCCGGTCGATCCCGAGCTGCTCATGCAGCTCCGCGTGCAGGGCATGACGTTTGCGCTCACCAATCTGGAAATCCAGATGGGGGATCAGGGTCCGATGCCAAAGATCGGCATCGTCGCGCACTTCGACTTCGGTGACAGCGCCAAGCAGTGGCAGGGCCTGGTCGAGATGGGCCTCGGCATGCTCGAGCAGCAAGCCGGTAACAACCTGCAGAAGACCGACACTGCGATCGGCGACGTGCACATGCTGACGTTCAGCCCGACCAAGGCTCCGCAAGGCCTCGCGATGGGATTGAACCTCGCGATGGTGCCCAACGGCATCCTGATCGGCACGCTGGCGGACGACGTCAAGGGCATCGTCACCAACATGCAGAAGAAGACGCCGGTTCTCGGCGCCTCGGAAGCCTACATGGCGACGGCCAAGCGCCTGGACACCAACGGTGCCGAGGTCGAGTCGTTCCTGCGCATCGACCCGATCGCGGACTTCGTCGTGAGCGGCCTGCGAATCGCCACCCAGATGTCGCCCGAGATGGGGATGATCGACGTCGATGGCATCGAACGCGCGATGTCGGCGATGGGCTGCCGCAACCTGGTCTCCATGGGCGGCACCGCCAACTACACCGATGGCAAGGGCGTCATGCGCCAGTTCTCGGTGCGCGCCGACAAGGGCACTGCTGCCCCGGCCAAGACGATCGACACCGCGTTCTTGAAGTGGGTCCCGAAGGACGCTGTCAGCTTCTCCGCTGGCACGATGAACGTGGCCAGGTTCTATGACACGCTGCTCGCTGGCCTGAATGCCTACGACGAGAACCTCGGCAAGCAGGTCCTCGAACAACTCGGCGGCATCGAGGAGCAATTGGGCTTCAAGGTGCGCGAAGACCTGTTCGGCACCTTTGGTGACCACTACATCACCTGGTCGATGCCGATGGGCACGATCACCTCGGCGCCCGAGATGGCCTTCCTCGTCAAGGTCACCAACGAGGAGAAGCTCGTGACGGTGATGAAGAGCCTCGCGAAGATCTCGAACGGCATGGTCGAGATCGAAGAAGGTGAGAAGCGCGGCCTCAAGGCCTACCAGATCCGCGTCAACTTCGAGCCGCCCGCCGGCTTGGGTATGAACCCGTTCGATCTCTTCCAGCCCACCTTCGCGTTCAAGAACGGCTACATGGTCGTCGGCTTCTCGGCCAGCGACGTGAAGCGCGTGTTCCAGCGCATGGACCGCGAAGATGACCCGAAGGGCGACATCCGCAGCAACAAGGAGTTTGCCGCCATCGCCGCGCAACTCCCGGCCAGCATGGACAGCGTGACGTTCACCGACTGGAAGGCCCAGTTTGAGAGCCTCTACCAGATCGCGACTGGCGCGCTCGCGTTCGTCCCGATGGGCGAAGATGTGCCGATCGACATGTCGCTGCTGCCCGACGCCGCAACGCTGACCCAGCACCTGTTCGGCTCGATCAGCTACAGCACCACAAACGCCAACAGCTCGGAAAGCGTGACGATCAGCCCGTTCGGCCCGGAAACGGGCATCATGCTCGGCGTGCTCGTCGGTGGCGCCGCCGCCACTGCAGGCTTCATGAGCCGTCGCGGCTTCTGATCCTCGCCGCCTGCCCTTCACGCGCCACGAGCGCGTGACGACAATGGCCACGCCCTCCTGGGTGTGGCCATCGTCGTTTGGTGGCCTACTACCTCGCGACACCCACCGCCAGGAAGTCGCCGCCGACCCGATCAGCCATGAGCAAGCCATCTGGAGTGAGGCGGAGAGTGCGGCCATCGAACGCCACCCAGCCAGCCTCCAGCTGACTCGCGAGAATGGGCTCAAAGAGGCCCAACAAGGGCATTCCCAGCCGCTGTTCGATGGCAACCAGATCGACGCCTGAAGTGCGGCGAATGCCAAGCCAGACCGCCTCCGCTGCCCGCTGCAGCGGCCGCAGCGTCTCGGCGCTGCCCGCACACGGCAGCCCCGCGAGCGCCGCGTTGGCCCAGGCTTCCACGGGCTTCAGATTGGTGCAACGCACTCCCGCGCGATGGCTCGACGCACCTGGCCCCACACCCACGTAGTCACCTTGTAGCCAGTAGTGATCGTTGTGGTGGCATGGCCCGCCGCGGCCCGCGAAGTTGCTGACCTCGTACGCGGTGAAACCAGCCTGCGCGAGCCGTTCGCGCGTGTGCAGGAACATCGTACGATCCTCTTCCTGCTCATTCGGTGACACGACATCACGCTGCAGATCGCGGTACAGACGCGTGCCGGGCTCGAAGGTCAGGTTGTAGCAGGAGAGGTGGTCGGGCCCGAGTGCCAGCGCGCGCTCGAGATCGCTGCGCCATTCCTCGCAGGTCTCGTGGGGAATGCCGAACATGAGGTCGATGGACAGATTCGCGAACCCAGCCTCGCGAAGCTGTGCAAACGCCTGTTCGGCACGTTCGGCGGAATGCGCACGGTCGAGGAACTTCAGGTGGTGCGCATGGAACGACTGCACGCCCATGCTCATGCGCGACACTCCAAGCTCACGCGCGATGATGGCCTTCTCGAGCGTGATGCTCTCGGGGTTGGCCTCCATGGAGACCTCCGCACACTCGCGCAACGGCACGTGCCGGCCGACGATCTCCAGCAAACGCCGCAGCCGATCCGGATCGAGCAGGCTGGGTGTGCCACCGCCAAGGAACACCGAAACCACCTCGCGCCCTCGCCAGGTGGCGCGCAACTCCGCGTCCAGCGCGTCGAGGAAGCGATCGTGAACGGAACGATCCTCAACCACGTACGAGTTGAAGTCACAGTAGCCGCACTTCACGACGCAAAAGGGCACGTGCACATAGAGCGACGTACCACTACCGACGGACTTCACTGCGGAACTGGGATTCACGGCCGCAGGCTACGGCTTCGGAGGGCCCGCGTCACCCCTCGCGAGTGGCCTTGCGCCGGCCGCGTTGGGCCGGGCATTCCTCGCCGAACTCGCGCGACATGATCGCGCAGAGCTTGTCGAGCGCCTGCTGCTCCATCTGGCGGACACGCTCGCGCGTCAGCCCAAAGCGCTTGCCGATGGCCTTCAGCGTCATCGGTTCGCCGTTGCCGAGGCCAAAACGCAGCTTCAGGATGCGCGACTCGCGCGAGTCCATCATCTCCAATAGTTCGCGCATGCGCCCCAACTCCATCGCCGAGAGAATCTCATCCTCGGGCGAACGGTTGCGCGTGTCCTCGATCGACTCCGTGAACACCGCGCCCGCATCCTCGCTCATCGAGTGCACGGGCTGCGAGTTGGCGAGTACGGTCTCGCGCACGACGTTCCAGTTGTTCTCAGGCAACTGCAGTTCTTCGGCGATCTCCGACGACGTGGCCTGCCGCCCGAGCCGGTAATTGAGCTCCATGCCGGTCGCCTTCCAGCGCGACACGATCTCCGCCATGTAGGACGGCACGCGCACGGTCTTTACCGTGTTCACGAGCGAGCGGCGAATGCCCTGCTTGATCCACCAGGTGGCATAGGTTGAGAACCTGCACCCAGCCTTCGGATCAAACTTCTCGACCGCCTTCATGAGGCCGATGTTGCCCTCTTCGATCAGGTCCATGAACGACAACCCGCGGTTGACGTAGTTCTTGGCGATCGAAACGACGAGCCGCAGGTTGGCGCGGATCATGTGTTCGCGCGCCGCGAGATCACCGCGCTGCACGCGCTTGCTGAGCTCGATTTCCTGCTCTGCCGTAAGCAACGGGACTTCGTTGATGTCGGCCAGATACGTGTCGAGACCTTGGTCCCGCATGGCAATCCCCTTCGTTGTGTGTGACTACGAGGGGTATCGGCCAGTTCGACACCGAGCTTGGAAGTGTCGAGAAAGTCGCTATCGAAATGAGACGCTGTCGAAGGGATGGACAGCTAAGCAACTACCCGAGGGCAGCGTAGACAGTCGACATCTCGACGATGCCAAGGGCGAGGAGCAGCAGATAGCCGCCCGTCGCCAGGCCGGCACCGAGGAGCAACCTCGCCGCGAACGCGGCCCGATGGGCCGCAGGGGCTTTGGCCGCAGAGGCTTTGGCCACAGGGGCTGGTGAGGCAGGTGCCGCAAACGCGCGATCGGTCATCAGCACGTGCCGTTAGAACAGCGTGTAGATGAACGGGGCGACGCCCGTGGCGCCGAGCAGCAGGAGCACACCC
>JADZDL010000034.1 GCA_020851075.1 Planctomycetota bacterium | reverse complement strand
TGGCGACGCGGTCCTGGCGCGCGTACGGCAGATACGGGACGCACACTTTGTGAACGGCGCCGCCGGTCGTCGCCAGATACATGAGCAGCTTCACGAGGGCGTCGCTGTCCTGGATGCGCGCGAGCACTGCTGGCGGCGGCGTGAAGGGAGCTGTGGCGCGCACGCCGACTTCGCCGCCTGGATAGCGCCAGGCTGTGCACAGATCGTCCAACAATGTGTAGTCGTTCATGCGAGCCTCGCAGGGTTGGTGTTCGAGCGGAGGAAGCGATACAGGGCCGCGGGGCGGTGGGCGACTTCACCTTCGTGATCGCCCGTTTCCTGCAGCAGGCCGGAAGCGAGCAGGCGCCGGCGGAAGGAGTCCTTGTTGAGTTTGCGTCCCAGCACCGCTTCGTGGACTTCGAGCAGTTGCAGCAGCGTGAAGGTCTCGCCGAGCAGTTCGAAGCCGACCGGCGCGTAGTCGATCTTGCCGCGCAGTCGCTGCATGGTCGTGCCGAGGATCTCGGCGTGGTCGAAGCCGAGTGGCTGCTCTGTCCCGAGCGCATCGAGCGCGCGAATCGGGCCGCCGCTGGTATCGTGCCACGGCACGTCGAGGCGCAGCAGGTCGAGGTCGTCGCCGATCGCCGTGTGCAGGCGTTCGTGGGGCACCAGCGCGTAGTAGGCGACGCTCACGACGTGGCCGCGCGGGTCGCGATCGGGCGCGCCGAACGTGAACAGCTGCTCAAGGAACACGTCGTGCAGATCGCACTTCTCGGCGAGCACGCGAGCGGCGGCGGTGGCGAGGGGTTCGTGCTCGCGAACGAAGCCGCCGGGCAGCGTGAAGGTTCCCGCGAACGGGTGCTCGCGGCGGCGAAGCAGGAGCGCGTGCAGCGCGCCTTGGCGCAGGGTGAGCAGGGCGACGTCGACCGTCAGGTGCGGGTGGCGGAAGGTGTCGAGGGCCTGTCGGACAGGTTCCATGCACGCAGCATATATGCCAAAAGCATGGAAGTCAAGCGACGGCGTCGGCGGGCTGGCCTAGGAGTTCGGAAGGTATTGGAAGAAAACGTCTTAAGACGCTGATCGGCCTTGCGGAAGACCGGCCTGGTCGTGCACTGAGAGTAGCCCGATTCGTCGCCACCCGATCGTCAGCAGCCAGGTCTTTGCGTCCGCAACCGGCCGCGTGACCCCCTCGAGGCCGCGCACGACGAACGTCTCGCGGAAGCCGTCGAACCACGGCGCGGAGGTGTAGGTGTCGATGGCCGCTGCGACCTTCACCTCGCGGCCTTCGGCGGCGTGCTTCTTGCCGTTGGTGAGCACGTAACGCAGGGCGTTTCGGACCTCGCGCGGGGTGCGCAGGATGTGGTCGTGGTACCGATCGGCGAAGACTCGGCCGCGGCGTTGCCAGAGTTTGTTGAGGGCCTTGGCGATGCGGATGCCGAGGCCCTGCAGGCCGCGCGATAGGGCGTCGCGGTCGCGCGCCTCGACGAGAAGGTGCAGGTGGTCGTTGAGAACGGCGTAGTGCGTGAGGCGGAAGCCGAGGCGATCGCAGCCGGCGGCGAAGGCTCTGCGCAGCGCTGCGTATTCGTTGCGGTTGCGCAGGCGCGGCAGGCCCTGTTGGAGCTTGAGGGTGATGTGCGCGGGAAATCGCGATGCGAGCAAAGCGCGAGCGTTGTGCGTGACGCCAGCTTTGCCGTGCTTCGGCTTGCGGCCAGCACCGGGTCTGGTGCCGCCGTGCTGCCCCTTGCCGAAGGCCAGGTTCTGCTGCTTTGGCTTACTGCGCTTCATCGCTTGATTCGGCAGATATTATGGAGCGATGTCAGAATGTCAAGCAGGATGCCGCCAATTGCGGGTTTCCGCGGCGCGAACCTCGTTCGTTGGCGAGCTCGGCTAGTTGAACAAGAACAACATGCCGATGAGTTCGATCGGCAGCAGCACGGCATCGAGCAGCAGCACGAAGGGAGTCGCCGCAAGCCGCAGCAGTACCGGCTTCCCGTTCGGGTCGGTCTGCATGAGTGACAGGTCGGCGTTTTGGATCTCGCCGGTGAGTGGGCCGGGTGTGTCCGTCGCGACGAGTTCGAAGGCGACCCGCACGGCGTAGAACGGCGTAGCTCCCCTGCCGCGGTGCATAGCCTCCATGCCCGGTAGTGTTTCGAGTCCTTGGGCGTGCATGGTGCTCACGACGAGCTCCATGCGGGCAAAAGCGCCATTCACGGGATCCTCCAGGCGGATGTTGACCCTGGGCTCGGTGCCGGGAGTGCGCAGCAGGGCGTCGATCGTGTCGGCACAGGATCGCGGGCAGACGACCAGCCAGGTATCGGGGTGCAAAGGCACTGCGGACCACGTCGGGTGCAGGCGCGCCGCAGTTTCCGGGGAGAAACGTAGCGCGATCCGGCCCGAGCCATCGGCGAGCCGGTGCACAGCGAGTTCGGGAGGTGCTGCGACAATCTGCCGTTGGTAGCTCGGGTCGCGTTGCCAGAGCAGCGCGGTAAAGCACGATGGCAACGCAAATACGAAGGCCAGCGCGATCGTCGCGGCTCGCAGCAATCTATGGACGGGGCTCATCGTCGGGTGTGAGGGCTGCCTCGTGAGGGGGATGGGCGGGGCAGCCAGGCGATGCAGTTGCAGCGCGCAGCATCGTAGCCCGTGGGGCCCAGGTTGCGCCGCGCCGAACCCCACGACTTCGCGCCTCACACCGACCTCGTTCTTCAACCTTCCCCGCCCCGCCGGTATCGTTTTTGCCCCATGACCGAGCCCAAGAAGGTGCTGGCGACGTTCCAGGTGAACGGCGAACCGCACGAGGTGGCGTTCCTGCCACACAAGACCCTGCTCGAGGTGCTCCGCGAGGAGATGAACCTCACGGGCACCAAACACGGCTGCGAACTCGGCGAGTGCGGCGCGTGCACGGTGCAGATCGACGGCAAGCCGATCCTGAGCTGTCTGATGCTTGCGGTCGACGCCGTCGGCAAGGATGTGCGCACGGTCGAGGGGCTCGCGAACGGTGCCGAGTTGTCGCAGCTGCAGCATGCGTTTGCGGACCTCGGTGCCGCGCAGTGTGGCTACTGCACGCCGGGCATCCTGATGACCGCGGACGCGCTGCTCGCGGAAAACGCGAGTCCCACGCGCGACGAGATCAAGCAGTGCCTCGCGGGCAATCTGTGCCGCTGCACGGGCTCCCTGACGATCTTCGAAGCGGTCGAACTGGCCGCGGCGCGTTGTCGCGGCGAAAAGGCCGAACCGAGCAAGGAGTCGATCTATGGTTCTTGACGATCCGAGCCCGCGTTCGCCGCAAGCGCACACCGATGCGCCGTGGCAGCACGACAAGAAGAAGGCGGACCTGAAGTCGATCGGCAAGCCGATCCGCAAGGTCGATGCGCGCAGCAAGGTCAGTGGGCTCACCAAGTACGCCGATGACCTGACGCTGCCGCGCATGCTGCACATGAAGTTGCTGCGCAGCACGGTTGCGCATGCGGAGATCGTGTCGATCGATACGAAGGCCGCGGCCGCGTTGCCTGGTGTGAAGGGCATCCTCACCGGCAAGGACATGCCGATTCCGTTTGGCATCCTGCCCGTGAGCCAGGACGAACACGCGCTGTGCCCGGACCTCGTGCGCTTCGTCGGCGATCCGGTGGTCGCGATTGCGGCGACCGAAGAGGAGATTGCGTGGAACGCCTGCCGGCTCGTCGATGTGCAGTATCGCGAGAAACAGACGATTGGTGGCATTCACGAGGCGGCGGCGACCAATGAGCCGCGCCTGCACGATTACGGCGTGCGCGGCAACATCCATCGTCTCGAGAACCTCGAGTTCGGCGATCTTGCCGATGGTTTTGCGCGCGCCGACCACGTGCGCGAGGACACGTTCTTCTTCGAGGGCAATACGCATCTGCCGATGGAGCAGCATGCGACGCTCGCGCACTTCGACCGCGACGGCAAGCTCACGGTGTGGTCGTCGACGCAGACGCCGCACTACCTGCATCGAGCGCTCGCGCGAGTGCTGCACCCGTTGCCCGCGCATCACATTCGCGTGATCGCCGTGCAGAACGGCGGCGGCTTTGGCGGCAAGAGCGATCCGTTCAACCACGAGATCTGCGCCGCGAAGATGTCGATGCTGACCGGTCGTCCGGTCAAGGTTGCGCTCACGCGCGAAGAGGTGTTCTTCTGCCACCGCGGTCGCCATCCGGTGCTCATGCGCAGCAAGATGGGCGTCAGCAAGACGGGCCGCATCACCGCGCTCGACTTCGAGAGTTACCTCGATGGTGGCGCCTACGGCAGCTATGGCACGGCGAGCACGTTCTATACGGGCGCTTTGCAGACGGTGACCTACGCGGTCGAGAACTACCACTTCCGCGGCGCGCGTTTCTTCACGTGCAAGGCGCCGTGCGGGCCGAAGCGTGGGCACGGCACCGTGCAGCCGCGTTTTGCGATCGAAGTGCAGCTCGACAAGATCGCGTGTGATCTCGGGCTCGATCCGGCGCAGATGCGCC
>JADZDL010000033.1 GCA_020851075.1 Planctomycetota bacterium | reverse complement strand
GCCCATAATCCCCCGCCGCCGCGGGCAGCAGTTCGCCCGTGCGAGGCACCACCGCCGTCTCCGGGTCCCAGATGCGCACGGTCGCATCATCGCCGATGGTGGCCAGACGATCCCCCGCCTGGTTCCACGCCAGCGCCGCGACGATGCCAGTGTGGCCGCGCAACGTCAGTACAGACCCAGACGCGAGGTTGTGCACATAGGCGACGTAGTCGCGGCATCCCACGGCGAGGCGGCGACCATCGGGTGAGAACTTGACGTCGCGAAGGCCATCGGCATGGTGCAGTTCGTGCACCAGAGTGGTGGTCTCCAGATCCCAGACCCGCAGGTTGCCTTCGTGGCTCGTGGACGCGATCTGTCGACCATCCGGGCGGAACGTGAGGTACAGCAGGGATTCCCGGCCACCGTGCAATTCGCGCTGCGGCGCCGCCCATTCGCCGACGCGCCACGCGCGCACGAGCACACCGTCGCCACGGTCTAATTGCCCAAGCGCCAACCAGGTGGAATCGGCCGAGAACGCCAGCGCGCCGGTCCATGATCCGGCCAGCGTGGCGAGTCGCCGACCCGTGGGAACGTGCCAAACGGCCGCCGTGTGATGCGGGCCAATGCAGGCGAGCAACGCACCATCCGGCGACAGCGCAGCGCGGTGCACTTCGTGATCGTGCCGGAACAGCGCGCCTCGCGCGCCGGTCGACAAATCGATCGTCTGCAAGACGCCATTGGCGATCGCCTGCACCGCCAACCGCCCGGCCCCGTCGACGGCCGCGGTTGCCAACGGATCCACGGCGGAGTCGAAGCGCGCTTGCACCCTGCCGTCCGCGGCATGCCACACCACCAGCGCGCGCAGGTGCACCGAGACGAGCTCCCTGCCATCCGGTCGCCAATGCAGCCATTGGGGCGCGCGTTCGGCCGGGAACACGCTCAGTTCGCGATGGCTGCTCGCCCAGAGCAGGTGCCACTCGAACCCGCGCAGGTCCTCGGTGCCCGCCACCGGCAACCAGGCCTCGGCAAGCTGGCGGGCCAACGCCACCCCGCCCGGCGCCCCCATCGCTTCGGAGCCAAGGCGCATCTGCGATCGGTAGAGCCCCGCGCGCAGCGTCGCGCTGGCCTGCTCCGCGGCACGCCGCGCTTCACCCTCGCGCCCGGCGAGCGCCACGTTCTGCGCGGCGAGCCACGCCATGCCAAGCAAGCCAGCGCCGAGCAGCAACATCAACGCCGCGGTGCCCCAGAACAGCACCCGATTGCGCCGCGCAAACCGCCGCAGCTGGTAGAACGCCGTCGGCCGCCGCGCGAGGATCGGCTCGTGACTGAGGAAGCGCCGCAGGTCCTGGCCGAGTTCCCGAGCACTGCCGTAGCGGTCCTCGCGGTCCTTCTGCAGCGCCTTCTGCACGATCGTTGCGAGATCCCCGCGATACCTGGCATCGACCGCTCCTAGCGGCACGGGCTCGCGTTGCGCCGCGATGCGGCAGACTTCGGCCAGCGGCAGATCCTCCAATTGCAGCGGCAACCGCCCGGCGAGCAGTTCGTACAGGAGCACACCGAGCGAGTAGACATCGCTGCGCGCGTCGAGGTTCTGGGTGCTGCCGTTGAGCTGCTCGGGGCTCATGTACGGCAACGTGCCGAGCAGCGTACCCGTGCGCGTATCCCCCGGCGTATCGGCCCCAATCGCCCGGGCGATGCCAAAGTCGAGCACCTTGGGGCATGGTGCTCCATCCGGTCCACTGCCAACGAGGATGTTGCCGGGCTTCAAGTCGCGGTGCACGACGCCGTGTTCGTGGGCATGCTGCACCGCGTCACAAACCTGCGCGAGCAGCGCGCAGCGGGCCCGCGCATCGAGCCGCTGTTCGTCGGCAAACATTGTCAGTGGCCGACCCGCAACGAACTCCATCGCAAAGTACGAGGTCTCGCCGATGCCAAATCCGAGGTCGACCGTGCCGGCCCCGTAGATGCGACAGATGCCAGGATGCTGCAGCAGGCCGAGCACGTCGACTTCGCGCTCGAACCGCTGCGCCGCCGCGGCATCGCCGCCTCCCGGCCCGAGGATCTTCAACGCCACGGTGCGCCGCGGCCGATCCTGCAGCGCCTGGTAGACGATGCCCATGCCGCCGCGACCCACCAACGCGACAATCCGGTAAGGACCAATCGTGGTGCCTGGCTCCGGCGTCGGCGCCGGACTGGTGGCCGCCATCACCTGCCCGAGAATCGGCGGCGGGGTCGCGTGGTCGTGCAGCAGGGCCTCGACGGCCGCGTGTTGTGCCGGGTCGGTGGCCGCAAGGCGCGCCAGCGCGGCCTCGCGCAATGGCCCTTCCAGCTCCAACAGCTCGAGGAACTGCTGCAATGCGCGATCGTCAAACTCCCCGGTTCGCGGTCCCTGGGCGGGTTCTCGTGGCGGCGACCCGGGGGATGGTTCGTTCTCGTGCATGCGCGGGCCAGATCAGCCAAGCGGCGCGATCTTGGACGCGCCCTGCAGAATCGTCAAGCGGCGCGTTCTGGCGCACCTGGCGCACTACACTCCCACCCATGACGCGCATCGCCCTGCTCGCCTCGATCCTGCTCACCGGCTGTGCGGGCCTCTCGCGCGAGAGTCACGCCCTGAACCCACTCGGTTGGCCCGCCAAGGCGTTCACGTTGGCAGGTGGTGCCGCCGCGGATTCGGGCTGGCCACTCGTGCGCGAGACGGGCCGCCTGTTCTGCGCCATCGGCGAACTCGCCGAAGCACCCGCTCTCGCGGTCGAAGGCCTTGTGACCTTGGACGGCAATCGCCTTGGCGGCGCGGGCCAGCAGCTGCTCGTCGGCACCGGCTCGACCTTCACTGCCGCCTGGAACGTGCCGTTCTTCGTGATGCCTGGCGGCAACATCGACCTCGCGCGCGATGTCGATCTCGTCAACGAAGCGTTGATGACCATGGAACAACTGCCACCGCAAGCCTGGCGCATCGGCCCCGACGATGCCCGCACGTCGATCTTCCCACCAGGGACCCGCGCCCGCGCTTCGGGGCAGAACGTGATCTACACGATCCCCGGTCATGGCGAGGTACTGCAAGCCGCTGAGGCCAACCAGGCGTGGAACTTCCTGCAATGGTCGTTCGGCACCGATTTCCCGGCGCAGGAGCGCAGTTGGGGCTTTGTGGTGCGCAGTGGGGCCCATTGGGACAAACTGCAGCCGCGGCAGCGGGCCCTCACGATCCTGCATGAGTTCTACCACCAGCACATGCAGATGCGGCAATGGCTGCTCGGCTGGACCCTGGTCTACTGGCCCGCGTACCAGGTCACGTTCCCGTTTACCGGTTGGCACGACCATTGGGCCGAGATGGGTGGCCCACACGCGGCGGGAGTCGTCGATCGTGCGCTCGGTGCGTGGTCCCAGATCTAGTGGATGTTGCACTTACATAATTTACAGAATCCACATCACTGGATGCCGACCATCTCACAATCCCTGATCACGCGCCACCTCGGCCGAACGCCCCGCATCCATGCGCTGGCCGCCTGCGTACCACCCACCACGCGCGTATTCGTCGATATCGGCACCAACCACGGCATCCTGCCGATCGCCATCATTCGCGCGCGGCGGGCGCGGAGCTGCATCGCCATCGACTTGTCACCTGCGGCCATCGCGGAGACCACGCGACGACTGCAGCGCTGCCGCTGCGCTGACCGTGTTGCCCTGCGCTTGGGGGATGGCCTGCTGGCGATCACTGCGACCGAAGCGCACACCATCGACGTCGTCTGCATCGCCGGCCTCGGCCAACAGACGATCCAGGACATCCTCGCGCGCGGCCTGTCGCGCTTGCCGCAGCAACCACTTCGCCTGGTCCTGAACCCGATCGGCAACCACCTCGCACTGCGCGCCTTCCTCACCGAGCAGGGGTTTCTGCTCACGCACGATGCCACCGTCGAAGAACGCCATCGCCACTACCCGATCCTCGTTGCCGAACGGGCCTCCTGAGCGCGAGTCAGGGGCGCTTGAGCACCAGGGAAAACCGCTTGCGCTCCACCTTCAACATGCAGTTCGTCAGCAGGCCCATTCACCAGATCACCGCCGCCAGGCGACAAACCGCAATTCCGTCGACAAGCCAACCCGTCGAAGTGCGTACTGCGCCAGTTGCAGCACACGCCCGTCGTGCTGACCGCCACCAAACTCCACGACCCGTTCCACCCTTGCAAAGCCGGCGGCCCGCAGCAGCTGACGCATGGCGCGCACCGTGAAGAACTGCAGGTGCGTGCCATTGGCGTGGCAGTCGGCGGCGCGACCGTGCCGCCACACCGCGAGTGAACGGCGATTGGGCACCGTGGCGAACAGGATGCCCCCCGGACGCAAACAGTGCAGAGCGCCGCGGCAGGCTGCCAGCGGATCCTGCAGGTGCTCCAACGTCTGCAGCATCGTCACCGCGTCGTAGCGTTCGCCAACGTCCAGCAGCCGCTCGGCAAACTGCGCCGGGAACGTCATGCCAGGGAATCGGTTCGCCAGCGCCTCCCGCGCGGCAGCGGACGGTTCGACCGCAGCGAGCGCAACTTCGGGGCATCGCGCGTGTAGGCGCGCGAGGAACCCGCCGCTACCGGCCCCGACGTCGAGCACGTTCGCCAGCGACGGATTGTGGACCAGGATCTGCGCGACGACGGCATCCCAAACCCGCGCGTGCGAATTGGCCCACGCCGCGATGCGCGGGTCGTCCGCGGTCGCGTAGTAGGCGGCACGATACTCCGCCGCCAACGCTTCGTCGCAGCAGTGAGCCACGAACTCGTGCCCGCAGCGTCGGCAACGGGCGAGTTGCCGGTGACCAAGAACCCCGCGATCGCGCAGATCGGAGTCGAGGCAGAGTGGGCAGGCGCGGAGGTCGATGGTGGTTCCTCGTGGCACGGCATCGTGCCCGCGGAGGATCCAGATCCTCACGCGCGCGCACCGGGCCTTGGTGACCCGCCTAGACTACGACCCGCCGAGGCTGGGAGTGAGCAGGAGCCGGAAGAAGGCCCGCGCCTGCGCGAACGGCTCCAACGGGTTCTCGGGCACAGTGACGGCCATCGGCGCCGCGCCTGCTCCTGCTGCTCCTGCTACTTCCCATCCACCGGCACCTCATCCCCGCGCCCCAACGCCCGCAGCACCTCGTGCAGACCACGCCGCACCGTCGCCGTGTCCGCATGGTCGGGCCCCTTGTCGGCCGTCAGATCCGCCACCGCGCGCTGCAACAGCGGCAGCGCTTCGGCGTCGCGCTTCGCGGTGTGCAGCCACAAGCCCAAGGTCGCCCGGCAGGCTTTCGCGAGCCAGTGCACTTCGCCGAGTTGGCGCTCGGTATCGGCCAGCACCCCCGCCAGATCGCCAATGGCATCCCCAAGGCGCCCAGCCTGCTTCTTTGCCCTGGCGATGTTGTTGCGCGGGCCCAACACGTCGAGCGGCGCCACGTCGCGCTGCGCGCGTCGCACCGCGACGATGCCTTCGAGTTCGGCGATCGCCCCATCGATATCACCGCGGTCGAGCCGGATCATCGCGAGGTTGTTGCGCGAGACCAGCGTGTGCGGATGGTCGGCGCCGAGCACCGCCGTGCGCCCCGCCACGCATTCTTCGGCGATCGGCAGCGCCCGATCGAGCTGCCGCAGTCGATGCAGGTACTGGGCCTGGTTCGAGAGCAGCTGCAGCGTGGTGATCGCACGGGGTCCGAGCCGCGGTCGCGCGATCTCCAGCGCGATCGCCAGGCGCTGCTCGGCACCAACGACGTCGCCCGCTTCGGCCTCGTAGAAGGCCAGATTCGCGATGGAATCGAGCGTTGCCGAATGTTCCGGCCCGAGCTGCGCAGTGCGCAACGCCACCGCCTCGCGCAGGAACTGCACCGCGGTCTTCAGGTCGCCGCGCGCTCGGGCGACCGCAGCGAGGTTCTCGCGGCTGGCCGCCTGCACCTGCTGCTCACCTTCGTCGGCAAGGGGCACCGCGGCGGCGATCTGGAACGCGCGTTCGGCGGCGTCCAGTTCGCCGAGTCGCAGGTGTCCGAGCCCGAGCACCATGAACAGGTTGCCGACCACGCTGTCGCGCGCGAGCCCCAGCGCCTCGGCGCGGCTGGCGAGCGGCGTCAGCGTGTCGACGACGTCGCGGTAGCGCCCCTGCTGGTGCCAGATGTGGGCCAGCGACGCGTGCGCCGCGAACGTGATCGCATGGTCGCTGCCGTGCGCGCGTTGGGCCTGCACAAGGGCCGCTTTGGCGGTGCGTTCGGCGTCGTCGAGCTGCGACAGGCTCGCGTAGACTTCGGCCAGCCGGGTCAGCAGGAAGTGCTGCGCATCGGCTTCGCCGGCCAGATGGGTGTCGATGGAGCGATCCGTCTGCCGCAGCAGGTCGATCACCTTGGCCTCGGGCCCCTGGCGATTCGGCGACGCCGCGCGCAGCGCGTCGGCGAAGAAGTCCAATGCCGTACGCGCGCGCCGTTCCGCGGTCTCGGCGCGCACACGCCCGTCCTCGGCGCGCACCCAGAGTACGAGCGCCAGCGACAGACCCGCGAGCAGCGACAGCAGCAGCAGGCCGGCGAACGCAACGGTGCCGCGGTGCCGCGCCGCGGTCTTGCGCAGCACGTACCAGGTGCTGTGCCGCCGCACCGCGATCGGCTGGCCGGCCAGGAACGCGCGCAGGTCGAGCGCGAGTTCGCCGGCGGTCTGGTACCGATCGTCGGCCCGCTTCTCGAGGCAGTGGTGCACGATCGTCTCGAGATCGGGCGGAATCGTCGCGCGGTGGCCACGCAGCGGCGGCGCCGGCCGTTCGACGATCGCGTTGAGCGCGGCGTGCAGGCCACTCTCGCGCGGGAACGGCATCGTGCCGGCCAGCAGCCGGTAGAGGATCATGCCGAGCCCCCACACGTCGGCGCGCGTATCGACGTCGTCGACTTCGCCGCGCGCCTGCTCGGGACTGCACCACTCCAGCGTGCCGAGGAACACGGCCCCGGCACTGGCGCCGCCGCGGGTGAGGTCGTCGAGCGGCCCACCGAGGTCCTTGGCGAGGCCGAAGTCGAGCACCTTCGGCGTGCCGTCGTGGTCGATGCGCACGTTGCTCGGCTTCAGGTCGCGATGCACGATGCCGCGGCGGTGCGCACTCGCCACGCCGTCGCAGACCTGCGCCACCAGTTCGACGAGGCGGTCGCGCGCAGCCGCATCGGCAGGATCCTGCGCCCAGGCGGTCACCGCATCGCAGCGATCGATGGTCGGGCCGTCGACCAGTTCCATGACGAGGAACGGCCGCCCGTCGCCCGTGCTGCCGCTGTCGACGATGCCGACCACGTTGCGGTGCGACAAGCGCGCGAGCAGTTCGAGTTCGCGATCGAAGCGGGCCTCGCGCCCGCCGCTGGGGCGTGCCGGCAGCACCTTGATCGCCACGAGGCGGCCGGTCGCGGATTGCCGCCCGGTGTAGACGATGCCCTGGCCGCCGCGCGCCAGTTCGGCGAGGTCGGTGTAACCACGCAGCTCGGGAACGGCGCTCGCACCACCGGCGCAGCGCAGTTCGTGCACGAGCTGGTCGTCGTCGAGGAACCAGGATTCGCTCATGATCGCACCTGCCGGAGCAAGGTCAGCCTTCCTCGGCGACCTGCGCGGCGATGAGTTCGCGCAGACGCTTCAGGATGCGCGATTTGGCCTGGTAGACCGACTCGACCGAGATGCCGAGTTCGCTCGCCACCGCGCGTGGATCGCGCTGGCCCTGCGTGACGGCCTCGAAGGCGCGCAGGTCGGTGGCCCGCACCTCGTTGTGCAGCACGCCCATGGCGAGCCGCAGGTGGTACTGACGCCATTCCGCTTCCCAGGTGGCCTCGAACTCCGGGTCCGGCGCGCCTACGGCTTCGTCCGGCGCCATCTCCGGGTCCGCACCGATCGCCGGTGCTGGCCCGCGCCGCCGCAGCCGCTTGCCGATCGCGCGCACGGTGATCGTCTTCAGGAAGCCGCGGAAACGGCCGCGCTCCTGGTCGTACTCGAACTTCGGCAGCGACTTGCCGAGCTCCACGAACACATCCTGCAGCAGGTCCTCGCCGTCCGCGCCGCCAAAACCCCGCCGCCGCGCTACGCCGAGGATCAGGTCGCGATAGCGCTGGAAACACTCCGCCCACGCCTCCTGGTCGTCGCCGCCGCGCAGGCGCGCGAGCAGGCTCTGGTGGGTCGACAGCGAGGGCATCATGCCAATCTACCACGGCACGGACGACCAGGGCGAAGAAGGACGCCGTGCCTGCGTGTGGGATGGCCATACCTCCTGCTTGCCACGTTCCGGGCGGATCTGACGAACGATCCAACGTTCTCACCGGGCTGTCAGAATTGTCGTCAGAAGCAGGCCACACCGCGGCAATGGCGGCACATGAACCTGCACATGAGTGCTCTCCCGTCCCTCCTGCTGCTCGCCCTTGGTTGCGCGGCCCCCACCCTCGCCTGCGCGCAGAACCCGCTGGCAAGGAACGGTCAGGACCAGGTCCGCCAGGATCCCTTCGTCGGAACGTTCCGCGGCGCCGAGCTCACGCTCACCTTGCGCGCCGGTGATGCCAAGAACGAATACCGCGGCGATCTCGTGTTCGGCGGCAAGACCTACCCGTGCACCGCGCAGGCGACGGGTGCAGCCCTGCGCGGCAAGTTCACGGTCGACCGCGAGAACTTCGAGTTCACCGCGCAGCGGCGCGAAGAAGCACTGCAGCTCACCACCGATGGCACCGAGTACACGCTGCAACGGCAGGAGGCCGGCAATCCGCTGGGCGGGGCGAAGCGCCAGGTGCCCGCGGCGAACGAGAACGGGGGCGACGTCGGCATCACGTTCACTGAGAACGAGGACGGTGAGTTCGTCATCGCGACCGTGCTGCCCGGCGGCCCGGCCAGCAAGTCGGTGCAGGTCGGTTGGACGCTCGAAGCAATCGACGACCGCGAGGTCGATGAGATGACGCTGGCGCAGGTGCAGCAGGCGCTGCGCGGCAAGCCAGGTTCGCTCGTCAAGCTGACCTTCGACACACCCAAGGAAGTGATCGATGCGCTGGTGCAGCGCGCGGCGCCGGTTGGTGCCAATGCGGCTCCTGCGCAGTTGCCGGAGAATCCGCTTACCCAAGGGCCGATCACCAAAGAGCCGATCCCCCAAGGTACGCCCGCCCCCCAGGCTGCCGGCGAAGTGCCCGAGGCCGTGCGCCAAGGCCAGCGCCTGTCGTTTTTGTCGGCATCGGCGACGATCGCCGGGCTCGATACCGTGCTCGTCGAAGACGACAAGGGCAACTGGGTCGACCCGCAGTCGGGCCGGCGCTACAGCACGCAGAACAACACCGGGCAAGGCGCGATGTCGATCGAACAACTCGATCTGCTGCACGCGGACGGTGGCGTGCTCGCCGGCGACGTGACGACGTTCCTGGTCGATCCGCTGTCGGGCGCGCTGTCGACCACGACGACGCAGCCCATCACAGGCAATTTTGACGCGCTCGGCGAGTACTGGGTCCATCCGGCCAAACTGGCGACGCTGCAAGCCGGCGAAGAACAGGGTACACGCATTCTGCGCGGCCCGCATGAACAGGACGGGCAGCGCTACGACACCGTCACGGTGCGGCGCACCACGACCCAGGGCTTCTCGCGTTACACCTACGACACCCGCACCGGCCTCTGCGTGTTCTCGTCGGGGTCGGTAACGGGCCAGCCGGTCCAGACCGTCGGCAGCGACGGCCGCACCACCACCGGCTCGCGCGGCACGCTGATCTACCAACGGCGCATCGTCGGCCTGCGCCAGGTGCGTACGCCTTGGACCGGCAGCCAGATGCCGCTGCCCGAGGCCGGGCGAATGCTCGAGTATGCAGGAACGTATGCGATGCGCATCGACGGCACCCCGGACCTGCCGGCGTGGGCGTTCCGCGCCTCAATCCGGGTCGAACGCGAACAGGCCGGCTTCGTCTCGGCGCACATCCGCAGCGCTGTCGATCCCGGCAACGGCCAGGCGCAGCCGGGTGAGCAACGGCTGGTGACGGGTGCGGCGGCGCTGCTGCCGGTGGCCATCGCGCCGAGTGTGCTGCAGCAACTGCGCGCCGGGCAGGAGATCGATCAGGACCCGGTCACCAAGGTCCGCACCTGGATCGAAGCGGCCGATGCCGACACCGTGTGCGTCAGTTTGCAGAGTCCTACCGAACAGTCGCGCACGTGGTTTGACACCCGCACCGGCATGACGGTGCAGTTCTCGCGCGTACAGCGGCAGGGCACCGGTACCACGACGATCCAGGCGCGGCTGCAGCGCTGAGCCGCGAACGGTTCCCGGGCTCAGCGCCGCGGATTCGTGGCGTGCTGCGGCTCGCGCCCCAACGGATGGGCGCTGCCGGGGACGCTATCGTCGAGCACTTCCCGGACCCGGCGGGATAGGGTTGCTGGCGAGAACGGCTTGTCCAACAGCGGATAGGCACCACCGGCGACAGATTCGTCGGCGTAGCCGGAAAGCAGCAGCACGCGCAGGTCCGGACGTTCCTGGACCAGCTGGTCCGCCAGGCGCCGGCCGCCGAGGTGCGGCATCACCAGATCGGTGAGCAGCAGGTCGATCTTCTGCCCGTGCGCCCGAGCCACCCGCAAACCTTCGATGCCGTCGCGGGCTTCGAGCACCCGGTAACCACTGCCGCGTAGCACCGTGCGCACAAGACTCCGCACGGCCTCCTCATCCTCGACCAGGAGCACGGTTTCGTTGCCGCGCGACCTGCTACCGGCGTCGGACGCCGGCCGCGGTACCAACACGGGCTGATCCACGCGCGGCAACCACAGTCGGAACGTCGCACCGCGCCCTGGTTTGGTCTGCAGATCGATATGACCACCGGATTGCTTCACGAATCCATACACCATGGCGAGACCAAGCCCAGTGCCCTTGCCTGGTGGCTTCGTCGTGAAGAACGGCTCGAAGGCGCGGGCGCGGGTCGACTCATCCATGCCGATCCCCGTATCGCTCACGGTCACGGCGACATACCGGCCGGGCGGCAGGTCGGCCGGCGCGGCACCAGCGCGGAACTCCACGTTGCTCGTGGAGATGGTGATCCGCCCGCCATCGGGCATCGCATCGCGAGCATTGACCGCGAGATTGACGATCGCCTGATCGAACTGACTCGGGTCGACGTAGGCGGGGCCGACATCGGGAGCCCGGTCGAGACGGAGTTCGACGTCCTCACCAAGCAGCCGCCGAAGGAGACTTAACAGGTCTTCGAGGCGGTCGTTCACGGGGACAGCCTGCGGCTGCAGCAACTGGCGCCGACTGAAGGCCAGCAACTGCCGCGTCAGCCGGCACGCACGTTCTCCTGCACACTGGATCTCGCGCACCAATTCCCGTTGGGGCGCGTCGGGAGCGAGCTGCATCAACACCAGTTCGCTGCAGCCGTTCACCACTGTCAGCAGGTTGTTGAAGTCGTGGGCCAACCCGCCAGCCAACCGACCGACGGCTTCCATCTTCTGCGCCTGGCGGAACTGCTCTTCGAGGCGCCGCGCATCGGTGACATCGCGCGCAATGCCGACAACGCCCAGCACCTCGCCCCCCGCCGAACGGTACGGCGCCGTGGTCACCGAATGCACACGCTCCCCCCCATCTCCAGCAACCGTGAACTCAAACGAGCACTCGCGACCGGTGGACATCACCTGCTGCTCGCTGGCCCGAGAGCCCGCGAGTTGCACTCGCCCCCCGATCTCCGCATCGGTGCGACCGAGCACGCTCGCGACCGACCGGCCCAGCAGGTGGCCACCCGCCGCGTTGAGGAGCAGATAGCGCCCATCGACGTCCTTCACGAAGACCGCATCGGAAGTGCCCTCGACGACCGCATGCAACAGGTCGTGGCTGGCCCGCAGCTCGGCTTCCGCACGCTTGCGCTCGGTGATGTCGCGCGCCGACGACACCGAGTAACGCTGGCCAGCTTCGGTGAAGGGCCGGATGCGCAACTCGACTGGGAAACACTCCCCGTTGGGCCCTTGGTGCATGGTGTCGAGCACCAACAACTCCCCGGCATCCAACCGGTCGCTGATCCGGTCGACGACGGCCTTCTCGACGCCGAGATCGAACTCGCGCGGACTCGCCCCGATCAAGCTCTCGCGCGAACGGCCCAGGCTGCTGCACGCCTGCTCGTTGACGTCGAGCACCGTTCCATCGCGCGCGTGCAGGAAGATGGCATCGGTGGCGTGATCGACCAACACGCGGAAACGACGTTCGCTCGCCGCCAGCCGTTCGTGCATCAGTCGCATGCCGAGCGCGTCGGTGAGCCTTCGACCAATCGCCTCGAACAATCGGAGCTGGGCCGGCGTCCAGGCGCGAACCTCTTCGCAGTCGTGCACGCCGAACATGTAGGGTTCGGCCAGGGGCGGCCGCACCACCATGCCGAGCACCGACTGCACGTCAAAAGAAGCCACGAGGCGCGCGGGCACCGGCGGCACCGAACCGAGATCAAACGCAACCGGTCCATCACACGCACACAGCGCCGCGAACAGCCGCGCAAACTCGGGATCGGTGGCCACGACGACCCCAAGATGCTCCGCACCCGGATGCTCGGGGCGCGCACACTCCATCTCACAACGCCAATGGGACGTCGCCGGATCGCACGGGGC
Source organism: Planctomycetota bacterium (assembly GCA_020851075.1). Lineage (GTDB taxonomy): Bacteria > Planctomycetota > UBA1135 > UBA1135 > UBA2386 > JADZDL01. The sequence goes on along the minus strand of JADZDL010000033.1, from coordinate 12,047 downwards.
CCCCAGGAAGGCCCGATCGACCTCGAACACCTCCAACACGACCTCGAGCACCGCGCGGTTCATCCTAGCCAGATCCGGCGCGGACAAGATGGCGCGGTTGACCCGATCCATGGCTTCGAGGAAGCGGATGTGCTCAGCGCGCGTTTCCTCCGCCCGCCGCTGCGCCGTCACGTCGATCATGATCCCGCGCAGCGCCTTGGGCACGCCCCCTTCGGCGACCACCGTGACGATGTCCCGCAACCAGACCACACGGCCGTCCGCCGCGATCATCCGGTACTGGAAGTCGTGCACGCGCAGCTCCGCCGTCGCCTTCAAACAGTAGGCAACCGCCGCCTCCCGATCGTCCGGATGCAGGTGCGCTGGCCAGAAGTCCGTCTGCAACCAGTCGGCCGCCGGATATCCGAGCAACCGCTCAGCATGGGGACTCACGTACGTCATCTGGAAGGTCTTCGCATCCGCCTCCCACACGATGCCGTCGATGCCAGCGATCAGCTCCGCGTACGGAACAGGAGGTTCATCAGAACGAAGAGCAGGGACATCGCACATGGCAACCGTCTCGAGGCCAGCTGCACCACCGCGGTGGCACAGCAAAACAGGAAGTGAACCAGAAATGCCAATTAGCTCCTGCGCCGAGCCAATTGGCAACGCATCGGATCGCGAACCTAGCCAACCGTGCGCGAACTCGGTGTGTACTGCGCGAGTGTCGCCTCGCCGATCGCCGGCTGCGACGCGGCAAAACGGAAACGTCCAACGGCAACGCGCAGCAGTTCCACGAGCCCTTGGGAGGCATGAACGACCTGCGCCAGCTCTTCGGCGCGGCGGGCATTGTCCTGCACGGCGCCGTCGATCGAGTGCAAGGCTTCACCGACGTGGTGGATCGCCTCCTGCTGCCGCGTCGAGGTCAAGACGATCTCCGCCACCATGGCATCGACGCCCGCCGATCCGGCCAGCACTTCGCGGAACACCTGCGTGACCCGTGCCGCCACAGCCCCACCGTCCTGAGCCGAGGCCTTCGAGGCCGCGATCATGCGCGCGCTGTCGCTCGCGGACGCCGCGCTGCGCTGGGCGAGCGCACGCACTTCGTCCGCGACGACCGCAAACCCACGCCCCGCCTCCCCCGCGCGCGAAGCCTCGACCGCGGCGTTCAGCGCCAGCATGTTCGTCTGCAGCGCAATCTCGTCGATGACACCCATCACCTCGTCGATCTGGTCGGAGCCGCGCTGGATCGTGGTGATCACCTCGGCCAGGCGCTCCAACTCGCGTTGCCCACGTTCGGCCCCTTCGCGAGTGCCGCGGGACGCCACCCCAGCGCGCTGCGCATGTTCCCCCGCAACGCTGGCTTGACCGCGCACTTCCTGCATCGTCGCCGAGATCTCCTGCAGCGAAGCCGCCTGGCTCTGCGACTGCTCGGCGAGCGCTTCGCTGGCCAACGTCGAAGTCTGCGCCTGCGACTCCAGCTGGGCCGCGGCCTTGACGAGACCATCCACCATCTGCGCGAGGCCTTCGACGATGTCGTCGATGCCTTCGGCGAGCAGCACCAGTTCGCGCACCCGCTGCGGCTCGCAACGCACGGTCAGATCGCCGACGGCAATCCGCGCCATCTGCGTCAGGAGCTGCTGTAGAGGTCGCACCACGGCGCGCCGCGCCAGTTCGAAGAGCACGACGGCGGCTGCGCATGGCATTGCCATGGCGAAGTACAGATACCACTGCCCCACCTGCACGTGCTGCTGCGTCACCAATGCGTCGCGCTGGACCGCGGCCAGACTCGCCGCATGAGCCTTCTCCTGATCCAGGACGAACGCATCGGTCGCCGTCGTCATCTGCTCGGCCAGCACATCGAAACCAGCCATGCGTTCGTTGCCGGCGGCCGGCCCACCGTCGATGTAGGCCTGCGCCATCTGCTTGCCCGACGCGTAGTAGGCCTCGAAGGCACCACCGAGCTCGACGATCCGCTGTCGTCGTTCGGGATCCCCAGCCGCGTCCACAAAACCACCGAGCAACCGCCGGAACTCGCGGGCATGTTGTTCGGCCTCGTCAAAACCATCGGCGAAACCGGGGGCCGCGCGCGTCGCGGAAATGTCGGTCAACCACTGCTGGACCTGGACCGCATGGAAGCGCAGATCCTTGGCGGCCATGGCCAGCGGCATGGTCTTCGTCTCGATGGCTTCAACCTCGGTTACGATCTCGCCGGCAGCCTGTGCCACGGCGTGATAGCGACCCGACGCTGCAAGCAGCACCCCGCACACGCCAACAGCCAAGCCCGTAAGGCCAGCGCCAATGAGCCACAGTATCGACTTCGCCATGCCACCTCCGGCGGGCTCATCGGCGCGCGGACGGCGCCACATTGAGCCGCCACCCCCCTAAACTCACGGGCAACTCATCGGATCGTGGCGTCGAGCGTGTTCGGCAGGTTGATCTGCGTGAGGCAGGCTCCACTGCCCGGCGAGGGCCTAGCTCGGGCCGAGGATCACCGAACCATCGACGCCCTGGCGGCGGGAAGCGAGAACTCCGCCCGCGCTCAGGGCCCCGCCACGAGCGTCGTCACCACCCTGGGCGTTGGGTCGAGGCTCACGGTCTTGCGCCCGACCTCCTTGCCGTCGCGCAACCACGACATGGTCGCGGCGGTCTCCGACACCGTCAGCACAGGCGACTTGCCGCCGCGCAACGTCCAGCCGTCACCGCCGATCGCCACACCCTGCGTCTGCGACATCACGAAGAGCTGCTTGCCGGCCGCATCGGCGAACTTCACCTCGAGCCCGGCGTCCCCTTCGATCTGCACATGGCAGGTGCGCGAAACGACGATGCGCAGATCTTGCTCCTTCAGCCAATCCTCGATGGGCCGCACCTGGTAATCGATGTCCTCGCCAGACACCCCCACCTGCACATGGCTGCAGGGCACGTTCTTGAGCAGGAAACGGCCATCGGGGCCGGTCTGCGCCCGCGGCCCTTCGATGATGCCGTCAGCGCTTGCCGTCGTGAGGTAACAAAGCAGGCCCGCATCGGCCACGGGCAGGCCGCGTCGATCGACGATCTGGCCGCGCAATTCGCCGAGCACCGCCGCGGCCGGGACCACGAGCACCACGCCCACCGTTCCCGCCGCAATCGGCTCGGATTGCACCGCCACGGCCGTTTGCGGGTCGTACGCGAGCAACCGGTAGCTGCGTTCGGACAAGCCGCCGAGCGCGAAATGACCCGCAGCGTCGGTCTGCGCGAGCGCACCTTCGACCACCGGACCTTCGCTGCACGCGGCTTCGACCGAACCCTGGTTGCGGCCGCGCAGCGCATCGAGCAGATCGAGCCGCCAACCACTCGCCGGTTTGCCGTCTGCGAACTGCACCGTTCCCTCGATCTTCAGTGCGGGCGCCGAAAACTCGATCACGACCTCGCGCGCATCGGCACCAACATCCTCCCGCACGACCGGTTGGTAACCGCGTGCCATCGCGAGCAACCGTGCAGGTTTGGGCGGCAACTCAAACGAGAACTCGCCGCGCGCATCGGATTCGGCCTCCTGGTGGTAACCAAGCTGCAGCTTCACACCGGCCAGTGGGCCGCGGCCGTCCTGCACGCGACCCCGCAGCCGCTCCGCCTTGCCGCCGAAGGGCGCGAGCACGACATCGAGGCGGCCAGCCGCTGCCTGTTCACTGGGCACGTGCAATGGCGTGTAACCCTGGCACGAGAACCGCAATTCGAGCCCGGCCGCCAACGGCAATTCGCGCACCGCGTAGTCGCCGCGTTCATCACTGGTACCATTCTCGGCATCGGGGATGAAGGTGTGTTCCAACGGCAGTGGGAACTCGGTCAAGAAGAACACGGCCGGCGAAACGAGCGCGCCGGCGATGGACTCGCCGTCAGGGCGGCGAATGCGGCCCGCGAGCGACACACTGCGCGCGGCGACCACGAGCAATGGCGTCTCGGCGCCCGGTTCGGCCAACGTCGTGCGCAGCGTGCAGAAGCCCGTTCCGGCCACCGGGGCCATCGTCTGCGGCGCGGCTGGCAAGGCGAACTCACCTCGGACATCCGTGCGCACGATCGCCGCGTCGGCAGGCAGCTGCAGGCGGCGGTCCTTCCAGTCGAACGGCGCGAGGCCCACCGGCACATCGGCGAGTGGCTGACCGCGGCTGTCGAGCATTCGACCGCGGCGCAGTGCCGCCGGCGCTGGCGCCAGTTCTGGCTCTGCCAACAACGACGGCACGGCTTGCCGCGTGGCGGTGGCATCGTCGGCAGCGGGACCCGCCGTCGCCGCGCGCGCTAGCGCAGCCGTCGCCGCAGCGCCCGTGGGCTCCCGGTCCATCGCGGCGCGATTGGCCGGGGTGTCCAGGGACGGATCGAGCGTGCTCCAGACCAACCAGGCAAGCAGCAGCAGGAACAGACCGAGTGCAGTAGCGGCGAGGGACTTCGTGCGAATGGGCATGGGTCGAGGAAAGCGATTACGGCGCGCGAAGATTGCGACTTGTTGTCGACTCTGCGCCGCGGGCAGGTTCGAAACTCAGCGCACCGGCAACGTCAATTGTACGGGGTCACCGCCGCTCGACTGCGCCTGCAGATTGAAGAGCAGCCGGATCAAGAACAGCGTGTTGCGCGAACGCAGGTCGTCGGCCGCGATGTAGAACCAAGAAAAGCCGGACCGCGGGTGAGGCAACCGCCGGTCAGGAAGGTGCAAGCCAATAGCAGACACCGGAACGACGTGCAGGCGATGGGCATGGGGCAGTGGTCTCCGCACCCTTTGGGCGCGGCGTCCCGAGAATACTCGCGCGGCGATCGGCGCGATAACACCGCGTCTTTCTCTCGCTGGCGGCGCCGCACCTGACGATTCCCTGCCACTAGAACCGGAGTCTCCGGATGACGGGGATCCAACCGATCCCCGGGTGCAACGGTTGCCTGCAAGGGGTGCAGGGTTTCACGCTGATCGGTTCGCAGATCAGCGCGCGGCCGTTACTGGAAGGTGCCGACGAAGCGCACGACGAGGCCAAAGTAGCCCGTCGGCGACAACGCGCCACTGGTCTGCGCCACGTAGTTGGACTGGTGGACCATCTGCGCCGGGCCGGCCGGCGCGATCACATCACCGATGCGCACCTGGAAGGAATTGCGCGACGGCACCGCGAGGCCGGCGCCGAGGTCAAACCCGGCCGCCTGCGTAAACAGGGGCAGGCCGACCAAGGTCGGATCCGCCGGCAGGGCCCACACGCACTGTCCGGCGCTGACCGGCAACAACTGGCCGAGCAGCGGATCGACGTTCTGCTGGCAGTTCGGGTAGCCGAGGCCCTGCAGCGCAATCGGCAGCGGCTGGCTGTTGGCTTGCAGGTGGTCGAGACCGAGGAAGTGGTAGACGAAGTCAATCGCACCACCACCGGCCGCGGTCGCCGTGTGCGTGACCTGCAGAGTGCCCCCGAGCACGCCGTTGCCGGCAACTTGTGGCACCGCGAGCGAGAGTGTGTCGCCACGGCCGTTCGTGCAGCTGGTGTCCTCCCAGATCTTCGTCACCTCCCCGCGCGCTTCGGTGCCGTGGAAGAAGAAGCCATCGGCCGGCCAGTTGTCGCCCGTGCCACCGGTGACGGTCAGGTCGAGCAACAGGTTGCCGCCACTGCGCTGGTAGATGAGCGGCTGCGGCAGGACCAGGTCGATCGACCACGGATTCGGATACGGATACTGGCGGCTCGCCGCCGGCACCGTGAGCGGGCCCGAGTAGATCGTCGTGCCAGTCGCCACGCCGAGGTTGTTGGCCCACTGCGCGCTCATCGTGCCCGGCGCGATCGGCACTTCGTAGGCAACCACGGTCGCCTGGAACGTCTTGCCAACCGGCGCGTCGAGGTTGAAGTTGCCACCATCGAGGCGGAACTGCAGGTTGGTGATCACGGCGAGATTCGGGCACAGCTGGTCGCCATCGACGAGATACTGCAACCGACCGGAGGACCAACCGAACGGGGTGCGCGAAGCGCTGGTGCCTTCCAGCTGGTCATAACCATTGGGTACGACGACCGCGGACTGGGCGGCCGCCGCGGCGGGGAAGACGAAGGACATCGCGATCAGGGCTCTCTGGTGCATGACCTCCGAGTGCCGCTCGACCGCCGCAGGTTCCCGGACCACACAAAACTCGACAAATTGACGGCGCCGGGAACTTGCCGGGGTCGAGCGGCACTCCGCTGGCGATGTTGCTGCCATCACTCGCTTCGTTGCCGCGCCTGCGGCTGCCCAAGTCGTCCCGCATAGTCGACAGCGTGGCGGGATTGCACGAGATCCACCGCCACGACGTGAACCTCGTCGTGTGGCACCGCGCCCCCGAGCGCGACCTCGAGCGTTTTGTCACACAGCAGCTGTCCGCGGCGCGGCTGCGGGAAGAACGCGAAGTGGCGGCCAAGACCCTCGAAGGGCCCGAGTGGGCCCGCGGCCTGCTGCCAGCGAGCGCACGTCGGGCCGATCCGGAGGGCGCTGCGGCGCTGCTGTCGGACGTGCGCTTCCTCGCCGGCGTGATGGTGGACCTGTTTGGCGCGAGCCTGCTCGGGCTGCGCCTGCGACACCTCGAAGAAGCGATGTGCCCACGTTTCCACACGGACTACGTCGGCGTACGCCTGCTCGTGACCTACTGCGGCCCCGGCACCGAGTGGTTGGCCGACGAACACACCGACCGCCGCCATCTCGGCCATCGCGCCGACGGGGTTCCCGACGAACGTTCCGGAGTCCTGCTGCCGGGTGCCACGATCCGGTCCGTGCCGCAGTTTGCGGTCGCGCTGCTGAAGGGCGAAGCGTGGCCCGGCAACGAAGAAGGCGGCGTCGTGCATCGTTCGCCCGATGCATCGCGGTCGCCGCGCCTGCTGCTGAGCCTCGACGTGTTGGCGCAGACTCTCGACGAGGCACCGGAGGGTTCGCGATGAAAGCGCAGCGCCAACGGCGCAACCAGCCAACGCCTCGGTTGCCAGTGACCGTGCTCTCGGGTTTTCTCGGCGCCGGCAAGACCACCTTGCTCAACCACGTGCTGCGCAATCGTGAAGGCAAACGCGTGGCCGTGATCGTCAACGACATGAGCGAGGTCAACATCGACGCGCAGCTGGTCGCCACCGGCGGCGCGCTGCACCGCGTCGAAGAGAAGCTCGTGCAGATGAGCAACGGCTGCATCTGCTGCACGCTGCGCGAGGACCTGCTGCGCGAAGTCGCGGCGTTGGCGCGCGCCGGGCGCTTTGACTACCTGCTCATCGAATCGACCGGCATCTCCGAGCCGATGCCGGTGGCCGAGACGTTCACCTTCGAGGACGAATCCGGCCAGAGTCTGGGGCAGATCGCGCAGTTGGACACGATGGTGACCGTGGTCGATGCAGGCGCCTTCCCCCGCGACCTCGGCGAAGGCACCGACCTGCGCGAACGGGGCCTCGCGCTCGATGCCGACGACGACCGCACGATCGACGACCTGCTCGTCGAGCAGGTTGAGTTTGCCGACGTGCTCGTCATCAACAAGGTCGACACCGTCGGGCCGGAGCAGCTGCTGCAACTGCAGGCGTTGCTGCGCAAACTGAATCCCAACGCTGAGCAGGTGCTGGCGACGCGCGGCGAGGTGCCACTGGCGAGTGTGCTCGGCACGCGCCGGTTCGACTTCGATCGCGCCGCGGTCATGCCGGGTTGGCTACAAGAACTGCGCGGCCGGGAGACCAGCGAGAAGGACATCTACGGCATCGGCAGCTTCGTCTACCGGGCACGGCGACCGTTCCACCCCGCCCGCTTCGACGCACTGTTGCGCGTGGACTGGCCAGGCGTGCTGCGCAGCAAGGGCTTCTTCTGGTTGGCGACGCGGCACGACGTGGTCGGCGAGTGGCACCAGGCCGGTGGTTCGTGCCGCACATCGCCGGCGGGCACCTGGTGGGCCACCGCGCCGCGCGAGCAGTGGCCGGACGAACCCGAAGCGAGGCAACAGATCGAGACCAGCTGGCTAGAACCGTTCGGCGATCGACGCCAGGAACTCGTGGTGATCGGCCGCAACCTCGACCGCGCCGAGCTCACCGCGCGCCTCGACGCGTGCTTGCTCAGCGACGACGAGTTTGCGGGTGGGCCTGCGAGTTGGGCTCATTTCGACGATCCGTTCGGGCCCTGGGTGCAGGAAGGTGACGACGAGGCCGCCGTCGAAGGCGCCATGCCGGCCACCGAACGCGCCGCCGATGCGTAGCCCGCCGGCGACAGCCAGAAGCAGATTCCGGCCTGCGCACTGGACGGCGCCACGTCGAGCCGGCTCTGCTGCCGCGATGCCCTGTCGCCGCCTGTTCGCCGCCATGCTGTGCCTGCTGTGGGTCGCCTGCGCCGCCCCATCGCCCGCCGTCGAAAGACCTGCCGAAGTGGCCCGCCCGGTGCCCGCGCCCGCAGAACTGCTGCGCGCGGCGCTCGATGACGAAGCGCTCTACACGCTCGCCGGAGGCCTCAAACCAGTCAGCATCGGCTTCTGGAGCGGCTGGATCGACGTACAACAACCCGATCTCGAAGCACTCGGCACCGTGCGGAACGCCCTCGCCGTCTGGCGCACCGACACGCTGTGGGCGGATGTACTCGCCTTCCACCAGGTCCATGCCGGCCGCCGCGCCGTGCAGGCGTATGTCGTCGATCGGGCCGCGTTGGCGCGCACCGTGCAGCAGCACGCCGCGTTCTTCGCTCCCTACGGAATCGCCGCGGATACGCACCCGGCCGAGTTGTTTGCGATCGTCGAACGCATGCCCCAGGCGGACCGCCATCGTGGCCAGGGGCTGCTCTACGGGTACCCACAGCACGCCATCGACTTCTTCGTCGCCGCGCAGGCCGCGCAACAGCAGGGTGCGGCGATGGTGCCGCGACGCTTCGTGCAGATCCCGACATTTGGCGCCAACGAGGGCGCCTTCGTCTACGCGGTGCCAAAGGACCACGTCGACAATGCGGCGGACGAGGCCCTGCGGGCGGCTGCGCTCACGATCCTGGACCGTTACCGCACCTTGCGCGCCAACGCCGACCTCACGTCCACCACCGCGCTGCAGCAGCTCGTGCTGGCGCTGCGGGCAGAGTTCGCCACGGCGAGCGCGACCCCACAACCTCGGCGTCGGCTCGAAAACGAGGCCCTGCGAGCGGTGCTCGCCCACGGCAGGTTCTGAATCGGCGCGACGTCGGGGTTCCCATGGGTGATAGCGAGGGCACTTGCCACGCGCGCCCTATTCGCCGCGCAACCACACCGCAACCTCGCCAACCGCCGCGCCCAGCAGGGCAACCACGCCGGCAACGAGCAGGAACGGTGGAATCAGCCGCGCGGCCGGCGTCGCATCCGCCAGTTGCCCCGGTCCAAAACCAAACGTCGATCGCGACAAGGTAATGAGCAACCAGGTTCCTGCCGTCGCCACCAACAACAGGAGCCCACCAGCGAGCAGGATCCACCACGTTGCCCCCGCCGCCGAGAGTCGCGCGAGCAACAACACCAGCGCTGGCAAGAACACCGACACGCACACGCCCGTTCCGCACAGGGTAAGCCCCGGGCGCCCACCATGTTGGCGAGGCAGACGCCATAGATCGCGCAGCATGCGGCCGAGACTGCGGCGGGCGGAGGCACTCGCGTGGCGACGCAGCGGCGCCAGGAACAACCAGAGCCCGATGCAGGCAAGGACCAGCGGAGTGACCATGCCACAATCGAACCGGATCACCGCCGCGAGGCAAACGGCGCGGGGCAAACGCAACGGAACTGCCTACGTGCCTGTGCGCAGGCCGGAGGCCTGGGGCTGGGGGTATATTCACCCCCATGACGAAGCCCGCAGCAGCCCGTTGGCATTCGATCCTCGCCGTCGCGACCACCCTGTTTGCCACCGCACTCACCGCGCAGTCGACCTTGACGGTCGGCCCGGGCGGCTATCCGGAGATCGGCGACGCCGTTGCCGTCGCGCAGCCCGGCGACCTGATCCTCGTGCAATCTGGCGCCTACCTGCCCTTCCACTTGCCGATCGGCGTGCGCATCCTCGCACCGAACGGCGCCACCGTGACGACGCCGCCCGGTGGGCCGGGCATCCCGTGGGTGCACAACATCAACCCGCCCACGGGCCAGCAGGCGACGATCGTCGGCCTCTCGTTCGTGACCAACCCGGCCTATCCACCCGCAGAACCGCCGCTCACGGTCCAAGTGACCGGCAACGTCGTGTTTGCGGACTGTGAGTTCCGCAACTGGTCCGACTACCAGAGCACAGCCGTGATCTGCAATGGCGACGTGCAGTTCGATCGCTGCCGATGGAATAGCGTCTGGGACTGCATGTCGGTGCTCGGCGGCCGCGTCATCGCCAACGTCTGCCAGTTCCAGGCCTATCGAGTGGGTTGGGCAGGATCCGATCCCGGTTGCATCGTCGCCAGCAATGGTGAGATCGCCTTGCACTTCTGCAACCTGCACGGCTCTGATTCGATCGGCTCGCCAAACTTCCTCGGCTCGCCGGCGATCCGGTTGTCAGGCGCGACGCGGCTTTCGCTCGCCGATTGCACGGTCGCCGGTGGCATCTCGCAAACCTGGGCGTCGACGGCGATCGTCAACAACGCGACGCAACCGGTGCGGCACGCGCGCTCCAACATCGCCGGCGGCTACGGCACCCTGTCGTGGTATCCCCCGCTTGCGGGGCCCGGCCCGGCCTTCCAAGGGGCCGCGCAGACGGCCACGCTGATCGGTGGTGGTGGCTCGACGCGACCAACGATCGGCTCGACCTATCTGGGTTCGGTCCTTGGCCCGACCAATGGTCTCGTCGCGATGGTGTTGTCGTTCGAACGCACGGCGGCGACGAACGTGCCGTTCGCCGCACAACCGGTCCACTTCGACCCGGCCGCCGCGATCGGCTTCTCGTACGGAAGCATCAACAACTACAGCCCCTGGCCGGGATATGGCTTCTACACCTGGCAAACTGCGACGCTGAGCGCCTCGATGTCGGGCATGCAGTTCTGGCTGCACCCGCTCGTCTGGGATGGCGCGACGTTCCAGGTCGGCCCCACGTTCGGCGGCATCGTCTACTGATCGACGCGCCAGCGCGGAGTAGCAACATTCCATTCGAGTCGCGCCCGGCGCTTCGATCCATAGGCAAAACGTATGGATCGCCACGAGGCTACACGGGTGGTCCAAGCCGCCCGCAGGCCCCACAGTCGGGGCTTTCCCGCCTCTCTCTGCTCGACCCGATGCCGATCCAAGTCAGCCCCCTCGCGTGGGGCCTGTTCGTCCTGTTCGTACTCGCCATGCTGGCGCTCGATCTCGGTGTCTTCCACCGCAAGGACACCGAACCACGCTTCCGCGAGGCCCTGACCTGGACAGCGGTCTGGGCGACGCTGGCGATGCTGTTCGGGCTGTTCGTCGGCTACAAGATGGGGCCGACCGCGAGCCTCGAGTTCTTCACCGGCTACGCGATCGAACTGTCGCTGTCGATCGACAATGTGTTCGTGTTCGTAGTGATCTTCAGCGCGCTGCGGATTCCGGCGCACCTGCAGCACCGGGTGCTGTTCTGGGGCGTGTTGACCGCGCTCATACTGCGCGGCCTCATGATCGTCGGTGGCGCCGCCCTGGTCGCCAAGTACCACTGGCTGCTCTACGTGTTTGGCGCGTTCCTGTTGCTGACCGGCGTCAAGATGCTGCGCCAACCCGACCACGGCGTGGCGCCCGAGGACAACCGCCTGCTCAGCTTCCTACGCCGCAAGTTGCAGGTCACCAGCCTGCACGGCTCCAAGTTCTGGGTGCGCGTCGACGGCCGAATGCGCGCCACACCGCTGCTGCTGGCGCTCGTCATGGTCGAGATCAGCGACGTGGTGTTCGCGATCGACTCGATCCCGGCGATCTTCGCGGTCACCCGCGATCCGTTCCTCGTCTTCACCGCCAACGTGTTTGCGATCCTCGGCCTGCGTTCGTTGTTCTTCGTGCTCGCTGGCATGCTCAACCGGTTCGTGTATCTGAAGCGCGGCCTCGCGATCGTGCTCGGCTTCGTCGGCGCCAAGTTGATACTGCTCGACACCGTGAAGATCCCGGCGCTGGTGTCGCTGCTGGTCGTGGTCGGCGTGCTCGCGGGTTCGGTGCTGCTGTCACTGCGCCAGACGGCTGGGCG
>JADZDL010000032.1 GCA_020851075.1 Planctomycetota bacterium | reverse complement strand
TAGAACGCCGCCGAGCAGAAGCATGGAGAACGCGTGCATACAGCCCGTGCCATCGGCATTCCGGGCCCCATTCGTTGAGCCCTAACGGCAGAACGGCCATGCTTCCGTGGTGCAACGTCCTGCTCCCGCCTTCTCCTGGCCGTCCCGACTGCAGCCCGCACGGTTGCTGCCGACCCGTTGGCTGCCGACCCTGCTCCTCCTGGCAGCCTGCCAATCCACGGCCGAGAACCTGACCGTCGTCGGCGCGCCTCCCGAGGTGCCCCTGGTCCTCGAGCTGCCCCCCGGCGCGATGTTGCTGGCCGAACTGTCGCCCGGGGCGCCCGACGAGCCGACGTTCCGCGCGGCGGCGATCTGGTGGCGCGAAGCGCTGCGCCAGTCCGCGCGGTTGGATGTGCTCGAGGCCGAGACGAACCTGCCGCAGGCTGTGCTCGTGCGGCTGTCCATCGACGTTCGCACCAAGGCCCTGGCTTCGTTCTACCGCCTGCCCGACGGCACCGAAGGGGTGCTCGCCGGTGGCGGCTTTGCCGACGGCGACCTCGCCGCGGGCATCGACCGGCTGGCCTGGGCCACCCGCTTCGCGCTCGGCGATCCCGCCGAGGCGCCGGTGGCGAGTGCGGCCTGCCTGTCGACCAACGTGCGGGCCCTGCTCGCCGCCGACGATGGCCTGAGCCTCCTGCGCGATGGGGCCGTGCAAGGTGCCCACCGCGCCCTGCTCGAGGCGCGCGCCCGCGACGGCGCCAGTCCGTTCGTGCTCGAGGGCCTCGCCAGTTCGGCGCTGCTGCGCGGCGATCCCGTCCTCGCCGAACGTGTCTGCCTCGAAGCGCTGGCGCTGCAGAACCGCCTGTCCCCGCCGCTGCAGCACCGCCTCGCCCGCACGCTGCTGCTCGCCCGTTCGTCCGTGTTGCCCGAACGAGCGCCAGAACGCGATCAGGACCTGTTGGCGCTCGGCCAGGCCGGCCAGCGCGAACGGCCCTACGACCCGCAGTGCGCGCTCACTTCGGCGATCGCCTACAACTTCCTCGGCGACTTCACCGCCGCGCGCACGCTGCTCGCCCCGCTGGCCACCCGCCTGCCACGCCACGCGATCGTCGCCTACCACCTGGGTTGGGCCTGCCTCGGCACCGGCGATCCACAGACCGCGGTGCAGCACTTCGAGGACGCGGCGCTGCGCCTGCCGATGGCCTGGATCACGATCCCGCGCGCCATCGCGCTGCGCACCGCCGGGCGGGATGAAGAACTCGCGCGCGTGCTCAGCCAGGCGATGGACGAGTGCACCGCCGATCCAGGCAGCCTGGCCCACGACCTGCGCCGCATGCAGGCCGCGCACGAACTCCTGCGCGGCAACTACGCGGTGGCCGCCGACCTCATCGAGAAGGACCTGCAATGGCTGGTCGCCCATTCGACGGTCGCCGACCTGCGCGGTGGGGAACTCGCCGAAGAAGGCGAAGTGCTGGTGCGCCTCGGCAAACCGCAGGTGTTGCCGCCCATTCTCGCGGCCCTGCAAGCCCAGCATCCGCGCACGGCCGTCGCCGACGCCTGCGCCTACCTGCAAGGGCTCGTGCAGATCGCCAGCAGCCGCCAACGCCTCGAAGCCCTCGAAGGCCAGCTCGGCCGCGGCGGTGAGAGTGTCTGGGCGCTGCGCCTGCAGGCCTTCGCACACGAACAGCGTGGTGAGATCGCCGACCTGCACGCGTCGTTGTCGCGCGCCGCACGCTTGTCCGACTCGCCGCTGACGAAGGCGCTGCTCGCCAAGAGCCTGCAGACCATGGGCAAAGTCGACGAGGCCAACGCGCTGCGCACCGCACTGCGCCGCGAGCTCGACGCCATCAACCTTCGCCGCCGGCCACAAAACCCACTTTTGGGGCCCGAACTCGCGTTTGCGTACTCGTTCCAGTAACGCGCTCAGGCGAGCAGCAACAAACGACAGCGATCGACTTCGACCATGCCCGCCCGTTCGTAGGCAGCGCGCGCGGGGAGGTTGTGTTCGCCAACGTGCAGGCAGACCCGGTGGCTCGCGGCCTCGGCGATGCAGGTGGCCACCAAGGCACTCGCGAGACCACGACCACGCGCGGCCGGGAACGTGAAGACGCCTTCGATCATGAGCCCGCCGGGCCCATCGCTGCCGAAATCGAGTTTGCACTCGGGTGCACCAATCGGGCCGAGCACGCGCGTCGAACCATCTTCGATGCGCTCGTCGATCGAATCGCGCAGCCACCGCCGGTCCACCCGCGCCGGATCGATGTTGAGGTCACTCTGGTTCAGCAGCAGCGTCGCCTGGCCGAGCCGATCCCGATCCGCACGCTGCGCCGGGCGCACATCGTCGCGCACGAGTTCGCGCACCGCAGCCTCGGGTCGGCACGCGTAGTAGACCTGATCCCGATGCAGCAGCGGCCGCGTCACCGTGCGGTCGCGCAGCACATCGAGAATCGCCGCCGGCCCCATCGCGATGCGCCACGGCAGCCGCGTGCGTTGGATGGCGTCGGCCACGGGCACGGCCTCCACTTCTCCGTGCACCACGACGATGAGGTTGCCGCGCGGCCCGAACCAGCACAGACCACGCGGGGCGTTGCGCTCCAGCAAGAGGAAACCATCACCCTCCCCCAGCTCGAGCGCATTGCGCACGTAGACGCCGTGCACTCCCGCGGCATCCGCCAGGGCATGCACCTGCGGATCCTCGGGAACCAGCGTGCGGGTCGACAAGGCAAAGTGGGCCATCTGGTCTCAAGAATCCGATGCCGCCGGCCGATCAGCAACGGTGCACCCACCCAAGGTACACGTTTGGACACTTACGACTTCCTGGCCGACCCCCGCGCCATCACGCTTGAAGAACGTCGCGCGACCGCTTCGCGCCTGCACCGCGAACAGACCGTCTGGCTCGAACGCCTGATGACGCTCGCCGAACCGCCGCTGCCCGAACCGGATTTTCCCGCGTTCCTGCTCGCGACCCCGCCGTTCGCGGACCTCGCCCAACGCCTCGGCACGGCCACGCAACGGTCGCACCTGCCGGTCGCGGTCGCGGAGGAACTCGACTGGTTCCTGCAGGCATTTGCCGACTACCTGCGCACCTGCGACGGCGAAGACGTCTTTGCTGCGCAGCATCGCAGCCACTGAGCCCGCGCGCGTAAACCTCACGCCCCCGCTCCCGCGCGCAGCCGTTCGGCGATCGCGCGCGCCTGTTCGGCCGGCAAAGGTGGGCCATCGAGCCCCGGCACCTGCCCCGGCGCATCGGTTGGCACGAGGTGCACGTGCGCATGCCGCACGACCCAGCCGATGACGCTCACGCAGACCCGCGCACACGGCAGCCGTTCGCGCAGGCGAAGCGACACTTCGTGCACGAAGGCCCACAACGCCGCGTGGCGTTCGGGCGACAGGTCCGCAACGGCGTCGACGACGTCGCGCGTGGCCACGATCACGTGACCCGGCCGCACGGGGCGCTCCGCCAGGAACGCGACGTGCAGCGCGTCCTGCGCGACCCACTCGACGGCCCGGCGGCCCAAGACGATATCGCTGAGGTCTTCTGCACTCATCGGCGGCCGCCGAGCTGCTCGGGGTTCGTGATCGGCTTCTCGCAGACGCCGCGGCGACACACGTAGGCGGCCGGCACGCCGTCGATCGGCTCCTTGCCCGCAAAGACCGGCGACAACTTCGTGAGCGCGTCGCGGTTGCCGGCATGCACGACCACCACGACGTGCTCGCCCGGGAACGCGCGCCACGCGGCCGCGAGCAGGGCTTTGGTGCGCAGGTCGCCCGGCTCGCCCGCGATGACGATCTCGCGTGGATCGGCGAGATGGAACTGCAGTGCTTGCACGAGCGCGGGCGCGGCATTCGGCGATTCCGCGAGCAACGCGTGGTTGCTGCGCAGCACGCCCAGGCCCAGCTCGTAGACCTTCTCGTCGCCGAGCAGCAGGCCCGCGCGCAGGAACGCGCGGCACGCGATCGCTGCGCCGGACGGAATCGAGGACTCGACGACACTCTTCGTGCGCGCGAGCAGCACTTCGTGATCGTCGGCGGTAAACCAGAGCCCGCCGTCCTCCGCCCGGAAGTGTTTGGCGATGCGCTCGAGCAACTGCTGGCTCGCCTGCAACCACCGCGGATCCCCATCGACGAGAAACAGCGAAAGGAGGCCATCGGCGAGCATTGCGTGGTCTTCGAGGTAGCCCTGATGCTGCGCCTTGCCGGAGTGCCAGCTGCGCAGGCAACGCCCCTCCGAGACCATCTCCTGCAGGACAAACCCGGCCGCGCGTTCGGCCGCCTGCAGGTAGCGCGCATCCCCGAGCTCGCGGTAGCCAGTCGCAAACGCCGCGATCGCGAGACCATTCCACGCGCAGAGGATCTTGTCGTCGGTGCCCGGATGCACACGCTGCGCGCGGGCGGCGAGCAACGTCGTCCGGGCGGCCTGCAGCGCCGCAGTCACCTCCGCTAGCGGTTGGTTGGTGGCACCCGCAATCGCCTCGGCGCGTTCGCCAAGCACGAGCACGTTGTTGTGCTCCCAGTTGCCAGCCGCGGTGATGCCGAAGTGCCGCATGGCGAGCGGTGCACGTTCGCCGAGCAGACGCTGCACTTCCTCCTGCTGCCAGACGAAGAACTTGCCTTCGACCCCTTCGCTGTCGGCATCCTGGCTCGAATAGAACCCACCGCGCTCGTGTTGCATCTCGCGCAGCAGGTAGTCGAGCGTCTCGCGCGCGACCTGCGCCCAATCGGCCTGCCCCGTGGCCACGAAGGCCTCCAGGTAACACGGTACGAGCAGCGCGTTGTCGTAGAGCATCTTCTCGAAGTGCGGCACCAGCCACTGCCGGTCGGTGCTGTACCGATGGAACCCGCCGCCGAGTTGGTCGTACATGCCACCCTGGCGCATCGCATCGAGCGTCTTCTGCACGATCGCGCGCGCTGGCGGTTCCGGCAGCCGCAGCAGCACCTGGAGTTCGCTCGCATGCGGGAACTTCGGGGCAAACTGCGGTGCTTCGCCAAACCCACCAAACTCGGCATCGAATCGTTCGCGCGATTGCCCGAGCACCTTGCTGAGCAACTCCGGCCCCGGCTCACCCGCCGGCAACACGGGCGCCAACACCTTCTGCAGATGCGCCGCGAGTTTGTCGGCCCCGGTGAGCAGTTCCTGCTTCTGCTCGCGCCAGGCTTTGGTGATGTGCTCGACCACGCGCCGGAAACCCGGCCGGCCGTGGGCGTCCTCGGGCGGGAAGTAGGTGCCGCCGTAGAACGGTCGCGCGTCGGGCGTGAGGAACATCGACATCGGCCAACCACCCTGCTGCCCCATCGCCTGCAAGGCCCCCATGTAGATCTCGTCGAGGTCAGGCCGCTCTTCGCGGTCGACCTTGATGCAGACGAAGTTCTCGTTCATGAGCTTCGCGATGGCCTCGTTCTCGAAACTCTCGTGCTCCATCACGTGGCACCAGTGGCACGCGGCGTAACCGATCGACAGGAAGATCGGCTTCTGCTCGCGCTTGCTGCGTTCGAGGGCTTCCGGCCCCCACGGATACCAGTCGACCGGGTTGTGCTGGTGCTGGCGCAGGTACGGCGAGGTCGACTGCGCGAGGCGATTCGTTGGCCGCTCGGCCTTGGGTGGGGTTGGCTTCACGACAGGTTCTTGCGGGGACCAGGTCGGCGGTGCGGAGGCCGGGGCGGCCGTGGCGGCCAACATCGCGGCGGCCAACGTCGCGGCAAGCCCGCAGGAACGCCAGGAAGACGACAACGACGACAGCATGGGGACATCGTGCGCGATGAGGTCCGGCGGAGCGAGCCCTTCCAGAAAGACCCGCGTCGGATACCCTACCCAGATGAGGTGCGCAGTCCCGTTCGCAGTGTTGTCGGTGCTGGCCGCGTGTGGTGGCGGCGGTGGCGGTGGTGGTGCTCCGGCCACAACCCCGACGCGGCTGTCGGCGGCGGCCCTGGACCTGGGGCCGGCCACCACCGAGGCCGAACTCGCGGTCCAACTCGCCGCGACGCCCGCCCAGCCGCCCGTGCTGCTCGAAGTCGCCGTCGAACTGCCGGCCGGCCTCACGCTCGCCAGCGGCAACCCGCTGGTGGCGACGCAGTCGACGCCAACCCTCGACGGCGGCACCGTGGGTGGTCGCTACGTGGTCGTCTGCGGCGATGCGAAGAACAAGGCCGCCACGCCGCTACAGCCGGGCCCGCTGTTCCGCGTTCGCGTGCAGACCACGACCCCGCGGCAGACCGGCACCTACTCGATCACGCTGCGCAACCTGCGCGCGTCGAACAGCGACGGCTCCGCGGCCGCCGTCGATCCCAATCCGACGATCGTGTCGGTCACGGTTCGCTGAGGCCCGGGTTCGCTGAGGACCCGGTCGCTACTTCTTCGCGTCCGGCGATAGCGCGCCGGCCGCCGCATCGTCGATCGCCCGCTGCAGTCCCGCGAGGCTCGTGCCCTGCACCTGCTTTACCTGCTCCTGCAGCGCACCAAACCAGCCAACCCAGCGCAACGCCAGGTTGTCCCACGTGCCGTCGTCGGACCACGTGACGCGGCAACCTTCGCCGTCCGCCTCCCACCGCACCGTGCCATGCCCACTGGGCGTGAGCTGGGGCGCCGGCGGCACCTGCAGCAGGAAGTCATACTGCAAGAACTGCGGGCCCGCCGCTACGACCTCCAGCACGGCGTTCGCGTGCGGCGCATTCCACCGGATACGATGGCCAACCGCACCGGGTGTGCCGGAGATCTCGCGCTGGGTGCCAGGCCCCATTTCGAGCTTCATCGACGACCACGACTCCCACTTGCCAAAGTCCTGCACGAGCTCTGCGACCTTGGCCATCGGGGCGCGGATCGTACGCACGGTCTCGACGTGCCAGCGATCCGACAGGAGCAGGCCCACCGCAAAGAACACGACCACCATGCCTGCGAGGGCGAGGGCCATGGTCTTGAACGCTTTCGGCATCGACATGGCCAGACAACGTAGCCCGCGCGCCGTTCTTTCGCACCCGCGGCGGCGGTTCTAGCGCCCGCCCCCACCCGCCGCCCCCTACCGGCCCGTCGGACCGTTCGCCTGCGGCCGCCCGGTCAAGAGCGGCGTGAAGTAGCGGTAGTAGACCTCGAGGCTCAGCACGCACATCGCCGTCGTATAACTGCGATCCCGGCGCGTATCGCCGGCTTCGCGCGCGTAGGTGTCGATCGGCGGGAAGGACCCATCCTCGGCCTGGGCCTGCGGCAGCACGGTGCGCAGGCGCTCGTTCCAGGCTTGCCAGGCGTCCCCACCAGCCAGGAAGCAGCACAACGAACCGTAGTACCAGAAGTAGACGTTGCCCTGGCCACGCAGGACGAACTCGTCGTCGTTGTAGCGCCGATACTCTTCTGGCCGGCGCGAAACGGTGTATTCCACGCCAGCGGCGACCATGCGGTCGTCGGCCGCGGCGCCGAGCAGCTGCAGGCAGAAGGCCCCCGCGGGCGTGCTGGCGGGCAACGTCGGCCACGCCGAGTTCAAGCGGCTCGGCTTCTGGGCGTAGCGGAACCAGCCGTTCGGAGTGTCAAACGACTGTTCCAGGTACTCGCGCGCACGCGGCAGGGCCTGCTCGGGCAGGTCGATGCCCGACAACCGGGCCGACTCGAGCGCCATCACCATCCACGACGTCACCGATACGCGCGCATAGTCGTCTTCGGGCTGCAAGCCGGGCGAGAAGTAGCCCCAACCACCGCGGTTCTTCTTGTCGCGCCGGGGCCCCTGGTTCTGCAGGATCCACGACAGCGCCTCTTCGAGCGGCCGCCGCAGCGCCGGGTCCTTGGTGAGCCCGTAACACTCGGCGAGCGCGTAGGTGGTGATGCCGTGGCCATAACACGAACTCGCACCAAACGCGCCGGTGTCCTCGTCCTGCAGCGTCAGCAGGTGGGTTAGCGCACGCTGCACGACGTCGCTGTGTTCGGTCTTCGACACCGGCGTGTGGCCGGCGCCAAGGAACGCGAGCACGCAGAGCGCCGTCTTGCCTACGTACATCGCGCCATACTTGCTATCGAACGCGTCGCGGTTGCCCCACGATCCGTCGCGGTTCTGCAGCTTCGCGAGGTAACGCAGCCCGTTGGCCACCGCGCGCTCGGTATCCGCGGTGCCACCAAACTGCTCGAGCGCCTGCGCCTTCGCGGGGCCAAACCGATTGCTGTACGGCGTCGCCGCGACCGGGATCGCACTCGCTGGCGCGAGCACGGGTGCACTGACCGGCCGTTCGAGCAGCGAACCGGGCGCGGTGACCGCTACCGGCAGCGTGCCAAGGGCACCAAACCCGGCATGGCGCTGGGGACGATCGAACGCCACGGGGCGGGGTTGCTGCAGCGCCGCCCCGGCGAGAGGCTCGATGCGCGAAGCGGACCGCGCGACCGCGGCACTCGGCGTTGCGGCAGCCGTCGCCGCTGCGCTGGGCGCCGCCCGGCTGGTGTCCTGCATAACAACCGCGATAGACGCCTTCACCTGCGGTCGGGGTAGCTCGGCATCAGGCCTGCGGTTCGTTGCCAGCGGTACCGAGGACGCCGCCCGCTCGAGCGACGCACTGGGCACGGGTGCGGCGGCAGCTGGCAGCGCCTTCTGGCCATCGTCGGTGGCGCGCGGCGCCACCAAGACCGACGCCGCGGCCGGGCCGGCGACGGCCGCGAGCGCCGGCCGCACCTCGGCGCGCGCCACTGAGGAAGACACTGAGGGAGACACTGAGGGAGCCGGCTGCGAGGCAGACTTCGCAGCGGGCGCGGTGGCGTTCGCCAGCGAAGCGTCACCACTCGGCGCATCGCGCAACGGTGCGGCGAGCGAACGGCGCGTCGCCGCGGGCACCGGCATGGTGTCCTGGCGCTGGGCAACAGGCCCTGACATCGTATCCGCGGCGGGCCTGGCCAGTGCCGCGCCCGGTGCAACGAGGGCGATCGCGGCGCTGGGCGCTGGCGCGCTGCCGGCCTCGCGAACGGCTTCTGCCGCGTCGTTGCTGGCCGCGCTATCGGGTGCAGCTGGCGATGCAGCCGCGAGCGACCGCTCGACGGCGGCCGGAGCCTCGCCATTCGCAGCACTCGGCAAAGGCACCAACGCTGGCGACGGCGCCGCCGCATCGGCCAATGCCGGGCGCGGTGCCGCCACTTCGCGCACCGCCGGCACGTCCCGTTCGGCGCGCGCCGCCGCGGGGCCGGCCAGCGCCGGCGAAGGGTCCGCAGCGACAAACGACGTTCCTGGCACCGCCACGGTGACAACACCAGGGTCCGCAGCGGCCCGCGCCGCCGCCGCCAACGCAGCGGCGGACTGCGCCGACGCTTGCACCTGGGGCAACGGTGCGGCCTGCGTCGCCGCGACCGCATCCACGCCGGCGCGCGGCGTCACCGTGGCCGCGGCGTCCAACAAGGCGGCGGCGGCAGCGGCCACTTCCTGGGCTTCGGCTTCCCGGGTCCAGGCACCCTGCGGCCCTTCGAGCTCCCCCGCCGCGGCACGTTCGACCGCGGCCCCCGGAGCGGCCGCCGTGAGTTCGCGCGTCTCGGGCGTGAACTGCACCATCGCCGCGAGGTCGGCCTGCTGCGGACCATCCCCCGCAGCCCCGCCGACCGACGCTTCCATGACGACGCTCACCTGCATGCTGCCGCCATCGTCGGCGCCCGGCAGCAGCGCTCCCGTGATCTCGACTCCCATGAGCCACAAGAACAACAGGATGTGCAGCAGCAGCGACAACAGCAGGCATTGCGCAACGAGATCGAGTGTCGACCAGCGCTGCCCGAAGTGCAGCAGCAGGAGCAGCACGAGGCACGTGATCACGACGCCGAGCAGCACCCATTCCAACCACCGCTGGCCGGGCCACCACGGATAGACTTCGCGCGCTGCGGCGACAAACCACAGCGCCGAGGTCTCTTCGCCCGAACGGGGCTGCAGCAAGCCGAGCCGCAGACCATCCGCACTCGGTTGGGGCGCGCGCAGCACCGCGGTCCCCCAGCGTGTGCCGATCACGACGGGCGCGTCGAAGACACCCTTGCAGAGGCTCGCTCGCACCACGCGCAGCGGCTCCAGCCCCTGCTTGCGCACAAACCAGAGCGCCCCGCCATCGGGCGCAAACGCCGGGTCGCGGTCGATGCACGACACCCGGTTGCGTCGATTGCTGGCCTCAAACACGGGCCGCGGCTCGAGGCCGTCGTCGAGGCGCGCGCGATACAAACTGCCATTGGCCCCGCCGTCGATCTGCCGGTCGATGCGGACAAACACGAAGTCGAGGCCGTTGGGGGCCGGCGCGGGATCGCTTTCATCGAGCGCGGTGTTGCAGACGGGCAACGCTGCTGGCGCCCCAAACCCGGCGCGCGACCACTGCGCGACGTAGAGGTCATAACCACCGACGCCACCTTCGCGATCCGAGGCGAAGTAGACGCGACCATCCGCCGTCACCGCCGGCGCGAGGTCGTTCTGCGCCGAATTGAGCCCGTAGGCCGGTTCGGGTTGCACCGCCGGCCGCCGCGGATCGAAGACCACGAGATCGGTCGTGCCGTCCGGCAACGAACGGCCATACAGCAGCCGACCATCCGGCAGCTCCGCTACCCTGCCCTGCACGGGCCCCGGCAGTTCGACGCTGGCTTCCGGCGTGCCCCATTCGACCATGCCGGACGCCGCGAGGTCCGCACCCGACAGTTCGCGTTCGCCATCGGTGTAGTAGACGGGACGACCGATGCGCAACCCGACCAGCAACGACGCCGCAACGAGCAGCGCCGCCCAAGCGAGCCGCATCGTCCATCGTCGAGTTCCTGGTCGCATCGCCATGGTCTGTGGATCCTGCTTTGCCTGCCGATTCCCGGCGAGCCCTACTACTTCTGGGTGGAGTTCTGCGGGGTGGGGTTCTGGGTCGGCAGCGCCGCGAAGTCGACCTTCTGGATCTTCGCGAGCCTGCAGGCGTCGAGCACCTGCAACCCGACCCCAAACTGGGCCTGCTTGTCACCGCGCACGAGCACGGCCAACTCGCGATCGCGTTGCCCCGCCGCCGTGAGCTTCTGCCGCAGCGCTTCCATCGAGACCTCGCGGCCATCGACCGATAGACGACCATCGGCCTGCACGTTGATGAGGAGCTTCTTGCCCGCCCCCGCCGGCGTGCCCGTGCTCGCTTCGGGAAGGCGCAGGTCGAGTTCGACCTCTTCGCGCGCGAACGTCGTCGCGGCGAGGAAGAAGATCAACAGCAGGAACACGACGTCGATCATCGGCGTGAGGTTGATCGAGTCGTCGCGGTCGTCATCGTCGAGATCAAGCCGCATGCGTGCCCTCGCCGCTTTGGGCCTTCGCCGCCACCACCGGAGCGCCGTCGGCCGGCGCCATCGCCAGCGCTTCGATCGCGGGCGCTACGGCATCGCCCATGCGGCCGACGAGACGCCGCGCGCGCCCCTGCAGGTGGGCCGCGAGCAGGGTCGCGGGAATTGCCACGCAGAGCCCGAAGATCGTCGTGTAGAGCGCCACCTTGATGCCCGCGGCGAGCGCTTCGCTGCTGTCGGCTTTGCCGAGGCCGTTCTGCTCGACGGTCGCAAACGCATCGGCAATGCCAACGACGGTGCCCAGCAGCCCCAACAAGGGCGCCACCGCTGCCATCAGCGTGATGCCGCGCACATTGCCGCGCAGGGTGCTGGCTTCCTTCGCGAGCTGGTCTTCCATCGCCTTCTCGACGTCGGCGAGCAGGTGCCCGCGGCGCCGCAGCCCCGCGGCGAGCACGCGCGCGCCCGGCGTCTCGGCTTCGAGAATGCCTGCCGCGATCACGTTCGCGTGCCCCTGCGTGCACTGTTCGACGGCATCGACGACGACGCGCGGCAACACGCGGCCAAGGCGCAGGCTCAGGTAGCGTTCGAACGCGAGGCCGACCACGACCACCGAGCAGCCGAGGATCGGCCACATCAGCACACCGCCAGCGGTGAAGAACTCGCCGATCGTCGCAATGACGTTCGGGCTTTGCGGGGACACCGGAACCACGGGGAGCATCATCATCGGGGGTATTCCTTGGGGGCGCTCAGCCCTGGCGCAGGTGTTGCTTGGCGGTTTTGGCTTCGTCGCTGCCCGCATGCAGTTTCTGCAGTTCTTCGAAGAAGCGCTGCGCCTTCTCGGGCTGCTTCAACTGCTCGTAGACGAGGCCCGCCTGCAGCAGGCCGCGGCGCACCCATTCGGCCTGCGAGTAGAGGATCGGCAGCTTCACGAACGCATCGGCCGCCCCTTGCAGGTCGCCGCGCTGCGCACGCGCTTCGCCGATGCGGAACTGGGCTTCGGCCGCGAGGGCACCATCGCTGAGTTCGGTCACGCGCTGCAGGCTCGCTTCGGCCGGCTGCGCTTCGCCGCGCAGCAGGCGCGCCCGCCCAAGGAACAGGTGGGCCCTGGCGGCATCCACCTTCTCGCGGTCCTTGCCGCGCAGGAACTCCTCGAGCACGGGCACCGCCGTGTTGCCGTCGCCTTGCAACACCGCGCATTCGCCAAGGCCGAGCCGGGCCCGATCCGCGCGCGCGTGTTTGCCGTCCTTGCCGAGCAGGGCCTGGTACTTCGCGACGGCACCACCCGCGTCGCCTAGGCGTTGGCAACATTCCCCGCCGAGGTAGAGGCCTTCGAGCGACAGTGGATCCGCTTCGATCGCGGCGAGTTCCGCACAACGATCGCGCGCGACGGCGAGCAGCTTCGGGTCATCGCCAGCCACCTCGAACTCGGCGAACGCGAGCCGGTACAACGCGCGGCCACGATGACTGCCCTGCACCTTGGTGAGCAGTTCGCGGGCCTTGCGGAGGTCCACTTTGCCCTTCGTTTCCTGCGTGGCACTTTCGAGCGCGAACACGCCGAGGTGCAGGTTGGCTTCACCCGCAAGTTCCACGTCCTTGCTGTCCCTGGCGACCACGGCAAACGCCTTCTGGGCCCCTGGCTCATCGTTGGCGCGCCGGCACGCCCAGGCCAGTTCGTAGGCCACGCGGTCCAAACGTTCGTAGCCGCCGTCCTGCAGCAGTTTGCCGAGTGTTTCGCGGGCGGCTGTGGCATCGCCAGCGCGCGCCTGGGCGACGCCGAGCGCATAACGCATTGCCGGGGCCTTGCTGTGTTTCTCGAACTTCTGCAGCAACGCCTTGGCGGCCGCCCGGGCCTCAGGCCACTCCTGCCGCCGATGATGCAGTGCCGACTGCAACTCGAGCAGCCCCGCCAGCTCGTCGCCAACCGCCGGGTGCTGCTGCCCAGCCGCCAGCCACTTGCGGCAGGCCTCGTCATCGCCGAGTTCGAATGCGCACCAGGCGCGCCCCGCGAGGGCTCGCGCCCCAAGCCCGTCGTTGCGCTCCGCGAGCTTCAAGAACAGACCGTCCGCGGTCTGGAAGTCGCCTTGCTGGTAGGCTAGTTCGGCCTGCTCGAGCTGGTCACCGCTCGCATCGCCCGTCTTGCCGACCGCGGCAATCGCGCGTTCGAGGCGCTTCTGGGCCGCGGGCAGGTCGCCCTTCGCCCGCAGCACGCGCGCCGCGACGCGCTCGGTGCGGTCCAGGAACGCGCCGTCGCGGAAACGCGCGCGATACCGATCGGCACTCTCGAGCGCCGCATCGGCCTTGCCCGACTCCAGCAGGCTCAGCGACAACATCGCGAGCGCTTCTTCGGCGAACGGCGAACCGTCGGCCTTGGTAATGGCCGCAAATCGCACCGCGGCCGCGGCCTTGTCCCCGCGCAGGTACCGACACCAGGCGAGCTTCCAGGCCGCCTTGTCGCGCAGCGCCGGCACTTCGGCGAGCGCCGTGTAGCCTTGTTCCGCCGGTTCGAACTTCTGCAGCGCGAACTGGCATTCCGCGACGGCGAACGCCGCCTGGTCGGCGAGCCGGTGCTTGGGTTGCAGCGCCAGCACGGCCTTCGCGCGCGCGATGGAGTCGTCATGCTTACCGAGCGAGTGCAGCGCAAAACACGCCCCGTACAGCGCGTCGCCGCGCAGTTCTGGCGGTGCATCCCCTGGCACCGCATCGTACGCAGCCACGGCCTGCTCCCAACGCGACAGGTTGGCGTAGGCCTCGCCGAGCGCAAACGACAACCGCGCGCGATCGGCCGGGGCGGCTTCGGCCAGGGCCTTCTGCAAGCTGCCGAGCGCCTGCTCGCCAGCCCCACTCGCCAGCGCGCAGAGCCCCGTCAACTCCTGGGCCTGCTGGGCCACGTCCGGCGCGGCCCCGCCCTGCAGAAGGCTCGCCAGCACCTGCTGTGCCGCCGCGTACTTCTTGTCCCCATACAACGAACGGCCGAGTTCGAGCCGCGCCTTGCTGGCCAACGGCGAGTCCGCAAACTGCTCGACGAACTGCTGGAACGCGCGCTGCGCCCCCGCCTGGTCCTTCTGGCCCAAAGCCACCCAACCAAGCCCGAATGCCGCATCGTCGCGGAAATCGGAAGTCAGCTTCGCGGCCGCCTGCAGCGCCCGCTGGGCCCCGGCGTGATCTTCGTGGCGGAGCAGCGTGTCGCCCTGCAGGTAGAGGCATTCGCCCTTGGCGGCCTCGTCGGGAGCGACCTTGGCGGCTTCGCCAAACGCGGCCGCCGCATCCACGAGCGACTTTGTGCGCAGCAGCGCGAAACCGAGCTGGTAGAGGGCCGGAAACCGGAACGTCGCCTGCTCGCCCGTGGCCACTTCGACCGCCCCCGCGAACGCGCGAACGGCCTGCTCGAGCTGGCCGAGTTCGCGCAGCCCTTCGCCGGCGGCAAACCGCGCCGCTGCCTGGAGGTAGTGATCCGCAGCGACTTCCTGGCCGAGCGCCGTGAACTGCTCGACGGCCGGTTGGTGTTTGCCCTGGCTCTCCAACAGGTTGCCCAGGCGGTAGCGGCACTCCGGTCGCAACCGGAACTCCCCACCTTGCCGCTTCGCCACCGCCAAGGCCCGGCCCAGCGCTTCGATCGCCGGGTCCTTCTGGTCCAGTTCGGCGCGGCTCGTGCCCAGGCGGTACCAAGCTTCGGCAGCCAGCGGGTGGTTGGCGTTGGCCTTCAGGAAATCTCCGAACTGCCTGGCCGCTTCCTCATGCAACCCGCGCTGTTGCAGACCGACCGCCAGCTGGAACGCCTCGGGCGGGCGCTCGCTCTGGCAGAGGAGAGGGCTGGCAGGCAGCAGCGATAGCGCTGCCACGAGGGCACGGACGGGGGCGAGCATCTTGGATCCTTCGGTGCTTGTGCGAACTATTTCGACGGCACGCAGATCAACGTAGCGAAGTCGGCGCCAGTGCGCACAGAGGACCTTGCACCTTGTGTGACGCGACTTGCACGGGTCGGGAAACCCGCCATGGCATGGCGCTCACGGACCCTTGCGGCATGATGCCCGGGTCCCCCTCTTGCCCGTTCGAACTGCCGCATGCACACCCACAGCACCCTGGCCGCCCTCTTCGTGCAGTTGCTGGTCCTGCTCACCGGGGCCGCCTGCACCCAGTCTCCGGCCGTGCGCAGCAACAACGTCGCGCCCGAACTGCCGCGGGAGTTCCGCGCCGCCTGGGTCGCTACGGTCGACAATATCGACTGGCCCAGCCGTCCAGGGCTGCCAGCGCGCGCCGCCCGCGCCGAACTCGACGCCATCGTCGCGCGCGCCGTCGAGCTCAAGCTCAATGCCCTCGTGTTTCAGGTGCGACCGTCGGCCGACGCCATGTACCAATCCACGCTCGAACCGTGGTCCGAGTGGCTCACCGGGGCGCAGGGACGCGCGCCCGACGAAGCCTGGGATCCGCTCGAGTATCTGATCACGGCCTGCCATCGGGAAGGGCTGCAACTGCACGCTTGGTGCAACCCGTTCCGCGCCGCGCATCCCGCCGGCAAGTCCGCGACCGCGGCCAACCACGTGCTCAGCAAGTTGCCTTCTGCTTGCGTGAAGTACGGCGCCTACCAGTGGATGGACCCGGGCGACCAACGCGCCGCCGACTGGAGCCTCGCCGTGATCCGCGATCTGGTCACGCGCTACGACCTCGACGGCGTGCACATCGATGACTACTTCTATCCGTACCCGGAGAAGGGCAAACCCTTCCCGGATACACGCAGTTTCACCGCCTACCAGAAGGGCGGCGGCAAACTCTCGCGCGACGACTGGCGGCGTTTCAACATCGATACGTTCGTGCGGCGGATGTACGAAACCGTGCACCAGCAGAAGCCCTGGGTGCAGGTGGGCATCAGCCCGTTCGGCATCGCGCGCCCCAAGGTGCCAGCCGGCATCGAAGCCGGCATCGACCAGTACGCCGACCTCTACGCCGATGTGCAGAAGTGGCTGCGCGAAGGTTGGCTCGACTACCTCGCGCCGCAGCTCTATTGGCCGATTGACCAGAAGCCGCAGAGTTTTGCGGTGCTGCTGCCCTGGTGGCACAGCGTGAACCCGAAACAACGCCACGTGTGGCCCGGCATCAATCCAGGCCGCATGCTCGCCGGCAAAGCCCCTTCGCGGCCCGACGAACTGCGCGACGAACTCCAACTGCTGCGCGCGCAGAAGGCCAGCCAGGGCCACATCCACTACAGCTTCCGCGCGCTGCGCACCGACGCCGCGAACGTCGCGGGCGCCTTGAAGAACTCGCTGTACCCGACGTTCGCCGTGGCCCCCGCGAGCCCGTGGCTCAAGGACCGTTCCGCGTCGGCCCCGGCGGCGCCCGAGGCGCGCGTCGAAGGCACGGCGGGCAGACAGGTCGCGCGCTGGACCCCGGACCCGAATGCGCGCTTCGTCGCCGTGCAGGTGCGCAAGGCCAAGGACTGGACCGTGCACCGCGTGCTCGGTGCCGAGGTCGGCAGCTGCACCCTGCCCGCCGATGTTACGGCAGTCAGCCTCGTAGCGATCAGCCGCACCGGTGCGTTGAGCGCCCCTAGTTCGCCCAAACTGCGGTGAACCAGACTGCGGTGAAAGCCTGCGGCGCTACCTCAGGGCACGAACCCTGAGATCGCGAGGTCTTCGCCGCAGGTCTCGTGGCGCACCTCGCGCAAACGCCAGGCTTCGGCCATGAACGGCCGTCCTTCGCCCGCGACGGGTGTCGGCGCAAACTTGCCGCCGATGATCTTCGGAGCGACGAACGCGAGCACCTGATCGACGCAGTTCCAGGCAAACATCTGGGCTACGAGTCCACCACCACCTTCGACGAGCACGCGCCGCATGCCGCGGCGGTGCAGTTCGCGGAACGCGCGACCGAGGTTGAGACGGCGCGGTCCTTCGGCAGTCGGGATCTGGATCACGGTGACGCCGAGGTCCTGCAGGTGACCACTGCGACGCGGATCGACGTCTTCGCTCGCGAGCAACAACGTCGGCAATTGCCGCGCCGTGCGCACGAGGTTGCTGTCGTCGTCGATCTCGCCGAGCGGGTCGACGACGATGCGGATCGGCTGTTTGCCTTCGACGTGGCGGACCGTGAGTTCGGGGTCGTCGATCTGCGCGGTGCGGAAGCCGACCATGACGCCGCAGCAGCGCGCGCGCAGTTCGTGCGTACGCCGGCGCGCTTCGGGCCCCGAGATCCAGCGCGCTTCGCCCGTCGGTGCGGCGGTCTTGCCGTCCAGGGTCATCGCCCACTTGCACAGCGTCCACGGCCGTTCGAGCGACAGCGCCTTGCGGAACGGCTCGTTGATCGCGTCACACTGCGACGCGATCACCCCGTCGAGCACTTCGATGCCCGCGTTCTCGAGCAATACGATGCCCTGCCGCCGATGGCGCGGATCCGGATCGATGCTGCCGATCACAACGCGCTGGATGCCGGCGTCGATGAGCGCCTGCGCGCACGGCGGCGTCTTCTTGCCCTGCTCGCCCTTCGGGGTCGAACACGGCTCCAACGTCACGATCGCGGTGTCGGGCTTCTTGCCGTTCGCGCGCGCGATCTCGAGCGCCATCGCTTCGGCGTGGCGGCCACCGAAGTACTCGTGCCAGCCGCGCGCGATGACTTCGCCATCCTGCAGCAGCAGGCAGCCAACGCGCGGGTTTGGCTCCACTTCGCCGCGGCCGCGCATCGCGCAGTCGATCGCTTCCTGCATCAACGCATCGAGGTTCACGGGTGCACCACCTCGCTGCGATCGTGGGCGCCTTCCTGCGCGGCCGTGGTGGCCAACAGGTCGCCGACCACGGAATGGGCCAGCGCTTCGGTGACGAGCACCGGCACGTACTGGCCAACCAGGTCCATATCCTGGCTCGCGAAGTGCACGAGCCGATGGTGCGCGGTGCGCCCACTGAGTCGCCCATCGACCTTGCTCACGCCTTCGACGAGCACTTCCGTGGTCTTGCCAACCAACGCGCGGTTGTGCTGCCACGTCAGCGCTTCCTGCGCCGCCAGCAGCACGTGGTTGCGGCGTTCCTTTTCGGCATCGGGAACGTCATCCGGCAGTTCGGCCGCGAGGGTGCCAGGGCGCGGCGAGTACTTGAACACGTAACTCTGCGCAAACCCGACGCGGTTCACGAGATCGACCGTCGCCTCGAAGTCCGCCGCCGTCTCGCCGGGATAGCCGACGATGAAGTCACTGTGCAGCTCGATGTCGGGCGCCTTGCTGCGCAGCATGTCGAGGCGCGCAAGGTAACGCTCGACGGTGTACCCGCGGCGCATCGCCTTCAACACCGCGTTGCTGCCCGACTGCACGGGCAGATGCAGGTACCGCGCAACCTTCGGCAGTTCGGCCATCGCATCGACGAGTTCCTGGTTCAGGAAGTTCGGGTGCGAGGTGATGAACGCGAGCCGCCGCAGCGACGGGATCTCGTGCAGCGCCCGCAGCAGGCGCGCCAGCGTCGCATTCTGGCCCGTGAGGTCGCGGCCGTAGGCGTTGACGGTCTGGCCGAGCAACGTGATCTCGGTGACGCCGTCGTCGCACAAGCGCTGCGCTTCTTCGACGAGGTCCACGATCGGGCGCGACACCTCGTCACCGCGCGTGGTCGGCACGATGCAGTACGTGCACGGCATGTTGCAGCCGCGCATCACCGACACGAACGCCTGCGAACGGTGCGGCCGCACGCGCACATCGCGGCGGATGAGGTCGCCGCTCACACCCTGCCCGACCGTGACGACGCCCGCACCCTGCACTTCGTGCCGGGTCTTCGCGGGCTCCCGTTCGGCAGCGATCTGCGCATTGCGCGAGCGCGCCATCTCGACCGTGTCGTCGATATCGCCGAACGCCGACGGCCCGACCACGAGGTCGACGTGTGGCATGCGCGATACGAGGTAGCGTTTGTGCTCCTGCGCCATGCACCCGAGCACGCCAACGACGAGCGAAGGATCACTGCGCTTGCGGATGCGCAGTTTGCCGAGTTTGGACCAGACGCGGTCTTCGGCATGCTGCCGGACCGAGCAGGTGTTCAACAGCACGACCGACGCTTCGGCTTCGGTCGCGGCGGGCTCGTAGCCGCGCTGCCGCAGCTTGCTTTCGACGAGCTCGCTGTCGAGCTTGTTCATCTGGCAGCCGTAGCTGGTCAGGTGGTATTTGGGCGCAGTCATGAGGGGCGGGGGATTCTAGGGACAGAACGGCTTTGGCGCAGCCGTCTTGTTGCCGTTGGTCGAGCATTCGCTCCCCTGCGGCCAGAACCCCCGTTCGCAAGGCCGAACCACAGAGTTTCGCCCCGGCACCAACAACCTGCCGCCCCGCCGCGTATGGATATGCCATGCCAGAACCTCGCTCGACGCGTCGCACGTTCCTTGCCTCCTCGTCGGCCGCCCTGGCCGCGGCGGCGATCCCCCAGTCCAATC
>JADZDL010000031.1 GCA_020851075.1 Planctomycetota bacterium | reverse complement strand
TGGCAACCTCGTCATGCAGGCGCTGCCGGACCTGCAGGACTTCGTGCTCGGCAAGCGGAAGGACAAGAAGAAGTGACCATGCGCCGCTCCACCACCATCGGCATCGTGCTGGCGCTCACCGCCTGCTTGAGCGCAGCGCTGAGGCACCAGACGCCCGCGGTGGGCGCCCAGCCGAACACCCAGTCGAGCGAGCAGGACGAGACGCCGATCGACCAGAAGAAGGTGATCGCGCTGCCGGCGGTGAAGGCCCCCGAGGGCCTCGGGCAACGCGCCATGGCCCACGTTCGCGCGCTATGCGACCTCGGACCGCGTTACTCGGGCACACCGGGCTGGAGCAAGCAACTCGACTACATCGACGGCGTGTTGCAGAGCCACGGGCTCAAGGTGCACCGCGACACCTGGACCGACCGCAAGGAACTGCTCACGTTCACCAACCTGTCGGTAACGATCCCTGGCAAGGTGAAGGACCGCATCGTGATCGCGTGCCACCACGACACGAAGTGCACGAGCGGGCATGCGGATCCCGAACACAACTTCCACTTCGTCGGCGCCAACGACGGCGGCAGCGGCACGGCCATGCTGCTCGAACTGGCTCCGGTCCTCGCCGCCACCCAGCCGCATGCGACGATCGAACTGGTGTTCTTTGATGGCGAGGAGAGCCTCGACTGGCGTTGGAACCTAGCCGCACGCGCGCTGTTCGGCAGCAAGCGCTACGTGAAGAACCACCGCGACGCCCTGCTGCTCGGCAAAGAATCGCGCATCGCGGCGATGGTGCTGCTCGACATGGTCGGTCGCACCGACCTGCACCTGCAGGAAGAGCTCTATTCGACGCCCAAGCTGCGTACGATCCTCTGGAGCGCCGCGGTTGCGTGCGGGCACCAGGCCTCGGTGTTCCGCCGCGCGGAAGGCGCCCACGACGACCACTCGCCGTTCCTCGACGTCGGCATCCCATCGGTCGACCTCATCGACCTCAACGGCAATCCGCACTGGCACACCGCCGCGGACACGCCCGAGAACATGTCCGACAAGAGCCTGCAGATCACCGCCGACCTCGTGCTCACGATGCTGCCCGAGATCGAACGCACCTACGTGCTGAGCAAGGACTGAGCGGAATGCCCACCGTCGAACGCGCCGGTCGCACGATCCACTACACGCAGGAAGGAGAAGGGCCAGGCATCGTGCTCGTTCCGGGCCTCGGCTCGGGTGCGCAGTTGTTTGGCACGTTGCCGCGCCGCTTCGCGCGCCACGGCTTTACATGCTGCGCCGTGGATCCCGTCGGCCTGCCGCCCTCCGGCAGCCTGCCCGGCGGCATCTACGACTTTGCGCAGGCGGCCCACGACGTGCTCGCGGTCGCAGCCACCTTGCCGGGCCCCGTCGCGCTCGTCGGCACCTCGCTCGGCGGCAAGGTCTGCCTCGCCGCCGCGGCAACCAACAGCCCGCACGCAGAGCGCCTCGTGATGCTCTGCAGTTCGGCGCTGCAGACGCCGCGCAGCCGCCGCGTCTACCGCTGGTTCGAGCTGCTGTGCACCGAAGTGGAAGGTCGCTGGCTCGGCGACCTCACCGCTCCCTTCCTATTCGGCGAGACCTTCCTGAACCAGAAGTCAGGTTTCGTCGACGACATCGTGCGCAGTACAAAACCGAGCGAAGCTGGCCGCCTGTTCATGAAGGCCCAGGCGCAGGCCCTGCAGGCCTTCGACGGCAGCGAACTGGCCCCCCTCGTGAAGTGGCCGACGCTCTGCCTCGCCGGCGCCGAGGACGTGCTCACGCTGCCGCGCGAAGTCCTTGCCACCGCGAGCCTGATCCCGGGCGCCGAACACGAGTGTTTTCCCAACGCGGGGCACAGCCTGCTGCTCGAGAGCGCGGCGGCGTTCGAACGCGTGCTCGCGTTCTTGCGCCGCTGAGGTTCGGCCTCAGCGGATTGTCGCCACGATCGTATCGGTGACCGCGAACGCGGCGCCAAACAACGTGGGCCCACACGCACCGGTCGCCAGCACATCGACCCCTTGGAAGGCCAGCGGCAACCCCACGAGGCCCGGATCGCGAGGCACAAAGACGGTCAGCTGGGTTCCAAACGTCAAGGATAGCAGCGGAAACGCCACGCCTTGGCGACACTGCCGCTGGATGAGCACGGTGCACAACGTCGTCGTCGGATTCTGCGGCAGGCCAGCCATCACGAACGGTAGCGCCCGATGGCCGGTCATCGACACCACGAATGAGTGGCCCAGATCGCTGGTGCCAGCCACTGCGAGCTGAGCCTCGCTGGCGCCGAGCGGCAGACAACCCGTGTTGACCGTCGAGAAGAACGCTCCGGGCGCGCGGCCGTCATAGAACAAGCCCTGGATGTCGTAGTCGTTCAAACCGTCGCGTTCGTCCGTGACGACGAAGTAATGGGATGTCCCGTCAAGAGGTCCCGACGACGCGATGCCCAGGTTGTCGTGGTCGAGGTTGGCCGTGGCGATCGGCACATGACCTTCGTGGCAGACGATGCTGTTGTTCAGGATCGCGTAGGTCGCGCAGATCGGTTTCGGCGTCGATCCCTCCATGTAGGCAACGACGAAGCGCACGCCATCGGTGCCCACCACGGGGTTGGTCTGGTCCGCGGACAACGTCACCCCGGGCTCCAGCGCCGTGAGGTTGCGAATGCCACCGAGCAACGAGTAGCCGGCCGCCGTGCGATGGAAGGCCTGCCCAAAGATGTCGTGATGGCTACCTTGGTCGCGATCCCAGACCACAATGCCCTGGGTGCCATTCCACGCGACATCGACGTGGCGATCATCATCGAACGCCGAAGTCGCAATCGGCGTCGGTTGCAGTTCGACGCCGAGTGACGTGTTCAACACCGCGAGGTGCACATCGCCACCAAGACAACCCGTGGACTGGTGGTTCCAGGTGATCGCCCAATGTTGGTTCGCGCCCACCGCATTCGCCACCTGCGGCGTAACACAGCCCGTGGTCGTCGCGAGCACGCTGCCCAGCGTATGGCCATTGGGCCCAAAGAGGCGGCCATAGCCGATCCTCGGCGGCAGCGACGTGTTCTCCTGCGTGTAGACGATCAGGAACTGGCCATTCGAGGAACCTCCCACATCCGGCCGCAACGCGAAGCTGCCCAGCACGGCAACCGAATCGAAGACTGCAAAGACACCCGTCGGCGAGGCATTTGTACTGATGACCGTCCTCGCCATGATGTCGAGGCTACGCTCGCGCCAGGTTACACAGAAGCTCCCGGATCCCAACCCGTTTGCGGGCCCCGCCGCAGCCACCGCCGGCTGATCCGCAACCGCCCCACTCGTCTCGAAGTAGTCGGTGTCGAGCAGCGTGCCATCCACGCCAAAACGGCGGACCTTGATATCGGTATCGAGGATCGACACGCGCTCTTCCATGACCACACACCAGCGGTTGCCGTTCGCTTCGTACGCAACATCCGGATTGCGGTTATCGAAGGCCTCGTTGCTGGCAACGCCGATCGTGCTCACGAACGGATCGACGAGCAGCGGGTAGGTGAGGTCGCTCGGCAGCGCGATGTGGATCGCCCCACCGAC
>JADZDL010000030.1 GCA_020851075.1 Planctomycetota bacterium | reverse complement strand
CCTTCGGCTTCGAGTGCGCGCAGCGTCTCCTGATCCTCGAACGACAACTCGTCGAGGTGGATCGGGATCACGGCTTCGAGGCGCCCTCGCCAGGCGGCGAGGCGTTCCCGCGGTGCTTCGGCGGCGTACCAACGATCGCCATCGGGCTCGGTGGCGCGTTGGGCGCGGCCATCCTCGGCGAGGGTGGCGAGCCACGGTCGCCAGGCGGCAGCCACTTCGCGCTCTGCGAGCCAACCCATCCAGCCGAGCGCTTCGTGCAGTTCTTCGGCCGAACGCGGATCGGGCCAACACTCCTGTTGTACCTGCTGCAGCGCCGCGGGATCGAGTTCACTGTCGTTGTTGCGCGAACTGTCGCTGCGCGCACCACGTTGTGCTTTCACGACCGCCTGCGTGCGCCGTTCTTCGAGCGGCGCGTCGTCGAGGAACGCGTACGGCATCGCGTGCAGGATGCTGTCCGCGAACGGCGACGGCGTGCTTGCGTCGATTTCGCGGAGGCCGATCGAGCCGTTGCGAATGCGCGTGAGCAGTTCGAGGAAACCCTGCAGGTCCATCGCCTCGTGCAGGCTGTCGTGCACGGTCTGGGCGACGATCGGATGCTCGAGCGGCACCGGAATGGGGCCCGGCGGCAGCGTTTCCGGGCACGCCTGGGCCTGCGGGAACGCGGCCGCGAGCGCGTCGTCGGCTCGGAAACGCAGCAGCGGCGCGGGCACCCGTTTGCCCGAACGGAAGCGTTCGACGAGCAACGCGCGCGCGATATTCCAACGCCAACGGGCCTGGAACATCGGGGCTGGCAGCATCGCCTGGATCAGCACTTCGGTCGCGGTGTTGGGATGCAGGTACGACCACACATCCGCGAGCGGGACGCTGTGCATCGGGCCCAACGAGATGAGCAGCGCTTCTTCGTTGGCCGCGGCCTGCAATTCGTAGCCAAAACCGACGCAGAAGCGTTTGCGCAGCGCGAGGCCGAACGCGCGGTTGATGCGGCTGCCGAACGGGCAATGCAGCACGAGCTGTTGGCCGCCGGTCTCGTCGAAGAAGCGTTCGAGTACGAGCTGGTCGCGCGTGGGCATCGCGCCGAGCGCTTCGGCACCGCTGCGCAGGTACTCGGCGAGCTGTTCGGCGGCGGCCGGCAGCAGGTCGCATTCGCGCTGCAGCCAGCCCGCGTCGGTGCCATGCGTGCGCACGGTGGAAACCGCGGCACTGAGTTCGTCCGAGCGCGACGGGCCTTCGGCGATCCAGAATGGCAGGCTTGGTGGCACGCCGAGTGCATCGGCAACGCGCAACTGGCCACTGCCGATGCGGCGGATCTGCCAGCTCGTGGTGCCGAGTTGGAACACATCGCCGACCGACGATTCGATCGCGAAGTCCTCGTGCACGGTGCCGACCGGTGTGTCGTCGTGATCGAGGATCACCTGCCAGTCGGCGACGTCGGGGATCGCGCCGCCACAGGTGACCGCGGTGAGCCGCGCGCGCCGCGTCGCGCGCACCGTGTGGTGGATCGAATCGCGGTGCAGTAGCGCGGCGCGCCCTCCGGCGTGCATCGTGAGCACCCGGTCGAAAACCTCGCGCGATAGCGTGCGGAACGGCCACGCCGCGCGCACGAGCGCGAACAGGTCATCTTCGACGAAGGTCTCGTCGCAGCACGCGGCAACGATCTGCTGCGCGAGGATGTCGAGTGGGTTCTCGGGCTGCGTGGTGCGATCGAGCAGACCGGTGCGCACCGCGTGTAGGAGCGCCGTGCAGGCGACCAGTTCGTCGCGCGTGAGCGGAAACAGGCGCCCCTTCGGCAAGCGGCCGATGCCGTGGCCGGCGCGGCCGACACGCTGCAGGAATGCGGCGATCGAGGGCGTGGGGCCGATCTGGATCACGAGATCGACGTCGCCGATATCGATGCCGAGTTCGAGCGAACTCGTGGCGACGAGCGCCTTCAAGGCGCCGGATTTGAGGCGCTGCTCGGCATCGAGCCGGCGCGCTTTCGACAGTGAGCCGTGGTGGCTCGTCACGAACTCCTTGCCGACCTGCTCGGCGAGGCGCGCGGCGACCCGTTCGGCCATCTTGCGCGTATTCGCGAAGACGAGGGTCGTGCGATGTTCGCCGATCAACGTCGTGATGCGCGCGAACACATCCTTCCAGATCTCGCCGCTACAGATCGTCTCGAGCGGCGCGCCGGGCACTTCGAGCGCAAGGTCGAGGTCGCGGCGGTGGCCGACGTCGACGATATTGCACGTGCGACTCGCGCCGACCAGCAGGCCCGCGGTGGCTTCAATCGGGCGTTGCGTCGCCGACAAGCCGATGCGCTGTAGTTGGCCGCCTTGCTGGCGCACGAGGTGATCGAGCCGTTCGCACGTGAGCGCGAAGTGGCTGCCGCGTTTGCTCGCGGCGAGCGCGTGGATCTCGTCCGTGATGAGCGTGCGCGCGGTTTGCAGCATCGCGCGACCGCGCACAGTCGTGAGCAGGATGTAGAGCGATTCGGGCGTGGTGACCAGGATGTGCGGCGGCGTCTTCGTCATCGCCGCGCGTTCGCTCGCCGGCGTGTCGCCCGAACGCACGACCACGCGCACTTCGGGCAAGGACGGATCGAGCGCGCGCAGTTCGGCGAGCGGTTGCTGCAGGTTCTTCTGCACGT
>JADZDL010000029.1 GCA_020851075.1 Planctomycetota bacterium | reverse complement strand
GCCGCGGGTTGAACAGGATCGCATCACCACGCCGATCCAGCACCGCGCTCTTCAGGTTGTCGTAGAGCAGCACCCGCGGCAGGCCTCCGAAGCTGGCGAACGCCGCCACATGCCCGCGCAGGAAGTTCTCGACGCGCTGCCCGAGGTAGAAGCGCAGGAAGATCCGCCGCGAGTACGACAGCACGCAGACGAAGGCCAACAGCGCGCGCTCCGCGCGACCGACCTTGATGGTGCCGAAGTGCGCCCAGTCGACCTGCCCGTGCTCGCCAGGCAACACGTGCGTCCGCAGGTAGGCCTCGACCACCCGCGGCGGACGGTGCCGCGCGATCATGTGCCGGAAATGCTCGCCGCTGCCGCGATAGCCGCGCTCGCGGCACATCTGGTAGAGACGGCTCGCCGGCAGACCGGGGTAGCGTCGCAGCGACTCCAGGATGAAGGGCAGATACGGGTCGATGCGCGCCGGCCGCTGCGGTCGCGCCGGTGGCGCGCCGCCGCTCGTGATCACGCGCGTCACCGCGTCGTGGTGCACCTGCAAGTGCGCGGCGATCGTGCCGACCGGCCACTTCTCGACATCGTGCAGACGGAGGATCTCCGCCTCGGCCTCGCTGCGGATCACCATGCAAACCTCCCGCCACGGTCACGGCCACGTGCGCGGCGCCCCGCGACGTCGCAGGAAGCTGTTGCGGGAGTAGCTGCCACACGGCTCGCCGCAGAAGCAGCAGGTCGCAGCGGAATGGGAACGCGCCCGAGCGGACGCACGCAGGTGCCGATCGTGTTCATGGTGATGAGGCATTCGCCTCGGCACCGCTTCAACCAGGATCGGCTCCGCAGGTGGACATGGATGCGTTACGTAATCTGTTCCGCGACGGCGGCGATCCCGATGCCGCCGCTGCCGTGCGGCGTTGTTCCGCCGCCCGATCTCGCTCCGCCGGTAGCGCCGCTCCGCAGCCCGGCCGACCTCGCGACGCCGTTTCGCTGCACAGCCATCGGCGCAGAACTTGTTGCCCCGATCGCACCATGTGCAGATGACGACCCAGGCGCTGCAAGAGGCGCAGGTGAACACTCGATGGCTGTCCAAGGCGGCGAGAGATCGCCATCGAGGACTGGACAAGGATGGGCTCGGCCCGCGACACTGCGCCAAGCAGACGTCGCGGTTCGCCGTGCCGTGTGTTGAAGGAAGCCCGG
This sequence comes from Planctomycetota bacterium, assembly GCA_020851075.1. Taxonomy (GTDB): domain Bacteria; phylum Planctomycetota; class UBA1135; order UBA1135; family UBA2386; genus JADZDL01. The sequence continues at coordinate 6,055 of JADZDL010000029.1, read as the reverse complement.
ACGGTTACCACACCTTTTGCCGGGCTTCCTCTTTGTACGGGCCTGATGGTCGCGCCACCTTGTAGCGACCTCGGCCGCCGCGGGCATCCGTCGATCACGGCGCCCAGCGCCTTCGCAGCCGTCGCCGGGAACCAGAGCCAAGAGCTGCGCTGCTGCGGAGCGAATCAGATCCAGCCCAGACCGCCGGAATCAGGCGGATTCAGGCCGCCGTCGACAATCGCGGCGCCGAACAGCAACGCCATCGCCGAGCGCTTCGTGCGCAGCATCAAGCGGGAGTGCCTCGAACGGCTGATCCTGTTCAGGGAGGCATCGCTCGGGCGGGTGCTGCGCGAGTACGTGGCGCACCACAACGGCGAACGCAACCATCAGGGCATCGGCAACCGGCTCATCGTGCCGGACCCGGCCGACCTCGGTGGCTGCGGCGCCGTCACCGTGCGCCGTCGCCTCGGCGGCCTCCTGAACTTCTACCGCCGCAAGGCTGGGTAGCGCCGCGCCGGGTCCGCCCGGCGTGCTGCAACGTGAAATGGCGGTGGCTGGGGATGGTCAGCCGGGGGAGAGGTGTGTACCGTGGGCTTCGTTGATGCCTTCGGGTGGTCCGAGGGTGACGCAGAGTTGAACAATGCGTGCGCTATGCGAGTGCCGGATGAGTTTCCGAACAGTACGGGGAGGCCGGCCAATGATCCAGCTGCAGGGCAGTTTGCGACCGCTCACGAGTTTGGGCACATGATTGGGCTCAGCCATACAAATGGTGTAGGCAATGCCGATTACAACTACTTTGAACCGGGAACCAACAGGCATTCGCAGAACATCATGGGGGTTGGAAACGACATTGATGCAAGGAATGCTGGCCCCCGGGTGGATGCCGCAAATGGCCGTTACCCAGGCGGGAGGTGGCGAGCCCAATGATTTGCGGACCACTCACCGTGTGGCGAGGTAGCTGGCGAATATGGCTGCTTATGGCTACCATGGGTGCCGTTGTGGTAGCTGTATACGTCGTAGTCGTTGGCTCGAAGGTCTCTGGCTTGTCAGAGTCCCTGCGAGGGGGGCGGATGTCGGATGTTGTGGAGGCTTGGGGCGAGCCAGACCGGCGTGTCTCGCTGAAGTGGGAGAAATGCCTGGACGAAATGAGGGGTGGCATAGCGGTAAGCGCGACGAGAGTATTCGGAAAGGGTGAGTGGAGTGTGATGGAGTTGGTGTGGGAAGGTTGGCTGTCCACGACCTACGTGTGGTGCATGGAGCTGAAGGGGGTGTGGATTGTAGATAGTGGCGTAACGGTGGGGTTCATGGTGGTGTTTTGAGGGTAACCGTCGCGTGAGGCGCCGGTTGGAGCCGGCGGTCACGATCCGCGTGATTCGGTTTCCAGGGGCCATAATCGCAGCGGTGTCCACCGTCCCGAAGTGTTCACGGTCGCAAACCTGTAATGCCCTGGAGTAACCCCCAATGCCATTAACCTCCGACTGTCCACCGTCCCGAATTGTTCACGGTCGCAAACCTGTAATGCCCTGGAGTAACCCGGGCGCGGGCCATCCGCACCTACCACCCCGCCTGCGCCTGCCTCGTGCTCGGCGCCTCCTCGTCCATCGCCACGCGCCTCCCGAGTTCCGCCGCCGCCCGCATCGCCGCATGCACGCGCCTGCCATCGATGGCCCCGGCATCGTCCGTGACGAGGTGGTAGTCGACGAAGTTCCCGTCCCCGATCGACAGCGCCGGGATCCCGCGCTCGGCGAACGGGAAGTGGTCACTCTGCCGGTAGTACTCGTCGCCGGGCAGCAGCGTGATGCCGAGACCGGCCGCGATCTGCGCCGCGTCGTGCCCAAGCGAGGAGAACCGCGAATGCCGGTAGCTCGGCGTTGCCACGAACTCGGTCGCGGTGCATCGGCCGGTTCGCCCGATCATCTCGAAGTTGATGTTGGCGACGATGTTCTCGATCGGCCAGGCCGGGTTGTCGACGAAGAACTGCGAGCCCCACAGCCCGAGTTCTTCGCCTGCGGTGACCAGGAACACGATGCTGCGGCGCGGCCTCGGGCCGGCGGCGAACATCCTCGCGACGCCGATGAGCCCCGCGACCCCGGATGCGTTGTCGTTGGCGCCGTTGTAGGCAGCGCCGTCCATGCGGGCGCCGATGTGGTCGACGTGGGCGGTGTAGATCACGGCCTGGTGGGCGAGCTTCGGGTCGGAGCCGCGCAGCACCGCGACTACGTTGCAGGCCTTCGCGTCGGTGCGGATGGTGACCGCCAGATCCAAGGTTGCGGGGACATCGGTGCGCGCGGCCACACCGGTGCCGTCGTCGAGGTGTTCGTCGAGTTCCTGTTCCGTGAGGTGCAGCGCCTCGAGCACCACCTTGCTGGCCTGCGGCGACAACACGATCGCGGGCGCCGCGCGGGCCGGCGAGCTCGCCCGCTGCCTGGCCACCGGCATCGGCAGGCTGATCCTGGGCTGCTGCGTCGAGGGCAGCAGAGTGCTGAGGCAGTCGGTGAGGCCGGTGGCGTCGCGCACCTGCACGAACACGACCGCGGCGGCGCCCTTCTCGCTGAGCGCCGTCGCGACCTTGCCCAACTGCCGGTAGGTCTGGAACGAGATGCCGAAGCGCTGCTCGGCGGTGAGGTTTGGGGCCGCGTCGCCCTTGGTCGGCACGACCGCGATTGCGATCTTGCCGGTCAGGTTCGCGCCGACCGCGACATCGGGGTTCGGGCCGGGCGTCCTGCTGAGCCCGCAGAACTGCATCGGGCCGGAGATGTTCGTGGCCAGCTCGGTGCTGGTCATCACCACTTACTGGTTGGGCACCGGCCGGCCGTCGACCACGAACTTCGACTGCGGTGCCACCGCGAGTTGTTCGACCGGGAACCACTGCAGCCACGTGCGCCGGCCGTCCTGCGCGTCGCCGATCGGATCCAGGCCGAGGGTGGCGAACTGCTGGGCGACGAAGTTCGACGCTGCGATCTGCTCCGGCGACCCCGTGGCCCGGCCGCGCATCTCGTCGGCGGCCAGGTGGTCGACGATCTGCATCAGCTCGTCGACCTGCGCGTCCGGCGGCGGATCGATGGGCACCTGCGCCAGCACCGAGGTCGTCAGCAGCAGGCTGGCGTGCAGGTGGGGGCGCATCGGTGAGGCATGCTACCGACCGGCCGCGCCCGTCTGCGACCCCGCCAACCTGCCGCGCTGCGTCGAGGCCCGTTCCGGCCCAACTCTTGAACGAAGCCGCTTCGCGGCAGCTGCGTCCTCGTAGCTCGTTCGCCTGACGTGGGATCCGGCGTAGTCGGCACCGTTGCCGCAGGGAGGCGCGAGGGCGGCGACCGGGACGATCCTCGAAGCGGTGTTGCCGTTCTGTTGAGCCGTGTCGATGGTCCCCGGCTTTCCCTCTGTTCCAACGCCAAGGAGGGCGTCATGGGCGAGCTGAGAGAGAGAATGGCGGCGGATCTGAAGATCGCCGGTCACAGTCCGAGCACGGCCAAGGTGTACCTGCTGTACGCGCGTCAGTTCGCGCGCTTCCACATGCGATCTCCGGCGGAGATGGGCCGGGACGAGATCCGCGAGTTCCTGCTGCACCTGGCCGAGCGTCCGGTTTCGGCCGACACGATGCGGCAGGTGCGGGCGTCGCTGACGTTCCTGTACTCGGCGACGCTGGGTCGGCCGATCGAGGTCGACCACATCCCGGCGCACCGGCGGATGCGGCGTCTGCCGCTGATCCTGAGCGGCACCGAGGTGGGGCAGCTGCTCGGGATGATCCGCAAGGACAGCTATCGCGTGATCGTGATGGCGATGTACTCGGCGGGTCTGCGATCGCGGGAGGCCGTTCGGCTGCGGCCCGAGGACATCGACAGCAAGCGCCGCGTGATTCGCGTGGTGCAGGGCAAGGGGCGTAAGGACCGCTACACGCTGTTGTCGAGGCGGTTCCTGTTGGAGCTACGTTCGTACTGGGCGACCACTCGGCCGGAGGGACCGTGGCTGTTCCCGGGGGAGACCCCTGAGGGGCACATCGGCACGGACTCGGTGCGACGTGTGTTCGTCGACGCGGTCGGCAAGGCCGGCATCACGAAGGAGGTCCGCCCGCACTCACTGCGCCACAGCTTCGCGACGCACCTGCGTGAGCTCGGCGTGGACCTGTCGGTGATCCAGGCCCTCTTGGGGCACGCCAACATCAAGACGACGGCGGTCTACTTGCACACGACGGTCGAGACGCTGATGAAGACGAAGAGCCCGCTCGACCAGTTGGGCACCGCGGACGGCCAAGTTCTCGGGTAGCCCTTGTCGTCGGCGCCGTGGCGGCCTCGATACGAGGTTGCCGATGTGGTTCGTGCGCACGAGGCGGAGCTTCGTCAGCGTCGAATCGTGACGCACCGCGAGGCGAAGGTGCTGCGGCACCTTGGCCAGTGCCGGACCCTGGCCCTCGGCGGCCATCGGGATGTCTGCGACGGCTGTGGCCACGAGCGCATCTCCTACAACTCGTGCCGCGATCGCCACTGCCCGAAGTGCCAGGGCACCGAGCGCGCGAAGTGGCTCGACCGGCGGATCGAGCACGTGCTGCCGATCCCGTACTTCCACGCGGTGTTCACGCTGCCGGCCACGCTGCACGGGCTCGTGTTCGCGAACAGGAAGGCGCTCTATGCCCTGTTGTTCGAGGCGTCTGCCGGTGCCTTGCAGCAGCTTGCGCGGGACGAGCGTCGCCTGGGTGCTGAAGTCGGCATCACCGCGGTGCTGCACACGTGGGGACAGAAGCTGCTGTTCCACCCGCACGTGCACTGCGTCGTCACCGGCGGCGGTCTGAGCAAGGACGGCGACCGTTGGGTGCGGGCCCGTGAGAATCACCTGCTGCCGGTGAAGCCGCTGTCGCGCCTGTTCCGAGGCAAGTTCCTCGCGGGGCTTCAGGATCTGCGTCGCGCGGGCGAGCTCGACTTGCCGGGCAAGCTCGATGCTCTTCGCGACGATTCGGTCTGGGCGGCGTTCCGGCACCAGCTCTACGGCGCCGAGTGGGTGGTGTACTGCAAGCCCCCGTTCGGCGGGCCGGAGAAGGTGTTCGCCTACCTCGGCCGCTACACGCACCGGGTCGCGATCAGCAACCAGCGCATCCTGGGGATCGCCGACGGCAGGGTGACGTTCGCGTACCGCGACTACGCCGACGGCAATCGCAAGAAGTCGCTGACGGTGCCGGGCGTGGAGTTCCTGCGGCGGTTCCTGTTGCACGTGCTGCCGCGTGGCTTCGTGCGACTGCGCCACTACGGCCTGCACGCGTCGAGCAACGTCGGGACGAAGTTGGTCCAGGCACGGGCAATCCTCGATGCCGGCACGCCGGAGCCCGAAGGCAGTGGTGCATTGGTTGTTGCCGCCGGGAGCCCCGGACGTGGTAGCGCGCACGTCCCGGCGAACGAGCCTTGGTGGGCAACGGTGCTCCGCCACTCGGGGGTCGACGTCTTGTCGTGCCCACGATGCAAGACCGGTCGGATGGTCCGTCGCGAGATCCTGGCGTGGGGACCGCCGGCGCGATCGCCACCGGAGGCTTCGTGACGCCGCAGCTCTCGACGATCGTGGTGCCGCGCTTCGCTGCGGACGGGGAAGGCCCTCGTCGTCGCGGTTCGGCTGGCCCGGTTCCCAGAAGCAAAACCGACCATCGGGGTCGGGCCCAGGGGTTAACTTCCGGCATGGTTGGGCGGTGCATCGGACCGGTGGGTGCTCTTCGTCGCCGCACCGAGCAGCCACGTCCCGTCTGCGCCATCGAAACCCCATAGGGCTGCTGCGCTGCCGCTTCGGGCTTCGTTCAAGAGCGTGTTGCGCGCATGCACGACGGTCTTGGCAGCACAGGGGTTGCGGGCGTCGCGACGCGCGCAACACGCTAACTCTTCACCACGGCGAGTGCTCTCCGGGAACTCGCAAGAGAGCATCCCCTGGGGTGCGGTCGCACCGGCCCCGTTCTGGCATGGGGGACCCAGTCCCACCGCTCTCGCGAGTTGCGCGGCTGGTGAACGGTTCGGCCACAAGCTGGCGCGTCTACGCAGGGAACGCGAGGTCCGGAAACGCAACCGCCCCGCGACTGTGCATCGCGGGGCGGGTTGGCCCGGCT